>CAIYOY010000165.1 GCA_903927905.1 uncultured Verrucomicrobiales bacterium | reverse complement strand
ATCGCCAAGTCGCTGGCCATTGGCACTCCCGCCGATGGTTTTTACGCCCTCAAAATCATGAAAGAAACCGGCGGCGCGGCGGATGATGTGACCGATGATCAGATCCGCGAAGGCATCAAACTGCTCGCGGAATACGAAGGCATTTTTGCCGAAACTGCCGGTGGCGTCACCGTGGGCGTGGCCAAGAAACTCATTGCCAGTGGTAAAATTCCAGCCAATGATTCGGCGGTGCTTTGCATCACCGGCAACGGCTTGAAAACTTTGGATGCCATCATCGGGCATACCGGTTCGACCCGCGAAATCAAGCCGAGTTTGCGCGAATTTGAAGCCCTGCTCGAAACCGAGAACAAAACACTCGTCAACGCCTGATCCAAGAAAGAAAAAATTATGTCAGTTAAAGTCAGAATTCCGACACCTTTGCGCAAACTCACGAACGATGAAGAACTCGTCAACATCGAGGCCACCACCGTGGCGGGCGCGATCAACGAACTCCAAGGCAAGTTCCCCGGCATCAAGGAACGCCTGATGGACGAGGCCGGCGGCATTCGCCGTTTTGTGAATGTTTATGTCAACGAGGAGGATATTCGTTTCCTGCAAAATCAGGATACCGCCCTCAAAGACGGCGACGAAATCAGCATCATCCCCGCCATTGCCGGCGGTTAATCCCATGCCAGCGAAATCCAAATCCAAGCCCGTCGCCAGTCCGGAACAACAAACCCGGCTTTGGCTGATGTATCCGCCGCGCCTCATCACCACGCCGGTCATCTGGCAGTTGGCCCAGAAATTTCCTCTCGTCACCAATATCCGGCAATGCAGCGTTACCGATGAAATCGGCATCGTTTCCCTGGAACTGGACGGCAAACGGGCGGATATCAAAGCGGCCATCAAATGGCTGGAAAAGCAGGGGATCAAGGTCGAACCAGTTGAGATCAACGTGATGGAGAATTGACCCGCCCTAGGGCATTTTTTGGGAGGGATTTCTGCCATTTGCGACCTAACCCGTTTGAGGGTAGTTTTTTATGTTGACCGCGTTCGCGTAATGCTATAGAGCTTATGGACTTTCAAGAACCGGCATTGGCCAGAGCAACCAACGCAAACCTATGACAAAGCGTGATATAGTGATACGCATCAGCGAAGAAACAGGTCTGGTTCAACAGGAAGTCCTGATCGTTGTGCAGAAGACGCTAGACTACATCTCCGAGGCCGTGGCCGCGGGGAAGACGGTCGAGCTGCGCAATTTCGGTGTGTTCGAAGTTAAAGTTCGAAAAGCACGCATCGGCCGCAATCCAAACCGGCCGGAAACTGATGTCCCTATTCCGCAGCGGGCGGTGGTTAAGTTCAAGCCCGGCAAGGAAATGCGCGAATCAGTTTTGAAATTGTCGCCGGCCGCCGTTGTGTCGTCTCCGCCGAGTCCGCAACCTTAATCAGGATCTCCAATAGAATCCAGAGCCGCACGGGCCATGTCGTTTTTTAACGGCGGGCACCGCTGGATTGTCCCCCCATCGCATATTTTGATTCTCAATTTCCCAGTTTTGTGTCTTGCTGTAAGAGACTTATATGGAACGTTTGCCCGGATTTCGTGATTTTTATCCTGAACCGCTCCCGCACCCCGATGTCTGGAGCGCGGATGCCCGCCAATATATCTTCGACAAATGGCGCATGGTGGCCCGTCGCTATGGCTTTCGCGAATACGACGGCCCGCCGCTGGAACCGCTGGAACTTTACACACTGAAAAGCGGCGCGGAAATCGTCGGGCAGCTTTACAACTTTGTGGATAAAGGAGAACGATCCATTTCATTGCGCCCGGAAATGACGCCGACCCTGGCGCGCATGGTGGCGGCGCATGAACGGAATTACAAAAAACCGATCAAATGGTTCGCCCTGCCGCAGCTCTTTCGCTACGAACGCCAGCAGAAGGGCCGTTTGCGCGAGCATTTTCAATTGAACGCGGATGTCATCGGCGAGACCGATACCGCTGCGGATTCAGAATTGTTGGGGCTGCTGATTGACACGTTGCGGGCGTTTGGTTTGACGGCGGAAGATTTTGTCATCCGCTTGAGCAGTCGCAATGCGTGGCAGGAATTTTTCCAGCAACGCGGCGGCAAGCCGGAAGACGCCTATAATTTTTATCAGGCGGTGGACAAGCTGGAACGCGAGACACCGGAAGAGAGCCGGAAGAAATTTTCGGCGGTGGGGATTTCGTTTGATGAAGTGAACGATTTTATTAAAGGTGGAAAACCGACCGCAGAATTGCAGGCGGTGGTGGATAACTTGACCGCGCGCGGTTTGGCGGCGTTCGTGAAAATTGATTACCAGGTCATTCGCGGACTGGCTTATTACACCGGAGTTGTCTTTGAGGCTTTCGATAAAAAAGGTGAATTCCGCGCCATCGCCGGCGGTGGTCGTTACGACAACCTGATCAAACTGATCAGCGGCGGAAAGGTGAATCTGCCCGCGCTTGGTTTCGGCATGGGTGACGTGGTACTTTTGGAATTGCTCAAGCAGCGCGGTTTGCTGCCGAAGTTTGATTCGCAGATCCAAACGTTTTGTTTGATCGAGGATGAGACCCTGCGCCCGGCATCGCTGGCTTTTATCCAACAATTGCGCGATGCCGGCCAAGCGGTGGAATACGCGCTGACCCCGGCCAAGTCGGATAAGCAATTCAAACGCGCGATGGAATTGAAAGCGCAGTGGACGGTGAAGTTGGAAAAGACTCCCGAAGGCGCTTTGTCCGCGAAGTGGAAAAATCTGGCCACACGCGAGGAAAAAACCATCAGCCCGCCGGGCTTGCCATAATATCTCAAAAAAATTGTCGGCAACGAGGGGTGAGCGCACATTTATCCGCAGATGCAGCCAATGGATGACAGCGCCCTGTTGCGCGAATACCTGGAAAACGCCTCCGACGATGCCTTTGCCTCGTTGGTGGCGAGGCATGTCAATCTGGTCTATTCCGTAGCGTTGCGCCAAACCGGCAAGCCTCATCAAGCCGAAGAGATCACTCAGGCCGTCTTCGTCATTCTGGCCAAGAAAGCCTCGCAACTTCGCAGCGCCAAAGCCCTCTCCAGTTGGCTTTTTCAAACCACCCGCCTGACGGCCAATAATTATATCCGCAGCGAAAACCGGCGGCACCACCGCGAACAGGAGGCTTACATGCAATCCATATTGAACGAATCAGGCGCCGAGGTCTGGCCGAGGATCGCCCCCTTGCTTGACACCGCCGTGGCCGGTTTGCGCGAAAAAGACCGGCAGGCCATCGTGCTCCGATTTTACGAAGGGAAAAATTTACAGGACGTGGGCCTGGTTCTGGGCACCAGCAAAGACGCGGCGGAGAAACGGGTTGGTCGCGCCCTGGAAAAATTGCGTTCTTTCTTCACCAAACGCGGTGTAACCCTTTCCGCTGCGGTTCTGACCGCCGCCATTTCGGCCAACTCCGTCCAGGCCGCTCCGGTCGCCTTGGCCAAAGCCATCACCCCCATCGCCCTCGCCAAGGGAACGGTGGCCAGCCTTTCGATTTCCACTCTGGTCCAAGCAACTTTAATCGCCATGAAAACAAAAACTATCATTATCACCTCGGCTGTCGCCGTAGCCGTTCTCCTCGCCGCCGGCACCTGCCTCGTTTACAAAACAAAAAAATCACCAAGCGTGCCCGCCGCTGGAGAGACGTTGCCGGTGAAATTCGCCAATGCCTGGCCTGGGGGCGAGATCAAGACCAATGCCAGTTTCATTAACGGCCCGGATGAAAGCACGCTGCGCACGCCCGCCTCCCAACCCGCCGGTCACATCAAATCGGTAGTCGCGCCGACCACGGAAGGTTCGGGCGATTATCTCCAATCCATCGGTGGCGTGCCCGGGGCCACTTATGGCGGCGGACAAACTGGTGTCCGACAGTTCATTCATGAAATCAAGGCTGATTCCGCTCTCTACGGAAAACACGTGCGCATCACCGGCTGGATGAAAACCAAGGACGTGCGCAATTGGGCCGGAGTCAGCATGTTTCTCACTGACACCAACGGCGCCACTTACCACGACGACAACATGGGCGACCGTCCGCTCCATGGCACCACCGATTGGCAGCAGGTCGAAATCGTCACCGACCTTCCCAAGGAGCCGTGCCTCATCATCATCCGTCCGACCATCTACGGTGCGGGCGAGATTTGGTATGATGAATTCCAAATGGACGTGGCTCCGCCGGAAGTTCCTTATACCGATGACCGCAAATGGCACATGTCCAGTCCCAACGCCGCTGAATATACTGTGACCACGGATTACGAAGTGAAACATAATGGCCATCCGACCACCTGCCTGGCCTACACTCCTGACGGTCCGGCGCCGAAAGGTTCCTGGATGTGGTGGGGTTGCGACTTTCATTACCCGGAAAAATATTACGGCCACACTGTCAAATATTCGATTTGGATGAAGTCTGAAAATGTTTCGGACAACGCGCGCGCCAACCTCCGGCCGACCGGGGCGAACTTCAAATCGCTGACCAAAGGCAAGAGTGCTCCTGGCCATCCCCAGTTGCACGGCACGACTGATTGGACCCTCTGCACCGTCCAATGCTTTGTGCCCAAAGAAACCCAGATCCTGGCCCCCGGCATCTATTTCCCCGGTAGCGGTAAACTCTGGTATGACCCGGACTCGATCAAATACGAAATCATCAAATAAATGTACTGTTTAGGCCCGGGGCGGACATATATAAGGAGATGAAATCGCATCGTTATGATTGATCGGAACAGGTTGATGACAAGGCCGAGACGATCAGCTTTTACGTTGATTGAGTTGATGGTGGTCATCGCCATTGTTGCCATCCTCGCCGCCTTGCTCCTTCCTGCGCTCGCCTCCGCCAAAGAAAGAAGTTATCGCGCCCAATGTGCCAGCAACCTGAAACAATTGGCCCACGGCATCCAGATGTATGCGGACGATCACAACGACCAGTTGCCCGGCCCTCTATGGGCCGGCCTTTATGACACTTACGACGATCAATACGACACGCGCCTGCCGTATTTTATCGCCACGTATTTCAGCATGCCCGCGCCATCCTCGACTCCGCAAACCTTGCGGGTGGCGCGTTGCCCCTCTGCCGTGCGCCGTTGGAAGGAGCCTCCGTCCGACACCCCGTTGGAAAGCGTGGACCGCCCATTAAGTTATCTTGTCACACGGGCCGTGACCAATAGTGTTACTGGTACGGTGACTTATCCCTTTGGTTATAGGAGCATTGCGGGAAGAGAGTGACCGCGAAAGAGTCCGGAGTGTGGGTGTCAATTTATTCGTGTCTGTTGAAGAATTTTTGGAAGAAATTGTTTCTTTTAACGTATGGTTGCTATCTTCAGATCATTTCCTCGAGACTGAATTTCGTTTTGATTCTCGAATTGCCAGAAAAAAAGTAGGTGAGGTTTTAGGTCTTACGACTAATTCAGGCGATGTCGAGGTAGCATGGAATGTGAACAAGGCAAATACGCTCGGAGTTTCGATGGCATATTTAAACGTGGCAGTGACTTGGATGAAGAAACTCTCGGGATTTGCAAAGGAGCCACTCATGCGCCCAGAGGCAGATATGCCAGATTTTTCAAAAAATAAATCTCGAGTTTTTCCCTTTCGCCATACCGCCTTGTGGGCGGACTGTGATTTTGGATCTTTGGAGCGGTTGGTTGAAGGATTAAGCAACATTTTGTCAAAGATAGCGCGGTCTAATCTTGCATCTATTCGTAACGGGCTTGATCACCAACGGGACGATTCTGAATTCCCAAAGATTGATCACATGTTGGCTTTTGTTGCACATTTCCGTGAAGCTGTTGATTATGCAGATATTAATCGTTTTTTTCCTAAAGAATTTTGGTTGGAGGAAGTCAAACAAGATTGCTTCGGGCGGCAGGAATACAAACTTCGGGATTATTCAGGACGTATACATATGTTTTTTGGACCTTCTCTTGTTCACGGGATTCCAAGCGTGGGCTATAATGCACCAGTGATTATTGCCCCAGGCAATCTGCTTGGTTACGCAAACGCAGAGATTTTAATAGATTTACACGAGATGAGCATTTATTCAGAATATTGGAAAGGTTATCCGCGAAGGCGGAAGATTCCTGCCCCTAACAAGTCAGGGGATAATCTCCAAACGTACGAAATTGCAAATGCCGATGCGGAATAAGCATTTTTGGGAGATCATTTTCTGATTTCCAGAAAAAAGGCAGCCCTATAATTCCGACATTACTCAATTGTCAAAATTGTGGGGACGAGCCGTCCCCACTCCGATGTTACTTCACCGCTTTACGATCTTCGTACACTTTGCTTAACGCACTGAACACCTGATCCACCGAAATTTCCTGCATGCAGATGTTGTTCGTGCACTTGGTTTGGCGGTTGTTGTAGGCATTGACGCAGGGGCTGCAGGCGATGCCGGCCCAGATGGGGAGGTTGCGCGGGGTTTGGGCGGCGAAGAGTTTTGGCGTCTCGGGACCGAACAAGGTGATGACGTTGATTTGCGTCATGGAAGCAAAGTGGGCCGGGCCGCTGTCATTGGTCACCAGGACTTCGGCCAAGGTGTACAAAACCATCAACTGCCGGAGCGTGGTCTTTCCGGCGGTGCAAAAACAACGCGGTGAGTTTACCTCGCGCACCAGACGTTCGATCTCTTCCGCTTCGCGCGGACCGCCGGTGAAGCCGATGTGGATCTCCGGATATTTCGCCAGCATGCGAATCGCCAGATCCACGTAGCGGCGATTGGGCCATTGGCGCAGAGGAAGGAGGTCACTGGCATTTGGGTTCAGCAAAATGACCGGCGGTAATTTTCCGTTTATCTCCGGCAGTAATTGTTTGACCGTGGCCACCTCGCCGTCTCGCGGGGTGAAGGGATGGAAATCATTGGTGGAGGGACCGGGATAAAAATCGAGCGTCGGCAATTTTTCCGGGTCGCATTTCAATACATCCACCAGCACTTGGAACATCGCGGTGGTGTGCAGATGCGGATTGTACAAAAGCCGGTGGGTCATCAAATCGCCGCGATACGGGCCGGCGGCGTAAATGGAATGGAATCCGACGCGCACCTTTGCTCCGCTGAGAAAAGCCATGGCGGCGGAACCACGCGCGAAAAATTCCATATCAATGGCGGCGTCCAGTTTTAAACTCCACAACTTGCGCATGGCGCGATAAGTCGTCGAGGCCAGTCCGGCGATGCTGGAGGATTTGACGGTGATGATATTGCTTTCCGGGATCAATTCGAACAGGTCGAGGATGAAACGGTTTTCCTCGAAGACGATGAAATAGACATTTTCACGCCCGACCATGGCGACGGCTTTTTGGATGGCGGCAATGGCGAGGACGCTGGAGCCTTGTTCGGCCGGTTTGACGAAGAGAATGTTCCGAACCTTGGCCGGACCGGGAGGAAGTGCGCCGGTGAACACCTTGCGGATGAGGGTCAGGAAAAAACAAAGCGGCACCCCCACGAGGCGGTCAATTTTTTGCAGGGACGGAACTTTCATTAGTTTTTTACAGCCGACATTGCCCCAGAGAGTGACAGTGTTGGCCCCCGCTTTTCAAGTGCGATTTGTTGCCGTTGGATTTGTCGGGCGCGATTATAAGTGGGTAAAGTAATGCCCATAGCCGCAGCCCCTCTGAGGCTGGGGAGGCGGGGACAGCGTTACCCCGCTTCAGTGCTGACTAACTGGCTGCGAATCATCCTGGTCGCGTTACGTTGCCCTTGTCATTGCTCGCCTGGTATGGCAGGCTTCTACCATGAAAGTAACACCTGATTCGACTCACCGTTTTGTTTTAACCACAGAAATGCGAGCGGCGTTGGGTTTTCATGCGGGCGATCTGCTGGAAGTTTCGATTCGGCCAGGCGTGATCCTGCTGACGCCCACACCGGCCAAAGGCAAGGTGATAAAGAAGGGGCGGATCAAAGTGTTTGACGGCAAAATTCCTGAGATCGAAATCACAGAAGCCATCCGCCGTGCGCGCCGATGAATTACCTGGATTCTTCTGTCATTGTCCCCGCGCTCCTGGCTCGCCATCCGAACCATAAAGAATGCTTTCCACTGGTCAATGCTCAAGCCGTGACCAGTTGCCATGCCCTGGCTGAAACGTTTAGCACATTGAATGGGCAATACAAAGTGGCCAATTTTAAGATCACCGAGTTGATTGAGGGCTTTGTGGCAGTCGTCAAGCTGGAGGCTGGACAGCCTGCGGACTATCTGGTCGTCATCAAGGAAGCGCGGGAACGGGCCATTCAGGGCGGATTGATCTACGATGCCATCCATGCCGCCATTGCCCGCCGTTTGGCCGTAGAGAAGCTTTTCACCTACAATCTCTCCGACTTTCGGCATGTTGCCCCTGATCTGACAGTGGAAACGCCATCTTAACGTTTTTTTTCACTTTTTCGCGTCGAAGCTGGTCGTTCGTGACCGAAAGATTCAGATCTTCCATGCCTTCGTCCAGCAATCGCTCCAGTTCAGGTGACAGGGCAACGTTCATAACCAAAGGTTATCATTTTGATTTTATCTGTCAAACATTTGGGGCCAGTTCGCCAAACCAATAAGCTGCCGTTACTCCGCCATCCATGAGGAAGTCGCTGCCGGTGATAAACGCGCCGTCAGAACCCATGAGGAGTGCGCCGACGGTTCCTACTTCGTCAGGAGTGCCGGCTCGTCCGGCTGCGGACAATTCGATCATGCGCCGGTAGCCCGCGCCGCGTGGCCCGTCCAATTCATCCTTGGCGAGCGAGGTGATGATGATGCCAGGGCTGATGGTATTGATCCGTGCGCCGCGTTTCCCCCAACGGACGGCCTCGGCCATCACGCGCAACGAGTTTCCGCGTTTTGAAATTTGATAGGCGTGCAGCGAGTCCTTCACTTGATCCGGTTGAAGCATCGGGAGATTCAGCAGTTCTTCCACGGGTGTGGTTGCGAGTGCTGCGTTTTGCTCAACAGAAAGTGGCGGCAGACGATGCCCGGACTGTGACGCAATCACAATGCCCGCGCCGCCACGGGCGATAACTTTGCCAAATTCTTCCAGGACCAGTGCGGTTCCGTAGAGGTCAACCTTCAAGATTGTTGCCGGTGCCGCTTGGGAAGGGGAAACTCCGGCGGCGTGGATGACCCCTGAAACCTCGCCAAGGGCGGCGGCATTTTCAACGAGAGCTTGAACCGAAGTGAGCGATGACACATCCACTTTTGCGGTCGTTACGTTGAAACCAGCTTCACGCAAAGTTTTGGCTGCCGCCTCGGCATTTTCCTGGCGCAGATCAGCCAGCAAGACGTGCTTTCCCGCGCTTACGCGTCGCGCAATCGCCTGACCGATTGATCCGGCCCCAATGACGACGATGACATTTGTCAGTGTGGTTTTTTGCATAATTTTTTCTGGCTTTAAATGCCGTTCACTATGTCCGTGATCCGGCCAGATATTCTGCAGTGTCCTAATCTGAAAAAGCTAGCGCTTCGCGGAGAGAGTTCGACCTCACCCCGGCAGTCAGTACGGTTGGTTGTTGCATCGCTCGCGGCACTCTCTCCACCGAGGAGAGGGAGAAACGTTCGCCGCGCAGAGCGCCGCTTAGCGTCCAGGTTGTTTTAGGCAATTTAGGACACTACCAGATATTCTGCATCGGTGACTTTCTCCATCCACTCGACCACCTTGCCGTCGAGCGCTTCCGCAATGGCGATGTGGGTCATGGCTGCGGTCGGCGACGCGCCATGCCAATGTTTTTCGCCCGGCGGGAACCAGACGATATCGCCGGGATGAATTGCTTCAATCGGGCCGCCTTGTCGTTGCACGCGTCCGCAGCCCGCAGTCACGATGAGTGTCTGACCCAATGGATGCGTATGCCACGCGGTGCGCGCGCATGGTTCGAAGGTGACGATGGCACCGCCAATCCGCGCATCGCCGCTGCCTTTAAAGGGCGAGTCAATTCGCACTGTGCCGGTGAACCAATCGGCCGGTCCTTTGACTGATGGCTGTGAGCCGTTTCGTTTGATTTCCATTTTGTGATTCCTTTTACTCCGATTTGAGCGAAGCCATGTCAATGCAGAATCGGTATTTCACATCGGACTTGAGCAAGCGTTCGTACGCTTCGTTCACTTTCTGGATGGGGATGACTTCCACATCGGCGGTAATATTATGTTGACCGCAAAAGTCCAGCATCTCCTGAGTTTCGGCGATGCCGCCGATCATCGAACCGGAGAAACTGCGCCGCCTCCCGATGAGGCCGAACACCGCCACAGGCAATGGTTTGGCCGGAGCCCCGACCATTGTCAAGTTCCCGTCACGGCGCAGCAAATTGATGTAAGCGTTCACATCGTGCTCGGCGGCCACGGCATCGAGAATGAAGTCAAAGCTGCCCGTGTGCTGCTGCATTTCGTTGGTGTTGCGTGAGATGACCACCTCGTCGGCGCCGAGCCGAAGCGCATCTTCTTTTTTGCCGGGCGAAGTGGTGAAGACGACGACGTGCGCGCCGAAGGCATGGCCAAATTTCACGGCCATGTGACCCAGGCCACCGAGCCCGACCACTCCCACTTTTTTGCCTCTGGTGACGCCCCAATGGCGCATGGGCGAGTAGGTGGTGATCCCAGCGCAGAGCAACGGGGCCGTCCCGGCAAGGTTCAGATTTTCGGGGACACGCAGGACAAATTGTTCATCGGCGACAATGCTGTCCGAGTAGCCGCCGTAGGTGACCGGAGCCGTCTCATGCTTGTCCGGCGAATTAAAGGTGAGAGTGACGTTGTTGCAGAATTGTTCCAAGCCGACTTTACACTCCGGGCAGGAATGATCTGAGTCCACCATGCAACCAATTGCCGCGAGGTCGCCCGCCTTGAACTTTTTGACGGCGGAGCCGACCTTGGTGACGCGGCCGACGATTTCGTGGCCTGGCACGATCGGGTAAACCGTGGGCATGAATTCGCTCCATTCGTTGCGCACCGAATGAAGGTCGGAATGGCAAACGCCGCAGTATAGAATTTCGATCTGCACGTCGCGGTCAGTCGGAGCGCGACGTGGGATGGTGGTGGACGCCAGTGGTGATGTCGCGCTGGCCGCAGAGTAGGCTTTTGTTTTATACATAATAATTTTCCAATGGGCTAACCTCTCACCGACCGGTCATATATTCCAGTTTTTCCGGATAACGCGACTGGTTTGCTTTCATCGCCTCTGAGGCGAAGCGCCAGGGTAGCGCAAAAAGGCGAGGCCTTTGATTATCGGTCACTGCCCATTCGTCAACGTCTGCAAATGTTGTCGGATGCTTTGACTGTTTGGATTTTGTCGCAGGGCTTCCTGGCATTGTTTGATGGCTTCCGCACGGTCTCCTTTTCGCGCCAGGGCGATGCTGTAATTGAGCCGGGTTTCGGTGTCGTCGGGTCGGTTCTTGAGGGAGATTTTGTAATGTTCCAACGCTTCGTCGAGTTTGCCTTGTTCCATCAAAACATTGGCGAGGTTGTTGTGGGTTTGGCCGTCGTCGGGTTGAAGACGAAGCGCGGTGTGGTAGGCGTTCAGTGCGTCGTCGAGGCGCTTCAAACCGGCGTAGGTGTTGCCGAGGTTGCTGAAAGAGGCGGCGTCGTCGGGCTTAAGGCGAACCAATTCCAGGAAGTGCGGAAGGGCCTCATTCAATTTTCCCTGCATGGCCAGCATGATGCCGTATTCGTGATGGACGAGGTAAACGTCGGGGTTGAGCCTTATGGCCTCGTCGAAATATTTGGCGGCCTCGGCGGTGCGACCGAGAGAGGAGAGGGCCATGGCGGCGTTGATGTGCGGTTCGGGCGATTGGGGTTTGATTTGAATGGCGATCAGCGCCTGTTCCAGCGCTTCCTGATATTTCCCCTCTTTATTATATACATTTGACAAGTTGTTTCGGACATCGGCGGCGCCGGGGTTGAGGCGCAATGCTTCCAGATATTCGTTGATGGCTTCCTGGGATTTGCCTTTTTCAAATAACGCGATGCCGAGGTTGAAATGAAAGTTGGCCATCTTCGGCTGGACGGCGATGGCTTTGCGGAAATGAGCGATGGCTTCGTCGTATTTTTTCTTGCCGACGAGCGAGTTGCCCAGGTTGCTGTGGGCGTCGGGAAAATCCGGGTTGACGGCGATGGCTTTTTCGTAGGCGGCCATGGCTTCGTCGCGTTTATGCTGGTTGCCCAAAGCGTTGCCGAGATTGTTGTAGGCCATCCAGGCTTTTGGATTTTTTTTGACAGTGTCAGTCCAAAGACTGGCTTCAGTGGTATAGACTTCGGCCCGGCCCCAGGTGGACCAGCCGAGAAACAACAAGAGCAGAAGCGCCAAAGCCGGGGCGGCGAGTTTTGGGAAATGATATTTAGCAGCGAGTCTTTGGAAGCCATAGACCGCGCCGCATACCGCCTGGGAAATACTGCCGAGCATGGGAAGGTATTGCCAATGATCGGCCACACGCGAGAAGATCAGAAAATACATGTTGAAAAAACCCATCACCGGAAAAAGCATGACGATCATAAAACCAAGCCCGAACAGGACGTGGCGGCCCCATGTGGCGCGGTAATACCAGCTCGCGACCAAAAGGCCGCACAGGAGGAATCCAGGCAAATAGGGCATGACCGAATGTGAATCAATCTGCCACTGCGGATAAATCACCATTATATTGACTGGCATCCATGCCTTCCACAGATAGAACCATACGGCCATTCCCGCTGCTGCGAGTTGTCCGAGCCGATCGAGGCTCTGGACCATTTCTCCGCCGATGGCCCGGTGGTTTTGAAACCAGATGGCGGTCAGTCCTTCGCCGAATGAGAGCAGGAAAAACGGGATCGTCCGCAGCAAGTCCCAGCGCGTGAGTTTCCCTCGTTGCCACCAGGCGGCGAGCAAGAGAGTGAAGGGAAGCATGACGACCGAGCCTTTGCTGATCAGCGCGAAGACATACATCAAGAGCGCCAGCGCATAGCGCGCGGCTTTTGGGCGTTCTTCAAAACGCAGGTAACACAGAATGGTCAGCAAAAAAAAGATGATTGAAATGGTGTTCTTCTGCTCGGAAATCCAGGCGGCGGATGCGGCGCCAACGGGATGAATGGCAAAGACAGCCGCCGCCAGCCATGCGCCCAGAATGGCCAGTCGTTTGAGAATACGCCAGAGGAGAATCGCGCCGAGGGCGTGGGTGAGGACATTGACGATGTGGTAGCCGAGAGGATTAAGGTGCCACAGGTGATATTGCAACCAGAGCGCGCTGAGGGTGATGGGAATGTGGTCGGCGGGTTTGTTGGTGAACCAGATTTTATAGAGGCCGTCCGTGCTGCGCAGCATTTGGTTGTCGGTGATCATGAAGCTGTCGTCCCAGACAAAGACCGCATGGAGAACGGGCAAGTAAACCACACAGGTCAAGGCCAGCAGGCCAAGGGCGAAGAGCCATTCTCGTTGCCAGGACTGGAGTTTTGCAAACATGTGTCGCCGGAGAGTTTACGGATTAATGTAGAAAGTTCAACGGTTTGAATTGGACCCGGTAAAACCGTCGCCTCACCCACTTATAATCACACCCGTTCACACCCCTTGCCAATCGGTAGTGGGCTACTTTGAAGAATGGAGCATACTTCAGTGGGGCCGGAGCGCGGGTCACAGGCACAGTGCCAAGACATCGCTTACAGCTTAGCGCCAAGACATGGCTTACAGTTTGCGAATATGACGCACTGGGCGCAAACTGCGGGAGCGGTCGCGTTGATGGAGGGTGCCCAAAAGATCCTGGCCGAGGAAGACTTCCCAAACGCCGGTCTGGAGTGGGCGCAGGGCGATTATTTCCTGGCCGAAAGCCCGGCCAATGAAGCGTT
>CAIYOY010000164.1 GCA_903927905.1 uncultured Verrucomicrobiales bacterium | reverse complement strand
TGGACGAGAACAACCGGATCATGGAACGCCCCTGGTATTTCATCCAGGATGTGCCGGGAAAGATCGGCATCGTCGGCGGCGACCGTCCGCTGCCCGTCTCGCCGGATGAGATGGCGGTGATCAAGGCGCAGATCACGGAATCGGAAGAGACCGAGAAGCCGAAAGTGAATTTTACCGTGGGCGAAACCGTCAAGATCAACGACGGACCGTTCTTGAATTTCAGCGGAGTGATCGAAGAGATCGAACCAGATCGTGGCAAGTTGAAAGTCACGGTCAATATTTTTGGCCGCAATACGCCGGTGGAACTGGAATATTGGCAGGTAGAGAAAGCATAAAGATTTTATATGGCAAAGAAGATTACAGGACAGATTAAGTTGCAGATTCCGGCCGGTCAGGCCAATCCAGCGCCGCCCGTCGGGCCCGCATTGGGTCAGCAAGGCGTGAACATCATGGCCTTCTGCAAAGAATTTAACGCCGCGACCAAGGATCAAGCCGGAATGGTCATCCCCGTGGTCATCACGGTGTTTCAAGACAAGTCGTTCACGTTCATCACCAAATCGCCGCCGGCCTCCATCCTGCTCAAGAAAGCAGCGGGTGTCGCCTCTGGTTCCAAGGTGCCGAACAAGGACAAAGTGGGCAAGGTCACGCGCAAACAAGTGCAGGACATTGTCAAACTGAAGATGAAAGATTTGAACGCCTCCAACGAGGACGCGGCGTTCCGGATTATTGCGGGCACCGCTCGCAGTATGGGAATCGAAGTCCAAGAATAACCTTAACGCGGGAGAGTCCCTCAAAAGGCTCGCATGCACCGCTCATAAACATGCCCAGTAAAAGATACAAAAAGGCGCTTGAATCGGTGGAAGGCAAAAAGACCTATCCCATCAAGTCCGCCGTTGAAGTTTTAACGAAATTCCCGAAAGCCAAGTTCAATGAAACCATTGACATGGCTTTCCGTTTGGGAGTTGATCCCAAGCAATCGGATCAGATGGTCCGTGGCACTGTCCCTCTGCCCCACGGCAGCGGCAAGACGGTGAAAGTTTTGGTGTTTGCCCGCCCCGGCAACTCCGCTGACGCCGCCAAAGCGGCGGGTGCGGAATACGTTGGTTTCGATGACATGATCAAAAAATGCGTCGAAGGCTGGACTGATTTTGACGTGGCCATTGCCACGCCGGACGCGATGATCGAAGTGCGTAAGCTCGGTAAGGTCCTCGGACCTCGCGGTTTGATGCCGAATCCGAAAACCGGAACGGTCACTGAAGACACTGCGAAAGCGGTGAAAGAAGTGAAAGCCGGTCGTGTCGAATTCAAAATTGACAAGGGTGGCAACATTCATGTGCCGATCGGCAAGGCGTCTTTCAAACAGGACGAGATCGTGAACAATGCGCGGGCCGTGATCGAAGCGGTGATCAAATCGAAGCCGTCGAGCGCCAAGGGAACCTTCGTCCAGAGTTGCACCATTTCCGCGACCATGAGCCCGCCGGTGCGGGTGGACGTGCGCGAATTCCTGGCGGCTGCTTAACCTTTAACAGGAGACATTTTACCATGCGTGCCGAAAAACAAAATATCAGCAACGAATACTTGACTCGCCTTAATGCGTCACCCTTTTTCATCGTGGTGGACTATCGCGGGTTGAAGGTGGGACCGATCACGGAATTGCGCAAGCGCCTGACCAAGGCGGGAGCGGAAATGCATGTGGTCAAGAATTCCATTTTCCGCGTCGCGGCCAAAGAGGCCGGCGTGGCGGATCTGGGCTCGACCTTGACCGGGCAACTGGCGGTCGTGACCGGACAGAAGGACGTTTCCTCCGCCGCGAAGATCGTCAAGAGTTTCAGCGCGGAATTTGAAAAGCCGAAAATCAAATTCGGTTATTTGAATAACCAGCGTTTGGAAGGCGCGGACATCATTGCGTTGGCGGATCTTCCGTCCATCGAAGTGCTGCGCTCGAAACTGCTCGGCGTCATCATGGCCCCGGCCACGAAACTGGCGACGATCATCAGTACTCCCGGCACCCAATTGGCTCGCGTGATCAAAGCGAAAGCCGACAAGGGCGAATAATTTTAGCTTTTAACAATTTCATTCCCGCCGCGAATGGCGGGGGTGATGCAACAACAACAACAAAAGTAAATCGTCGGCTGGCGTGCTCGCCAACATAATGCGTCTGCGGCTGCGGACGGCGACGAGACTGAAAGGTAACATGGCTGAATTAGCAGCATTAGTAGAACAATTGGGCAAGTTGACGGTCATTGAGGCCGCCGATCTTGTGAAACAACTTGAAACCGCGTGGGGCGTTACTGCCGCCGCGCCTGCCGCTGCGGCCGCCTCTGGTGGCGCTGCCGGTGGAGCCGCCGCGCCTGCCGCCGAAGCGAAAACCGCTTTCGACGTCATCCTGGTGTCGGTCCCGGCTGACAAGAAGATCGCCGCCATCAAAGCGGTGCGCGAAGTCAAAGCCGGCCTCGGTTTGGCTGATGCCAAAGCGTTGGTTGAAGGCGCTCCCAAGCCCGTCTTGGAAGGTGCCAATAAGGCTGATGCCGACGCCGCCAAGAAGAAGCTCGAAGAGGCTGGCGCCAAGGTTGAAGTTAAGTAAAAAAATCGGTTTATCCTTCAGGCTGGCGGGACTTCCCGCCAGCCTGACAGGAAAAGCCGTCGAAACCACGATTTCTATAAGAAAGACTGTTTTTGCAGGAAAAAAGGTTTGTGGCCGGCAAACTCTTCGGATGAACCGAGAGTGGGCCGTGCTACCGTTTTGTACGAAACAAGACCCTGGC
>CAIYOY010000163.1 GCA_903927905.1 uncultured Verrucomicrobiales bacterium | reverse complement strand
GGTGATTAAAGAACCGGTATGCCATGACATGACCCCAGTCTGCCCCAGTAAAAATTTTTAAACTGTAAGCCATGTCTTGGCGCTGGCTGTAAGCGATGTCTTGGCACTGTGCCACAGACCCGCGCTCCGGCCCCACTGAAGCATGCTCCATTCTTCAAAGTAGCCCACTACCAAATTTCACTCTGATTTGAATTTATTTAAGGAAGGTTGTCGATGGGGTCATCGAGGCAGCGACGGACGATTTCAAGGAATTGGGCGGGGGGAGTCGGTTTGGGAATGAAATTTTCACCGCTTTTCAATTCGAGTTCGCGCCCGGCGATTTCAGAGCTGTAACCGCTGGTGTAAATGACTTTGAGATGCGGATTTTCGGCCTGAAGTTGGTGGGCCAGTTGGTGGCCGCTCATGCCGCCGGGCATGACGAGGTCGGTCAGGAGCAGGGCGACTTCCCGGGAATGTTGCAACCAGAGGGCCAGCGCTTCGGGCCCGCCGGGCGCATCCAGGACGCGATAACCGCTGCGTTCGAGGATGACGCGGGTCATTTTGCGCACGGCGGGATCGTCCTCGGCCAAGAGAATGGTTTCGCTGCCGCCGCGCGGTTTGGGGCGGGGCTGATCAATTTTCCCGTTGAGGGCAACGTTATTGGCGGGGATAAAAATTTGGAATGTTGTTCCCTTGCCGATCCGGCTTTCGACGTTGATCCAGCCACAGTGTTGTTTGACAATGCCGAAGACGGTGGCGAGGCCAAGACCGGTGCCTTTGCCCGCTTCTTTGGTGGTGAAGAAGGGTTCGAAGATCCGGGGCAGGATTTCCGGCGGAATGCCGCCGCCAGTATCCTTGACGCTGAGGCAGACATAATGCCCGGGCGCGGCATCGGGGGACAAACGCGCCATGGCGTCATCCACGTTCTGTTCGGTGGTTTCAATGCGCAGCCGGCCGCCCTCGGGCATGGCGTCGCGGGCGTTGACGGCCAGGTTCATGAGCACCTGGTCGAGCATCCCGGCATCGGCCCGGGTCAACAAAGGATTCGGGTGCAAACATAATTCGAGGCGGACATCTTCGCGGATGATGCGCTGGAGCATTTTGGCCAGATTGGTGACCACGTCGTTCAGATCCAGATCGCGCACCTGCATCACCTGGCGGCGGCTGAAGAGGAGCAATTGGCGGGTGAGATTGGCCGCGCGTTCGGCGCCGGCGCGGATTTCCCGAAGTCCTTCCGCCGCTTCGGCGGGCAGATTCTCGGTCATTTCGGTCAATTCGGCCTGCATCATCATGGCGGCGAGGATGTTGTTGAAATCATGAGCCACGCCGCCGGCGAGCTGGCCGATGGCTTCCATTTTCTGGGACTGGCGGAATTGCGCCTCCAAAGCGGCCTCGCGGGTGACGTCGAGCTTGATGGCAATATAGTTGATAATTTTCCCATTGGCATCGCGCACCGGTGAGATGGTGGCGTCTTCCTCGTAAATGGCACCGTCCTTCCGCTTGTTGAGGAAGTGGCCGTGCCAGACCTCGCCCCGCTTCAAGGTCTTCCACATGGCTTCATAGAAGGCCGCGTCTTGTTTCCCGCTGTTGAGCAGGCGGGGGTTTTGGCCGATGGCTTCCTGCCGGGAATAGCCGGTGATGCGTTCAAAAGCGGGGTTCACAAAGACTATTGTTCCCGACAAATCGGTGATGACGATGGACTCGGCCGCCTGCTCAAAGGCGGCGGCGAGGTGCATCCGTTCGGCTTCGGACTCCTTGCGTGAAGAGATATCTTCGATGGTCGCCTGGGTGCGGACGGGACGACCGGCGGCATCACGGACGACGGTCATATTGACATTGACCCAGGCCAGCTTGCCGTCCTTGCGCACGTAGCGTTTTTCCACGCGGTAACTCGGCGCTTCTCCCCGGATGACCTGTTGGAATTGTTCCCAATCGCGCGATCGATCCTCGGGATGAGTGATGTCACTGACTCTCAGTTGCAATAACTCGGCCTCAGAATAGCCGGTGATTTCGCACATTTTCTGGTTCACCCGCAGGAAGCGCCCGGTATCGGGATCAGCCTGCCCCATGCCGACGGAGGCAACTTCGAACATGGCGCGAAATTGTTCCTCGCTTTCGCGCAGGGCGGCCTCGGTCGCTTTCCGTTGGGTGATCACGTCAAAAAGGGCCACAAAATGCCCGGCGGATGGACGATAGACCGAGATAGCGAACCAATTTTTCAAGGCTTCCACGTACATCTCAAATTGTTCCGGCGTGCCGGTGGCGGTGACGCGTCCGTAAACTTCCAGCAGTTTGGAGTCTTCCTCCCGAATGCCGGGAATGACTTCGCTGACTTTTTTCCCGACAATGTTTTTCAATCCGGTCAGTTTTTCAAAGGCGGGATTGACATCAAGATAGACAAAGTCCACCGGTTTCCCGTTTTCGAAAACCATGCGGCAATGAGCGTAACCGTGGAGCAGGTTGGAAAACAGGGACAGATAACGCTCGGCACTGGCGGAACGGTCCAGTTCCATCTGCTTGCGTTCGGTGATGTCTTCCACAAATCCGTCCCACAAAATATGTCCCTTTTCATCGTGGCGTGGCCGGGAATGAGCCCGGATCGGCCGCACTTTTCCATTGGCGAGGAAAGCCCGAAGTTCCATGTCAAAATCCGTCAAGCTGCGGGCGCTTTCCGATTCGGCGGCGAGGAAAGCGGGCAGTTGATCCGGATCGATTTGTCCGAGCAGCCGGCCAGCGTCCCGCAAAATATCGGCAGGTTTGACCCCATGGACGCGTTCGACCCCGGCGCTGATGTGAAGAAAATGCGGCTGGCCATTCAAATCGCGGGTGTATTGATAGACGTAACTTCCGGGCAGATTATCCCCCACCAGTCGGAGCTGAGCATCGCTGTCTTGAACCTGTCGGGCCGAGCGCTGGACCGAACAGAAATATCGGTCCAAGGCCACCCCCAACAACAGCGCAGTCACCAGGATATAGAAAAAACCTTTGAGATTTTCCAACCAAGCACCCCAAAAATCGTCATGTACGAAATGATGCAAGACCCAACCGGAGGAGACGATCCAGAGCGCGCTGATCACCGCATAGACCAGCGCAATCCTGACGGCCGCTGACCGGCTCGGAACCGGTGGAGCGACCGGCGTTCTTTCCCGGCTGCTGCCCGGGGACGACTCTGATTGAAATTCCATACTCACTGTTTTATGACCGACATGATTTCCAATTAATAACGCGTCTCACATTCCTGTTGCCACGCGATGTGCAATCGTAATCCGTGGTGAGACACAATATCCGGCTAAAGACTTTGGCTGGCTTCTCCTTTTTTGCTGAAAGCTGCACACATTTTGTTGAGAGAAAGGTTGGGGCGCGGAAATGATTTCTGGATTTTTTCAACGCCAAGACGCCAAGATGCAGGGACGCAAGGTTTTATGAAATTGATTTTATTATGTCTGCTGGTTGTCGGTGCGCTGGCGACCGAAGGTGAAACCCGGCTGGATCGGAACGATCTGCTTTTGTATCACTCGGCTGATGGGAAAGTCCATGTGGGGAAAAGCCAGGCGGATTGGGCGAAGCGCCGGGCGGAGGTTCTGGTGAACATGCAAAAAGTCATGGGGCCGGTGCCGGGGAAGGAAAAGCGCTGCCCTCTGGACGTGAAGATTGAAGAGACCAAGGATTGCGGGACTTACCTTCTCCAAACGATCACCTATCAATCCGAACCCAATTCACGCGTGCCTGCGTTTTTGTTGATCCCCAAAATTGCGTTGGAAAAGAACACGCGGCTGCCTGCGATGCTGGCGTTGCATCCGACGGACCCGACTCTCGGTTATAAGGTGGTGCTGGGTTTGGGGAAGGCGAATCGGGGTTATGCCAGTGAGTTGGCCGAACGGGGTTATGTGGTGCTGGCCCCATCGTATCCTCTGCTCGCGAAATATCAGCCGGACTGGCGGAAGCTCGGTTATCAAAGCGGGACGATGAAGGCGATTTGGGACAATATGCGCGGGATTGATCTGCTGGAATCGCTGCCTTATGTGCGACACGGACATTTGGGAGCCATTGGCCATTCGCTGGGCGGACATAATTCGATCTATACGGCTATCTTCGACCCGCGCATCAAGGTGGTTGTGTCCAGCTGTGGGTTTGATTCCTATTTGGATTACCAGAATGGGGATATTCGCGGGTGGACGAGTGATCGCTACATGCCGAAGTTGGTGGAATATAAGCTGGCGGAAATCCCATTTGATTTTCACGAGATGATCGGGGCGCTGGCACCCCGGCCTCTTTTTGTGAACGCGCCGACCGGCGATGCCAATTTCAAATGGCAAAGTGTGGATCGAATTTTGGCGGCGGCGAAACCGATTTATCATCTATGGGGCGCGGAGGAAAAAATCCAAGTGGCGCACCCCGATTGTCCGCACGATTTTCCACCGGATGTGCGGGAGAAAGCGTATCGGTTTTTGGATGAGGCGCTGAAAAGTGGAAAGTGAGGAAGGGTGACGCTTTAGAGCGGTTTAAAGAAAAGTGCAGCCATCAGAACAGGCCGCACCTACGGCGCTCAGGAATTTTGTTCCACGATTATTATAGACAGG
>CAIYOY010000162.1 GCA_903927905.1 uncultured Verrucomicrobiales bacterium | reverse complement strand
GGTGATTAAAGAACCGGTATGCCATGACATGACCCCAGTCTGCCCCAGTAAAAATTTTTAAACTGTAAGCCATGTCTTGGCGCTGGCTGTAAGCGATGTCTTGGCACTGTGCCACAGACCCGCGCTCCGGCCCCACTGAAGTATGCTCCATTCTTCAAAGTAGCCCACTACCCAGCATCTCGGGAGGGATTAATGGTGAGTGAGGAAATGGTTCCATTTAACCGTCGGCAAAAAACGGCAGAGGACTGGCCGTATCAGTCCAAAAGCTATCGCCATTTTTTACTCTCTCAACAACGCTTGCGTCTTGGACTGCGGCCAGTCCTCTGCCGCTTTTCGGTTGCACCCACTTTTGATCATATCCCAGCATCTCCCTCCGTTTCTGAATTGCTTCCAGCCCTCTTCCCCCACACGATGCTCGCATGGACCTGCATGGAAAAAATTTTATCGGCGGCCAATTGTCCGCTGGCGGTGTGACCACTTTTAACGCCACCAATCCGGCCACCGGCGAGAGCCTTGACCCGCCGTTTCATTTGGCCACCGAAGACGATGTGAATGCGGCTCTGGCTCACGCTGACCAGGCCTTTCCCGTTTATCGCCGGATTCCCACGGAGCAACGCGCCGCATTTCTGGACCGCATCGCCGAAGAAATCCTGGCACTGGGCGATGTCTTGATCAAACGCGCCCAGGCCGAAACCGCCTTGCCGGAAGCGCGTTTGCTTGGCGAACGCGGGCGGACAATTGGGCAATTAAAAATGTTTGCGGAATTGATTCGCGAGGGCTCCTGGGTCGAAGCCACCATTGATCACGCCCTCCCCGACCGCAAACCATTACCACGAGTTGATCTGCGCCGGATGTTGATTCCACTCGGGCCGGTGGTGATTTTCGGCGCGAGTAATTTTCCACTGGCATTTTCGGTGGCGGGCGGCGACACGGCCTCGGCGCTGGCGGCGGGAAATCCAGTCATCGTCAAAGCGCATCCGGGCCATCCCGGCACTTCGGAACTAACGGCTCGCGCGATCCAGACAGCAGCGGAAGCGACGAAAATGCCGCCGGGTGTTTTCTCCATGTTGCACGCAGATGTTCCGACCGGTGTGAAATTGGTCCAACATCCGTTGGCCAAAGCGGTTGGCTTCACCGGCTCGCTCCAGGGTGGCCGCGCCTTGTTCAACATCGCCGCCGCACGACCCGAGCCGATTCCCGTCTATGCCGAAATGGGCAGCATCAATCCGGTTTTTGTCCTGCCCGGTGCCATGGCGAAAAATGGCCCGGCGCTGGCCGAAGGTCTGATGCAATCGGTCACCATGGGCACCGGACAATTCTGCACGAACCCCGGCCTGGTCATCGGAGTGCAAAACAGCGGACTGGAAACGTTCGTGCAAAAAGCCGGTGAATTGGCCGGTAAATTTTCCGGCACCATGTTGACGCATGGGATTTGCGAACGCTTTCACGACAACCTGGCGAAAGTTCGCGAATTGCCCGGCGTCACGATGCAAGGAACCGCGCCGGTCAAAGCCACCTCCCAGGCCCAAGCCGCCGCCGCTGTTTTGTCCACCGATGCACCAACGTTTTTGCGGCATCACGAATTGCAGGAGGAAATTTTCGGCCCGGTCACGCTGATCGTCGGTTGCAAATCCGCCGAAGAATTGGAAACCATCGCGCGCAACATGGCCGGACAACTGACCGCGACCATTCACGGCACCGAACAAGACCTGGCCGATCACCGCAATCTCATCGCCATCCTCGAACAAAAAGTGGGCCGCCTGTTATTCAACGGCTTTCCCACCGGCGTGGAAGTTTGTCCCTCGATGCAACACGGCGGCCCCTATCCCGCGACGACCGATTCCCGTTCCACCTCCGTCGGCACCGGCGCGATCAAACGCTTTGCGCGACCGATCTGTTATCAAAATTTTCCAGATGCGACATTGCCGGAAGAATTGCGCGACGCAAACCCGCGCAAAATCTGGCGGTTGGTGGATAATCAGATGAGCCGGTAACTTTCGAACAGGCCATTATGTCCGAGAGCGCATACAATCATGAGGTTCAAGTTGTCAAACTAGCCATTGACCTGTTACGCACCGAAGTTGATTCAAGCCTCATCAACGAACTTGAAGAGGAACAGAGAGCTGCGCGAACAGGTCTTGAATGGTACGGCATTACTAAAAGCGTATTCGAGCGGTTTTTGAGTTCACGTCAAATTTCCAATGAAACCCGCGCAGCACTCACAGAGGGTGTTCATGCAGTCCGTGTAATCTATGGCAGCGTTGAAACCTGACCACCGTAGAAGTAAAAATTCTATCGCCACTAAAAAACCTTTCACCCGCTCCCATCTTAAGCAACAATTTTGCCGTGCAAGCGCGATTCCTCCTTGGGCCGGCCGGGACGGGTAAGACCTTCATTTGCTTGAAGGAGATCCGGGACGCTTTGCTCGCCCAACCCGATGGGCCGCCGCTCGTGCTGCTTGCGCCCAAGCAAGCCACCTTCCAATTGGAACGACAGCTTCTGGCTGATGAAAAACTGCCCGGTTATACGCGCCTGCAAATCTTGTCGTTCGAGCGCCTGGCTCATTTCATTTTGAAAAAATTGGGCGGCCCGGAACATCCGTTGCTTTCGGAAGAAGGCCGCACCATGGTGTTGCGGGCCTTGCTGGCGCGGCGAAAATCCTCACTGAAAATTTTCCACAGCAGCGCGGGATTGACCGGCTTTGCGCGGCAATTGAGTTTGGAATTGCGCGAACTGCAACGGCACCAGATTTCACCGGCAGCGCTGGAGAAGCTGGCGACGCGCAGCGATTTATCGGAACCGTTGCGACGCAAGCTGCATGATTTGGAAATTTTGTTACGCGATTATCTGGATTGGTTGAAGGCGCATGATTTACGGGACAACGATTGTCTATTAGACTTGGCAGCGGAGGCACTGGGGGAAAATTCCGCAATCCGCAATCCGCAATCCGCAATCCGCAATTCCCTCTCCTCTCCCCTCATCGCCACCCTTTGGCTGGATGGATTCGCGGAAATGACGCCGCAGGAGCTCGGATTATTGACAGCAGTCGGGCCGTGGTGCGGGAAAATGAATCTGGCGTTCTGCCTCGATCAGGAAAGCAAGGCGATCCACGATTCCTGGCTGTCTATCTGGTCAGGGATCGGGCGGACCTGGCGGGAGTGTTCCGAGCGGATGGCGGCCTGGCCGGAAGCCAAACTCACGCTGAATGTTTTGCAGCGCGATATTCAACCGGGTCGTTTTTCAAAAAATCCGGTCCTGCAACATCTGGAAGCAAATTGGAACGAGCCGAAACCCTTTACGCTCCCGGAAAAAGACCGAAGCCTGCAATTGGCCTTGTGCGCCAACCCCGAAGCCGAAGCAGTGCTGGCGGCGCGGGAAATTTTGCAGTTTGTGCGCGACGGCGGAAGATTTCGCGAGGCGGCGGTGCTGTTGCGGACGATGGAAGGCTATCACGGTGTGCTGCAACGGGTTTTTTCGCGCTATGACATTCCCACGTTTTTGGACCGGCGCGAATCGGTGGCGCATCATCCGCTGGCGGAATTGACGCGGTCGGCGTTGCGCGTGGTGGCGTTTCACTGGCAGCAGGAGGATTGGTTCGGCGCTTTGAAATCCGGTTTGGTTTCCGGGCAGGAACAGATGATTGATGAATTGGAGAACGAAGCGCTCAAACGCGGCTGGAAGGGCGAGTCGTGGTTCGGCCCGCTGCTGGACAAGGGGCAGCCGATCGCTTGGGCTGAGCATTTGCGCGATCAATGTCTCCCTGCCTTCGTGGCGTTGAAAAAAAATCTTTCGCTCAAATCAAATGGAAAGCAACTGGCCGATGCATTGGAACAATTTTGGCGGGATCTAAAGGTCGAGGAAACCATGGAAGCATGGAACGCATCAGACTCCTCCAATCCGCAATCCGCAATCCGCAATCCGCAATTCCCTCAGATCCATTCCACGGTTTGGACCCAAATGAATGATTGGCTGCGCGACGTGGCCCTGGCTTTCGCCACTGATGCCATGTCGCTAAAAGATTGGCTGCCGATTTTGGAAGCGGGCTTGAGCGGGTTGACCGTCGGCGTGATCCCGCCGGCGCTGGATCAAGTGACGATCGGCACGGTGGATCGCTCGCGCAATCCGGAATTGAAACTGGCGCTCGTACTGGGCTTGAACGAAGGAATCTTCCCAGCCGTGCCAACGGAGAAAAATTTATTGAGCGAGACGGAGCGCGATGAACTGGAGCGCTGCGAGGTGGAACTTGGCCCGGACAAATTACAGTTCATTAGTCGTGAACGGTACTTCGGCTACATCGCCTGTACTCGCGCCCGCGAACGGCTGGTGCTGACCTGCGCGCAACGGAACGCCGACGACAAACCGCTGAATCCATCGTCTTTTTTCTCGCGGCTGACCCGGCTTTTTCCCGGAATAAAGTTGGAAGAATATGCCGTGCCGGATTGGACCGAGGCGATGCATGGATCGGAAATCATCGGCAAAATAATTGCCGGGCAGAGCGGGTTGGAAAATTTTGCGCAGATGCCGCGATTCGCCGATTTGCGTCAACAGATGAAATGGCTGCGACGGGAAAACACCGAGACGCTCTCCCCTGCCCTCGCGGACAAACTGTACGGCCCGGTGCTTTCCACTTCGGTCAGCCGGTTGGAGGAATTTGCCGCGTGCAATTTTCGATTCTTCGTCCATTCCGGTTTGCAGGCGGAGGAGCGTAAGTTGTTTGAACTGGATGTCCGGGAGCGCGGCAGTTTTCAGCACGAAGTGTTGGCCGAATTTCACGATGAACTAAAGGCGGAGAAAAAAAATTGGCGGGCCGTCACGCCGGGGGAAGCGCGGAAACGTATTGAAAAAATCGCCGCGAAATTGGCCCCGCATTTCAACGAAGGCTTGATGAATTCCAGTGGGCACTCGCGTTTCACCGCCCGGACCTTGTCCGATTCCCTCCAGGATTTTGCTGCGACCATCGTGGAATGGATGGAGCATTACCAGTTTGATCCGGCGGCGGCCGAACTCGGTTTTGGCATGAAGGAGAACACCCTGCCCGGCTGGGAAGTGGATTTAGGCGAGGGCCATCGCCTGAATTTTCGCGGCGTGATTGATCGGATAGATCTGCACCGCAGCGCGGATGGCAAGGAAGCCCTCGCCGTGGTGATGGATTACAAGTCAAGCGAACGGAAACTGGACAAGGTCATGCTGACGCACGGATTGCAATTGCAATTGCCCGCTTATCTGAGCGCGTTACGCCAATTAAAAAATCCGCGAGAACATTTCGGGGTGGATCGGATCATTCCAGCGGGAGTCTTCTATGTGAACCTGCACGGGAAATTTGCCGGCGGCAAAACGCGCCGGGAAGTGTTGTCCGCACTTCAGGAAGCGCGTTATGGAGCCTATCAACATCTGGGGCGGTTTGACGTGGAGGCCCTGCCGCTTTTAGATGCGCGCGGAGAAAGCAAAGGCGTGCAGTTCAAATACCGTCTCAAGAACGACGGCCAGCCGTACGCCAGCAGCATCGATCTGATGTCGGCCGTAGCCTTCAAGGAATTTTTAGACGGCGTGGAAGCTCATCTCCTGCGCATGGGCCGGGAAATTTTTGCCGGACAGATCGCGGTCAATCCCTATCAAATCGGCAAAAAACGCGCCTGCGACTTTTGCGAATACCAGGGCATCTGCCGAATTGATCCGTGGACGCATGAGTTCAGGATTCTGAGCGCCGATGAAACGGAGGAAGAATGAGCCAGGCCACCCCAGCCCAACAAAAAGCGGTGACGTCGCGTGGCAATGTCCTCGTGGTGGCCGGTGCTGGCGCGGGAAAAACGCGGACTTTGGTGGAGCGTTGTCTGGCGTGGTTATTAGACCCGAAAGAAAATAATTCTCTCGACGAAATATTGATGGTGACGTTCACGGATGCTGCCGCCACAGAAATGCGGAAGCGCTTGCGGTCGGGTCTGGAAAAAATGGAGGGAACAACCCCGCGCGTGACAGAGCAACTGGCTTTGCTGGACACGGCCAATATTTGCACGCTGCACGGTTTTTGCCTGCGCCTCGTGCGGCAGCATTTTTATGAGCTTGGGCTAGATCCGCAAATCACCGTTTTGGCGGAAGAACAGTCCCGGGTCATGGCACGGGAAGCGCTCGATCTGGTGTTGGAACGAAATTATGAAAGCGATGCGGATGGCGCGGCAGCCATCCAGACTTTGATTCAACATCACGGACGGGATAAAGACCATCCGGTGCGGGAATTGATCCTGAAGCTGCACGCCTACACGCAAACCCTGCACGATTCCGCAGGCTGGATGACTGAGCAACGAAAACGCTTTCAACAATCCGAACCGACGGAATGGCGGCAATGGTTCAAGGATGAATCACAGACCTGGTCTAAAGCCTGGGCCAAGATTCTTCAAGCCCAACCGGGTGAAAATACTAATGCCCTTTTGGCCGCTCGCACTCTCGC
This sequence comes from uncultured Verrucomicrobiales bacterium, assembly GCA_903927905.1. Lineage (GTDB taxonomy): Bacteria > Verrucomicrobiota > Verrucomicrobiia > Limisphaerales > Palsa-1400 > CAIYOY01. Next base: position 16,396 of record CAIYOY010000162.1, on the reverse strand, counting down.
GCAGCTCTTGACCAAACCGGCGGAGACACTGGCCGAAATCCTCCAACTCAAGGACGGCAAATGGCCCAAGCCCAAGGCTAAATTTTTTGAGCCGATGGAAGATCTTTTCACCGAGGCAGAATTTTTGCATTCGCTTTGCGCTGATGAAAAGGGCGACCCGCTGGCCGAGGACTGGAATTGGGCGCGACACCCGATGCTGGCGCTGCTGGATTTGACCGAACAGTTCGCCGCCGCTTTTACCGAAGCCAAGCAGGAATTTGGCGGGATTGATTTTCATGACCTGGAACAGTTGACCCTGCGCTTGTTGTGGAACAACGAAGAACCAACCGTCACGGCCCGGCAATGGCGGAAAAAATTACGACTCATATTTGTTGATGAATATCAGGACATCAATGGCGCGCAGGATGCGATCATTCGGGCGCTCGGCGGCGAAGGCGTTGAGGCAAATCGGTTTCTGGTCGGCGATATCAAGCAAAGTATTTATCGTTTTCGACTGGCTGACCCGCGAATTTTTCTGAAATACCTTGGGCACTGGCACCAAGGAAAAGAAGGACAAGTCATTCCGCTTTCCGACAACTTTCGCAGCCATGAAGCGGTCTTGAATTTTGTCAATGCAGTGTTCGGCGATCTGATGCGGCCGGAAATCGGCGGGATTCATTATGACGAAAATGCGCGTTTGCGTTTTGGCGATCCCGAAGGCCGCGCGGTTTTGAAAAATGATCCTGCCACCGAACGCAATGTGGAACTGCTCCTGCGCCGGACCGGCGAAAAAGCGGAAGAAGGAGACATGCCTAAACCGCCGGAGAAAATTTCTGACACAGAAAAAGAGGCGCGGATGATCGGACGGCGGCTGCTGGAATTGAAGAACAATGGCACGTTGATCTGGCACGAGGGAAAACAACGGCCAGCGACGTGGAATGACATGGTGATCCTGCTGCGCTCACCGCGCAACAAGGTCGAAGATTATGTGAAGGAATTTTTCCGGCTGGGCATTCCACTGACCACCACGCGCAGTGGATTTTATGAAAGCCTGGAGATCCGCGATCTGCTGAATCTGCTGTGCCTGCTGGACAATCCCTTGCAGGACCTGCCGCTGTTGGCCGTGCTGCATTCGCCGCTGACGGGGCTGACGGCGGATGAACTGGCCACCATCCGATTGACCATGAAACGCGGAAGTTTTTGGACGGCATTGGTGCGCTGGCATGAAGCGGCAAAGGAAAAAACCGAAGACGCGCTTTTCGAAAAAATCAGCCTTTTCCTCGAACGCTACCGTCGCTGGCGGCAGATGACCCGGCACGCCGCCATTTCGCATTGCCTGGAAACGGTGTTGAATGAAACACATTACGAAGAATGGCTCGGGCTCGGCGAACGCGGCGCGCAACAACGCGCGAACGTCGAGCGGTTTCTGCACTTGACACGGCAATTCGACGCCTTGCAGGGGCAAGGGCTGTATCGCTTTCTGAAATTTGTCGAAGCGCAGCAAGACAGCGACGTGGACATCGCCCCGGCTTCCGCGCCTGGAACCGAGGCGGTGCGGTTGATGAGCATTCATCAGAGCAAAGGGCTGGAATTTCCGGTGGTGGTGCTGGCCGATCTGGGCAAGGGATTTAATCTGCAGGATTTGCGCGCGAAGATTATTTTGGACGAGGAACTGGGGCTTTGTCCGCAGATAAAACCGCCGGGGTCGAGACAGTTTTATCCGAGCCTCCCGCATTGGCTCGCGCAACGACGGCAAAAACGGGAAGCGTTGGGCGAAGAATTACGACTACTCTACGTCGCCCTCACCCGACCGATTGAACGGCTCATCCTGGTGGGCACGGCATCGGAGAAAAAAATGGCGGAGTCCTGGCCGAAGGCAGCAGAACGCGGCCTGGGCGTGCCGGAAATTTTGGGCGCGAACAGTTATCTGGATTGGCTCGGAAGCTGGTTGGTAAAAACAGACACGTTGGAGGATTCCGGGAAGAATTCGTTGCTTTCGTGGAAGATCGTGAATGACCACGATCCATTGTTTCTAGAAACGGAGAAGCCTATCAAGCAAGCGGCTTTGTCAGAAAGCCTCGGTGCCGACACGCTGAATAAAATCCGATCACAAATCGAGTGGCAATATCCCTTCGTCGCCGCCGCCCTGCAACCAGCCAAAACTTCCGTCTCCGTGCTCCGACGAGAAAGCGCCGAAGCCATCGAAGAAACTGTTCCATTTTTTGCCTTTGGCCAAAGCAAAACTCCCCAGAGCGTGGGAAAATTGACCGCCGCAGAAATCGGTTCGGCGCATCATGCGTTTCTGGAATCAGTTTCGTTGGCGAAAGTATTGAGCGTTGCCTCGTTGCAGGAGGAGGCCAAACGTTTGATTGATTTGGCGATCTTGTCAGAGGAAGAAGCGGACGCGCTGGATTTCAAGGCGTTGGCGGAATTTTGGCAATCGGACGTCGGACAAAAATTATTGAAACACGCCGAAAACATCCGACGGGAATGGCCCTTCACCGCCCGATTTTCGACAGAAGATTTAGCTAAATTAAATCCCAATCTATATGCGGCGCTGGGCTCGGAAGAATTTGTCGTGGTGCAGGGGGTGATGGATCTGGTGGCGGTTCTGCCGAACGAAATCTGGCTGCTGGATTTTAAGACCGATCATTTTCCAAAGGCGCAATTACCGGGAAAAATCGAGGATTACCGCCCGCAACTTGAGTTATATGCCAAGGCAATCAGTCGAATTTACGGCAAGCCAGTGACCAAACGCTGGCTGCATTTTTTGGCTGTTGGCGAGACGGTGGAGATAGTTTAAGAGATCAGCCGCGAAAAATCGCAAAAATCGCAAAAGGAAAATGACGAAGCGGTTTTATCCCACTGCTTTTTTATCAGCCAATAATACACGCTCAGCCGTCCCTTCGGGACTTATGATTGCTTGTCGCCAAAACCCGGCATTGAAATGCCGGGCTATTTTCATAAGTCCCTCCGGGACAAGGAGGGAGCACTGCTGCGGAAAAAAATTAGATGCGTTTGCCCTGCAAAACCCAGAATCATTTCAGACAAATGGCCCGCTAATTGCTAAACCATAGCATTGTCATTTTTGATAAAATCTGGCTACCCTGTGGCCTTGTACATTTTAAAACCCAAATCGTGAATAGTTTCTTTCGTAAGCTGCGATGGATGGCCGCCTGGTTGTTGGCTGGCGCGCCCGTTTATTTGAGCCAGGCGCAGCCTACCATTGTCCTTCAGCCCGCCGATCAGTTGAACGTGACCGTTGGCAACACCGCCCTTTTTCGGGTCGGAGCCACCACGACCACTGGCACTCTTATTTATCAGTGGCGGCTAAACGGAGTGACCCTGGCCGGAGCCACGAAAAGTCAGCTCCAAATCGCCAACACCCAACCGACCAATTGCGGCCAATACTCCGTGGCGGTCAGCGATGGAAATCTGGCCATCAACAGTTCCACGGCGGAATTGACCGTCAACATCGCTTCGGCCACGGGCAACGACTTTTTTACCAACCGCTACTCCCTGCCCTCAACGACCAATGGAGCGGTTCGCAGTTCTAATACGTCCGCCACCGGCGAAACCGGCGAACCGAATCACGACGGCAAAAGCCCGGTCAAATCCATCTGGTTCAAATGGACCGCGCCCACCAACGGCATTGTCACGTTTACGACGACGGGCAGCGGATTTGACACCGTCATGTCCGCTTACGGCCCTCCCGCCAATGTGTTGACCCGACTGGTCACGGCCTCTGGGTCAATAGATGACGATGACGGCGGCGGCTATTTGACCAGTCAAGTCAGCTTCAACGCCACCGCCGGACAGCCCTATGCCATCGCCGTGGACGGCAACAACGGCGCTTCGGGCAATGTGGTGCTCAACTGGAGCGAGGAAGTCACTTCGGACACGCTGGCGAGCGTGACCACTTTGCCCACCATTGTGCAAACTGTGGCTAATAATGCTTTGGGAGATTTTGTCGTGCTGAGTTCTTCGCTCGGTTATCAATGGTATTTTAATGGCGCGGTGGACTCGGGCAACGGGGCCAGTGAAATCCGCATTGTCCACGCCACCCTCGCCACCGTGGGGTCATACATGGTGCGCATCACCGGTTTCAATGCCTTGGGCGCGGCTGGCACTCATTATAGCTTCACCCAACCCTCGCAACTCCAGATCAATTATCACGACGACGGTTCCACCGACACAAATTCCGTGGCCGTGGACAAATTTCTCGATGCCGTCACCAATAATCCTGTCACCGGCCAGGGTTTCTCGTCCAAATCCGGCGGCGATTCGCGCGGCTACACCACCACCCAAGTCTTCAACACCACCGGCGGTTCCAAGGAACCGGGCGAGCCCAATCACTGCGGCCAAATCGGCGGGGCCTCCGTCTGGTACAGTTACAAGCCGACCACCAACGCGCTCGTCCACGTCACGACTGCGGGCAGTTTGTTCAATACCATCCTGGCCGTTTACATCGGGCCGGGCGACAGCTTTGCCACCCTGACCAATGTCGGTTGCGGTTACACCACCAACTACGCCGCCAACGGCCAGCCGGATGTTTATTTTACAGGCGACACCAAGACCACCTACTTCATCGTCGTGGACGGATACAATGGCGCCACCGGCGCCGTCCAGTTGGTCATCGCCAATGGCGCGGCCATCAACGCCACCACGCCGCCGACCGATCAAATCGTCTGGGCCACGAGCAACGCCACCTTCAATGTCACCGCCAGCGGAGCTTCACCGCTCAATTTCCAATGGCAATTTGCCGGCACCAACATCCCCAGCGCGACCAACTCCTCCTACACCGTGACCAATGCCACCCTCGGCAAAACCGGCGCTTACACCGTGTTCATGAGCAACATGGTTTCCACCGCGAGCCTTTCGGCCAATCTATCGTTATACACCGCGCCCACCATCGCCACCGACCTGACGAATCAAACCGCCATCGCCACCAGCAACGTGACGTTCGTCGTTGCCGCCAATGGCACCGCGCCGTTCAGCTATCAATGGAAACTCGGCAGTACCGCCACCAACCTCATCGGAGCCACCAACAGCACTCTGACCCTGACCAACATCCAATCAACCAATGCCAACAGCTATCGTTGCGTCATCACCAATGTGGCCGGAGCGATCACCAGTTCCGTTGCCACGCTGACGGTCAATATCCCCGCTTCAGTCGCCACCAATCCAACCAACGTGACCGTGATCGCTGGCAGCACCGCGACCTTCCACTGCGGAGGAGCGGGAACATCACCTTTTGGTTATCAATGGCGGTTTGGCGGCGTTCCAATCAGCGGAGCCACCCAAACCCCTTTTAGCGTCAACAATACAACTTCCACCAATGCCGGCAGCTACGATTGCGTGGTCACCAACGTGGCCGGATCAGCCACCAGCTCCGTTGCCGTCTTGACTGTCAATGTGCCGCCGACCATGACCAACCAGCCGGTCAGCAAGACCACCATCACCACTTCCAATGTCACCTTCACCTGTCAAGCGAGTGGCACTGCTCCCCTGAGTTACCAATGGCGATTTGCCGGGGGCGTCTTGGGTGGTGCCACCACCACCGCTTACACCCTCAGCAATGTCCAAACTAATAACGCTGGCAGTTACGATTGCGTTGTGACCAATGTGGCTGGCACCACTACCAGCACCACCGCCATCTTGACCGTCAATGTTCCACCCTCTGTGACCAATAACCCGGTCAACCAATCAGTCACTGTCAGCAGCAACGTCACCTTCACCTGTCAAGCCATCGGCACCGCGCCCTTAAGTTATCAATGGCGTTTCGCCGGAGGAACTCTGGGTGGCGCGACCAATACGGCTTACACCATCAGCAATGTCCAAACCAACAACGCTGGCAGTTACGATTGCGTTGTCACCAACGTGGCCGGATCAGCCACCAGCTCCGTCGCTGCATTAATCGTCAATGTGCCCCCAAATATTACAACTAATCCGGCCGATGTATTGGGACTTGCTGGAATCGATTGCACTTTTAATTGTGTCGCGACGGGAACGGCCCCATTGAGTTATCAATGGCGGTTTGGCGGGGTTGCAATCAGCGGTGCAACCACGACCACTCTGACCGTAAGCAATCCCCAGAGTACCAATGCAGGAAATTACGATTGCGTGGTAACAAATATTGCTGGCATGGCCACCAGTTCCGTTGCCGTGTTGACGGTCACATATTTGCCACCACACATAACTTCGAATCCAATCAGTGAGACAGTCAGCGTCGGAGGCAATACTTTTTTCATCTGCCTGGCAAGCGGGACAGCTCCACTGGCCTTTCAATGGCGTTTAGCCGGAAACGCTATTGCTGGCGCAACCAACACATTATTGTCCATTACCAACGCCCAATCCACCAATGCTGGCAATTACGACTGCGTGGTCACCAATGTGGCTGGTTCAACCAACAGCGGAGTCGCCGTGTTGACCGTGAATATCCCGCCCGCCATCACCACCGATACCACCAACCTGTCAGTCACCCTCGGCAACAACGTAACTTTTATCTGTGCCGCCAGCGGCACCGCTCCCCTGCATTTTCAATGGCGCTGGGGCGGCATCCCGGGTGATATTCCCGGCGCGACGAACTCGACCTATTCCATCAGCAACGTTCAGACCACCAATGCCGGAAATTACCGCTGCGTTGTCACCAACATCGCCGGCACCGCCTCCAGCAGCCAAGCCATCTTGACCGTGAACGTTTCCCCCGCCATCACCTTATCTCCCGTCAGTCGCACCGTCACCGCCGGAACCACCGCCATTCTCACCGCCACCGCCAGCGGCTCCCCGGCCCCGTCTTATCAATGGAAACTCAACGGCGCGAACGTCGGTGTCAACAGCAGCACCCTGACCATCCCCAATTTCCAATCTGTCAACGAAGGCTCCTATCACGTCGTCGCCAGCAACGTCGCCGGCAGCGCGACCAGTTCCGATGCCATCCTGTTGCTCGACGCTCCGTTCCGCCTGATTCCGCTTGGCTTGACCAACCAAACCTTCCAGTTCCAACTCATTGGTGTCATCGGTTCAAATTACGTCTTCGATCTTTCCACCAATTCGGCCACTTGGACTCCCCTGCAAACCAATCTAAACACCACCGGTTTCCTGATTTTCAACGACACCAACTCCATCAGTTCCGGCCTGCACATCTATCGCAGCCGCATTTGGCCTTAACGTAGCGTCGGGCGTCCCGCCGGACGTAGAGCCGGAGCGTCTCGCCCGGCGGAAAAAACGTTACCTTGTCCAAAAGGCATCCATCACCAAAACATGGCGCGGGTGTCCAGATGCGCCCCAATATATCCTCCCGATTTCATTGCTTTTTCGTGGGGCGCGAACAAAAGTGATGGTCATGAAAGGGGTCAGACCGTAGATTGGTAGATAATATTCCGCCTTTGGTCAATTCCCTCTTGACATAATGTCGCAGCTACATTAACTTCGCCTCATGGTAAATGGGACAACAGGAACACAGGGCCGGGCCGGGAAGCAAAAAAACCTCACCCGCCTCCCCTGCCCCATGCTCCCAATCTCCACCGTTTATTATCCGTGCCATCCGTGTAATCAGTGGTCAAAAACTCCGGCTTTAATATCCCAAGCCCTCTGCCCGACCGTCTCTTTCATTCAAACAACCCGGTTTAAGGCCTCATCTACCGACGCCAAACTGCACCCAACGACACCAAACTCGAGTCAACGCGACCTAGCGACATCTGATTCAGAAATTATTTCGCGCCCTTTCGCATTTTTCGCGGGCAAGGTCATTGAAATTTGGAATTTCATATTTGTTTCGAATTTCGGATTTCGTGCTTCGAGTTTTCTTCCTAAAGGCAAAACAAGACAAATTAAGGTAAAACAAGGCAGAACAAGCCAAAACAAGGTTCCCCCGGAGAAAAAAATTTCACCGACCATCCCTCCCTATTTCATTGCTTTTCCACTCCAAAATTATTACAAAATCATCCTGAATATAGTTCCTTGGGTGCGGCAAACAAACATGCGAATGGCATGGCATCTGCTAAACCTGAGGCGCAGTAGAAAAAGGATTGGCCAGCTCGTACTCCCTGGCCGATCCTCACCCAAATTGAATATTGTTTCTCGCAAATTCGGATTGATTCCGGTCGTGTTGTTCCTGGTCAGCGCCAGTTTTTTGGCGCAGGCCCAGCCCACGATTCTGTCCCAGCCCGTCAGTCTGCTGAATCAGGTTCTGGGACTGCAAACCACCCTGAGTGTCACCGCCCAGGGAAACACTCCGTTGTCTTATCAATGGCGGCTCAATGGCGTCAACATCCCGGGCGCGACCAACAACACTTACGTCATTGGCGGCCTGTTGAGCAGCGATTGCGGCGCCTACAACGTGGCCGTCAGCGATGCTTATCTCTCCGTCAACAGCCTCGTGGCCCGCGTGACCGCGTCGCTCCTGGCCGATTCCGGCAATGACAATTTTTCCAGCCGCGCCAGCCTCCTCGGCCTGGCTGCGGGCAACGTTCGTTCCGACAACTTGAACGCGACCAAAGAAAGCAAGGAACCAAATCACGCGGGCAATGTCGGCGGCAAATCCATCTGGTTCAAATGGACCCCCTTGTCCACCGGCATCGTCACCTTCACCACGCGCGGCAGCGGCTTCGATACTTTGCTGGCCGCCTACACCGGCAGTTCGGTCAGCAATCTTAAAGTGGTGCCGTCTTCCGTCAGCGACGACGATCGCGGCGGTTACCTGACCAGCCAAATTTCTTTCAATGCCACGGCCTTAAACGAATATGAAATCGCGGTGGACGGTTTTAACGGCGCTTCCGGCGATGTCGTTCTGAGTTGGAACGAGGTCATCACCAGTGATTTGCTGCCCAAGATCGAAGATCATCCGGCTACGTCTTCCGTTGTTTCCGATGATGGCTCGGTCAACCTTTCCTTAACCTGCGATCCCAGCACGGTCACCTGGTTGTTCAACGGTTTGCCCACCAGCATCCACACGACCAATCTTTCCATTCTCGATGTCAACGATGCCACCGTCGGCAATTACGTCGCGCAAGCGGTCAGTTCTGGCGGCCACAGCACCTTCTCCCTCCCGTCCCATGTCCAAATTAATCTGCATCAAGACGGTACGACTGACACCAACGCATTGGCCCTGGATAAATTTCGTGATTCCACCGCCATTGTGGCCACCCAAACTCTTGTCTCGAGCCAGAGAGCGGGCAAAGGAATATCGGCCCAGGGCGCGGGTGATTCCCGTAGTTACACCACCACCCAAATATTCAGCACCGCCGGTGCCACCAAGGAATCCGGCGAGCCTAATCACTGTGGTCAGGCGGGTGGATCTTCCGTCTGGTATTCCTACAAACCGCCGACTAATGGTTTGCTCCATGTCCACACCGAAGGCAGCGGTTTCAACACCATCCTCGCTATCTATATCGGCCCCGGCGACAGCTTTGCCACTTTGACCAATGTCGGCTGCGGTTACACCACTAATTTCACCCTCCTCGGCCAACCGCACGTCTATATTCCGAGCGCTTCCTCCAATACCACTTACTACATTGTAGTTGACGGCATGGGCGGAGCGAGCGGCACCGTCCATCTCAATATCAATTTGGGCAGTCCGCTGTCCATCGTCTCCGCTCCGCTGAGTCAAACAGTAGCGCCCGGAACGAATGCCACCTTTTCCGTCGCCACGGCGGGCAGCGGCCCGGTCGGGGTGCAATGGCAATTTAACGGCCACAACATTCCCAACGCGACCAATGCCACCTTGATCATCACCAACATCCAACCTTCCCAAGTGGGCGCTTACAGCGTGGCCGTCAGCAACGTCGTCTCATCCGTCTTTGCCACGGCGAATCTTAATCTCACGGCGGCGCCTTCGCACTTCGGCTCACTTTCGTTGAGCGGCGGCCTGGCCCAATGCCAGATCACCGCCACCCCGGGCAGCACCAACGTCATCCAAGCCTCCACCAATTTGATTGACTGGACCAGCATCCTGACCAACGTCGCCGGCGGTTCTCCGATCAACTTTGCCGAAACCTTCAGCACGAATTTCCACGCCCGCTTTTTCCGCGTCATTTCGCAGTAGCCAACCGGCAGCAGGCCAACTAAAAAAGAGGTTCGTCGCCTTGTTTGAAGCCAATCGCACCGGGATTGACATGCTTGGTATAAAACTCGAGGTCGGAGAAAGCGATCCCGCCGATGGGAGAATTCTGGGAACGGATGCGTTTGATCCGGATTTGAAAGTCGCCCGGCTGGACCGGAAAAGTTATCTCAAAAGTATTTGAAGGAAAACGAACCCGGGAAGAAAGGCTGTGAACACTTATCTGAAAGGGAATGTTAGATGCCGGTTGTCCATGATCATCAACCACCCGCGCCCGGATCTGGGCCATGGACGGACCGGGAGCATTGAAACCTGAAACAGTCAAACAACCATCCAGCAACTTGGTTCTCTCTTCGGGGGCCGGAGCCGGATAGCGGACCATCCAGACCCCATACCTTATGAGCAACGGATAGGCCGTCGCCGCTTGGCTGATCTCCTCATCCATTCCCACCAGGACCGATCGCGGAGCCGCCCAGTTGGTGGCGCCCAGAGGGGCGGTCTGGTTTTCGACCATGACGTGATGGATGGTTCCTTTGAAACCGGCCTCACGCAGGCAAACCCAAAGCGGATATTCCCAGGAATCTTTTTTTGATTTGAGGAAGACATTGGTGCAGCCAACGCCAACGATGTCGCGTGAAATATCGGTCGCAATCCCATAGTAACCCTGCATGGAAGGAAAGGCGAAGTATTGTTTTTCGCGGGAGATTTCACGGAACGTCGGGTAAATGATTGGATAAGATAAATTAAAAAGCATTGCCAGCAGCGCATTGCCGGTCAATACGATGGAAATGGCCAAAGGTCCGAAACTCTGCACGGCGCGGACCAGCACAATCCCCACCACCGGAATGGAGAAGAAGAGATAGGGGAAATGGAAACGCGCATTCCAGGGCTGCCATTTTAAGAGGGCGCACAACAGAATGAAGCCGAGGAAAATCACCGCCATATAACCACTCACGAACGCGCGGCGCTTGAACTGAAATGGGAACAAGGCCAGCGACAGAAGAATAAGCATCGGCAGGAAACAAGTTCCAAAACCATCACCATAAGAAATTTTGGACGGTTTGGGGAATTCAAAAGCATAGTCTTCGACTACGAAATTGGCATCATAAAGCGGCTCTCTCGTAATGGAGTAAAGTCCGGAAAGAGTTTTATTGCACAGTCCGGTCACCGACTCGGACTCCGTGCGGGTGTAAAATGAAAGATTGCGCAGGACGTTGGCGGCGACATTGGCCGGCCTGATCCCGCGGCTCGTCGTGGTTTCGAACGTGCTTTCCGCACTCAGCGGACGGCCGAAAACTTTCCAGTTGCGAACCATCCAGGGCGCGTTGATCGGCAGCGTGAAAATCAGCAGCGCGGCGGTCAACTCGATGATCGGGCGCGGAGAACGTTTCCACAAAAAAATCAGCCCTAACACCGCCAGCCACGGGGCGGCAAAGATGAAAGTCGTGGATTTGGTCGCCACGCCCAGGCTCAATGCGCCCGCGATCCCAAACAGATAGAACCGGTTTTTTGGTTCCTGCATTAAAAGAAAACCAAAGCTTACGGCCAGCACAATCCATAACGCCGCGAGCAGATCGCTCTGCGTGGTGATCGCCTGCTGCGCGGCATTAGGCAAAGTCAGAACCATGATCCCGACGAAGGCCCCGCATAACGCGCCGGTTTTCGGATCAACTTCGCTGCGGCCTGGAGTAGAAAACTTCCATAATTCCTCCGCCAAAAATCCGGCCAGGATGGCGCAGGTCAGCAACGCCCACCACTGCGAAAGGTTGACCGGATAGTCGCTGCCATCCAATAACGCCAAGGTGGCCGCTTGAATCTCCGCAGCCGGCGCATGGTCGTCCTGACTGGGGAAGTTGGTGGCGAAATGAGCCAAGTTCTTTTGCTGGATCCATTGCATCACGCGAGGCATGTGGTAGGTCTGACAGTCCCAAACGGTGGTGGGCGCGTGCAGCGCCAGAAGGCCAAGCGCGCCGATCCAAACCACTGCCCCGGTCCACAAAGCCAGGCTGGCGCGGGAATGGCGCTGCATCATGGCCCGCCAGTGGGGGGCCGGGTTCACCAAAGCAAGCCAGTCCGCTTTCGTCTTGAGCTGCAATAACCGCCCTACCGCCACGGCCAAAAGCAAATCCACCGCAAGCCAGGCACCAATAATCCACGGACGGGAAAAGGCGTTAAATGCTCCAGCTATTTCGGCAATGATAATAAATAGCAGCCCCACCAAGACGGTCGAGAACGCCCAATGAATGCGCCAATCGTTGCGGATCAGATGACGGAGAGCCAAGCCGCGAAACAGAAGAAATCCAAGGCCAAAGGCAACCAAAACCGGAGAGATAAAAAACAACGCATGAATCATCCGGATCATCTTCCTTTTTCAGCCAGGTTCATGCTGGCGAGTATATGAAGGGATTGAACACGGTCAAGTAAAGTCACCGCTCCAAACCGCCTTCACCCCACCACACCATGTCGAAAATCATAAATTCTATCACGTGCATTTTTCCATCGGGTTGCCTAGACTCCCACCATTATGCTCATCGTCCATGTCCATGTTCATGTGAAGCCGGATTGCGTCGAGGCTTTCAAACAGGCCACCATTGAAAACGCCCGGGAAAGCATCCAGGAACCCGGCATCGCCCGCTTCGATTTTGCCCAGCACGCGGAAGACCCCACCCGCTTTGTCCTGACCGAGGCCTATCGTACTCCCGCTGCGCCCGTCGCCCACAAGGAAACCAAACATTATCTCATCTGGCGCGATACGGTTGCGCCGATGATGGCGGAACCTCGCACGAGCGTAAAATATTCCAACATTTTTCCCGATGATCAGGGATGGTGACGGGTATGCGTTTTGAATTTAACACGCCAACGCGAATTATTTTCGGATGCGGAACTTTGCGGGAAATTACTCCACCCGGTCGGCGCGTCCTGCTCGTCACGGGTCGTGACCCTCAACGGGCCGCCAGCCTGATGGCGCGCTTATGGCAGGACAATACGAAGGTCGTTCCCTTTTCGGTCGCAGGCGAGCCATCCATTGCCATCGTCCAAGAAGGCGTGGCTCTGGCCCGCCAGGAAAATTGTGATTCGGTCATCGGTTTCGGCGGCGGTAGTGCGCTTGACACTGGCAAAGCCATCGCCGCCTTGCTGACCAATGAAGGCGATATTTTTAATTTTCTGGAAGTGATTGGCCTGGGTAAGCCGCTGACCGAACCGGGCGCTCCTTTCATTGCGATGCCCACGACTGCGGGCACGGGCTCGGAAGTTACACGCAACGCTGTTCTTTTTTCGCCGGAACATCGGGTCAAGGTGAGTATGCGCAGTCCGTTGATGCTCGCCCGCGTGGCTCTCATAGACCCCACTCTCACTCTCACCCTCCCTCCTTCCATCACCGCCAGCACCGGCATGGATGCACTGACGCAATTGATCGAGCCGTATGTTTCCTGTCGAGCCAATCCCATGACTGATGCGTTGTGCCGGGAAGGAATCCCCCGGGCCGCTCGCTCTTTGCGCCGTGCTTATGAAAATGGCGGCAACCTTGCAGCTCGCGAAGACATGTCCCTGGCCAGTCTGTATGGCGGGCTGGCTTTGTCCAACGCCGGATTGGGCGCGGTGCATGGATTCGCCGGGCCGATGGGCGGAATGTTTGATGCGCCGCACGGGGCGATTTGCGCGGCGTTGTTGCCCCATGTCATGCGGGTCAATTTACAAGCGCTGCGATCCCGCGCTCCACAAAATGCCGTCCTGCCGCGCTTTGATGAAATCGCCCGATGGTTGACCGGACAGCCCAAGGCCACCGCCGAGGACGGCATCGAATGGCTCGGCCAATTAGTGACGGATCTACAAATTCCCCGCCTCTCCACCCATGGCATGCAAGCAAAAGATATTGAGATGATGGTTGACAAAGCCGCCGTATCAAGCAGCATGAAGGCCAACCCGCTGCCACTCACTCGCAGTGAACTGGCCGCCGTGGTGGAACAGGCTTTATGAAGGTTAAATGGCATTGGATTTTTTTGGTCTTGGCATTGGTTGGCGGCGTTCGAGTCATCGCGCAGCCGGCCGAAGATTTTTCCTTGCTCGCAGCGCATCTGCTCGACGCCAACCGACCGATGGCGGACCGCGAAAAATTGGTCGCCCAATTCACGGGTGATTCCGGCGCGCTCATCGCGGCCTTGACCGCCAGTCTGCGGCCCGGCCAGGCGCAGGAATATATTCGTTTGCCATGGATCTGGCGCGTGGCTCTCGCCTCCGGCAAACGCAATAATCTGGCCGACCTTAAATCCGTCCTCGAAGTCTCCCTGCCCAAATTGAACGAACCATTGTATGACTGGGAAGCCGTCGTGGTCGGAGGCGGGATCATCAACGGGCTCAGTCAGACCGGGGTCTGGCCGGGGGAACGGGTCAGCGAAATTGTGCGAGGGGACAAAAAGCTGCGCGCCCGCTGGGAACGGACCCGTGATCTGGCGGCCACCATGGCCGATAATGAAACAGTGAGAAAAGGAACGCGCTATGACGCACTGCGGATTCTCGGCGCGGACACGTTCACGCGGCGCGGGATGTTGATGAAACGTTACATGGCCAGGGGCGCAGACGAGCAACTGCAACAAGGCGCGGTCAGCGCTTTATGTGACCTGACCGCCAAAGGGGCGGGCGCCATGCTTATTTCAGCCTGGCCGCATCTCTCGGACAACAACCGCAAGCTGGCGCTGGACGGGATGGTGCGTGAAGAAACAAAAGTGTTGGAATTGCTGGATGCGGTGGAAAAACGGAAAATCTTGCCCGCAGAAATCGGCGTTCCCCGCATCATGAAATTGAAATCCTGGGCCAATCCGGCCATCCGCGCTCAGGCCAACGATCTGATCCCGGAAAATCACGAGGGGGAAACCGGCGCGGATTATATGGTCGGCGCGGCCAGTGTGGACATTACGCCCAGCGCTCCGATTTACTTGAGCGGTTACAACAGCCGGACCAAGGAATTTGAGGGGGTTGACCAGCATCTTTTCGCCAAGGCGCTGGCCATCGGTTCCGATGCTCAAGGCCCGGCGATTCTATTGACTGTGGACAATGTCGGCGCCCCGGCCTATTTGCGCAACGAAATCGCCGCCCGGCTAAACAAACGTTCGGGCATAAAAAATGAGCGCGTGACAGTTTGTTTTACCCACACGCATACCGCGCCGATGTTGAAAGGGAATCTCCCCGGATTGTTTCACAAGGAAATCACCGGCAAAGAATTGGCCCATATAAATCGTTACACCACTGAACTGATGGACAAACTGGAACAGGTGGCGGTCGCCGCGCTGGGAAATCGCCGCACCGCGAAGCTAAGTTGGGGCCGCACCAAAGCCGAATTTGCCATGAATCGGCGCACCAAGAATGGCCCCGTGGATCATGATCTGCCCGTTTTGAAAGTCACCGACAAGTCCGGGCAAACGTTGGCCATCGTAGCTAATTACGCCTGTCATTGCACTTGCATGGGCGGAAACGACAACCATGTCTGCGGCGATTGGGCGGGTTACGCGCAGGAATATCTGGAACGCGATCATCCGGGCGCAGTCGTCCTCATGTTGATTGGTTGTGGCGGTGACGCCAATCCTTCTCCCCATGCCGGAACCGGTTTGTCTTTTGCCAAACAATACGGCCAAGCCGTCACCGCATCGGTGGATGAAATGTTCTTCACACCGCTCAGGCCGATCCGAGCCAAGCTCGATTGTCATATAAAATATTTTGCGCTGACATTGGAAAAAACTCCCACGCGCGAAGATTTCTTCAAACGGGTCGGCGATGCCACTTGGGGTTTCCATGCCTGGCAAAATATCCAGCGGCTGAATCGCGGTGAAGTTTTGCCGAAGGAGGTTCCTTACGGCGTGCAAACTTGGAACTTCGGCAAAGAATTGGCCCTGGTATTTTTGACTGGCGAAGTGGTGGCAGACTACTCGTTGCGGTTGAAAAAGGAATTTGATGCCAATCGGCTTTGGATCAGCGCCTATGCCAATGCGGTGCCGTGTTACATTCCTTCCAAGCGTATTTTACAGGAGGGCGGCTATGAACCGGATATCAGCATGAGTTATTACGATTGGCCGGCCAAATTGGATGAAGGAACAGAAGATAGAATCATTTCTGCGGTGCATGAAATGATGCCGGAAGGTTATGCGAATAACTGGTAGCGGATTGCTTTGACGGAGCGCGGGTCTGTGGCACAGTGCCAAGACATCGCTTACAGCTTAGCGCCAAGACATGGCTTACAGTTTGCGACTATGACGCACTGGGCGCAAACTGCGGGAGCGGTCGCGTTGATGGAGGGTGCCCAAAAGATCACGGCCGAGGAAGACTTCCCAAACGCCGGTCTGGAGTGGGCGCAGGGCGATTATT
>CAIYOY010000161.1 GCA_903927905.1 uncultured Verrucomicrobiales bacterium | reverse complement strand
GCTGTTGTGTGTTGATCATGCTCCACCAGTCTGCCCGGTCAGGCCTGCGGCCCGACCAGAAAAACCACCGGAACTTTCCCCAAGCAATGGGGAATTTTTGTTGTCGTCAGCGGGGAAGTTTAGTTGTCGTTACACGCCGGTCCGACCCGGCCGTTCACGCGCGGATCAACGCCCGCATTGGCGCCCAGCAACGTCAGCGGTTTGGCCACCACGACGTTTTCAGAATACGTGCCGGCCGCAACATGGACGGTCCCGCCATCCGCCACAGCAGTCACGCCGTCTTGGATGGCGGCAAAAGCGTCCACGTTCCAAGCATGTCCGCCGCTGCTGCCGGAGTTAAAGGTGGCATCCACATAAACTACGGAAGGATTGGCCCGGCCATTGGCCGCCAGGCCAAGCAGGGCGGCGGCGAATGCGAACCATAGGTAAAGTCTAAAAATAAAGAGGGAAATCCCGGCCCAATGAGTTGATTTAGTTTTCATTTGAAAATTTCTGCCGACAAGTATCCTATAAAAAGATGGGTCGGCGCAGGCATGGTAAGTGCCTTGTTGGGTTGGACTAACTTAGTTAAAAATCGCCCTTTTTGTCAATCCCTAACTGGAGCTTTTTCAGTCAAAATCCGAGCAACTCATGAAATAATGACACCGGGGACAACGTAGCTTGCATTTCTCGTTATGCAATTCGTGTCCACATTGTGGACACCAACGCCAGTATTCGCCCGTTTCCTTTTGCTCTGGCTCCAATTTACATGCATCGGAGCTGTTTGCTTGAGGTTTCACGGGCGTTTTCATTTTGGCAATTCCACCTGCCCCGGACGGCTCAGGTAATAGATCAAATCCCGGACTTCCTGGTCCTTTAACGCATCAAGCAACCCCTCGGGCATCATCGAAAGCTGGTTTTGGGTCAGCGTTTTGATTTCCTTGCGCGGCACGGTCAACGTTTCATTCGGCGTCACGATCAACACCATTTTGTCATCCTGTTGTTTGACAATGCCGGTGATCACGCGGTCATCGGTCGTCTCCAGCGTCCAGGCGCGATAATCGTTCGGAATGACCGCGTTCGGGTCCACCATGTTTTCCAGGATGTAATTCAGGTCGGCCCGGTTGGAACCGGTCAGATCCGGCCCCACTTTTCCGCCGGTGTCGAAGAGCGTATGGCACTGCTGGCAGGTCCGCGCGAACACCGCCCGCCCGCGCGACGCATCGCCCGGCTGCGAGCCGCCCGCCCAATAAATGTTTTTATATTTTTCGATCAACGGTTTTTTGTCCGCGCTCGTTTCGCGCACTGCGCCCCAAACTTTTTCCATCAACGTATTCAGCCCGGCATTTTTCAAATTGCGCAATTGCCGGACCACATCCGCGGTCACATCCGCCCGCGGCACGGCTCCGGCCCCGATCGCGGCCAGCAACGCTTTGGCCGAAATGACCCGCGCGGCCAGCGTGCCGAGCGCGTCCTTTTTTTCTGGCGCGGGAAAAGTATTATAATTGGCCAGGATGCGCTCCGGCGTCTGCGCATCTTCGTAGCCCGCCAGCCCGCGCAGGGCCGCGCCCCGCAAAGCTGCGTCGGTCAGCAGGCCTTGCAAAATGGGCGGCAACTCAGGGTCTTTCGCCGCCAGCAATGATTCCAACGCCGTGCGGCGCGCCTGCATGTCGGCCGTGGAGTCAGTGAGCGTTTTGCGCAAGGCCGTCAAAGCCCCGGTGCTGCCAAAAGTAAGCGACAGCGACTGCCCCAAGGCGCGAATGCCAGCGTTCTTGCTCGCGGCCAGCTTGGTTTCCACCTCGCTCCAGCCCGCCGGCATCGGCGCGCTCCGTTGCCCGGAAAAAGCCTGCGTCAATCCTTCGAGGATTTCGCGCTGACGATTTTGCGTTTTCACGCGCAAGAGGCTATGGGTGATGGCCGCCAGCGCGTCCGGCGTGCCGAGCGCCGCCGTCCGGCGCACGGTGTAGTTCAACAGATTCGGCAGACGCGCCGATTCCGCCAGCGTCAGGGCGCGATTAAAATCTTTCGCCGCCAGCGGCTCAGCCGCGTACCAGATCATCATCGGCAGATTATGATCGATGGCATCATCCGCATCGCCGAAAAGCCCCTCCAACACGTCCCACCGCAGCTCCACCGGCAACCGTTGCATCGCCGAGGCCAGATACAACCGGACCACCGGAGACAAGTCTTGCACCGACATCTTGACGAATTTTTGCAAGACCGCGTCCGAAACCTTGCCCTTTTCACAAAGAAATTGAATGGCCCAGGCCCGGACATATTCGTACTGCGACGACAATTGGTTCATCACTTCGCTCTCGCTCAAAGTGCCGGTCATGTGCCGGGTCCACAACAGGCGCAATTCCTGGTCCTCGTTAAACGGCTTCAACTGACGAAAATGCGCCACCGCCTGGTCCACCTCTTCGCTTTTCACCAATCCTTTGGCCGCCCTTTCCTGCAGGATGCGGCGCGCATGACGTGTCCACCAATTGTCTTTCACCGGCCCATAAAGCCCCTGCAACAGGACTTGCATGGCCACTAATTCGGCGTTTGATTTCGTCGTGATATCCTGCGGGACGAAGTTCGCGCCAGCCGGATAAGTCACCTTGAAAATACGGCCGTTGGACCGGTCGTGCCCGTTGGGATCGGTGTGATGGCATTGGTTCTTGTCGTACCAGTCAATCATATAAACCCCGCCATCCGGCCCGGCTTCCATGTTCAGGATTTGCGACCAGGTATCGTTGAAATTAATAAAGTCCGCGCCGTGATGCCCGATCAGGCCGGAGCCCTGCCGTTCCGGAATATCCATGTTGAGGCGCGAGCCATGGATGTTGTTCATGAAAATCTTCCCCACATATTGCGTCGGCCAATTGTCCCCTTGGTAGACCAACAACCCCGCGTGCGCATGACCGCCACCGGCCGAATCGGACCGGCCATTGCCCGCATGCGGCCCCTTGTTTCCCGCCCAATGCACATGGTCCGCGATCGTCTTGATGTCGTCATAAACATACGGATTGAAATGCGAGCCCGCCTGCCGCGTGAATCGTCCGCCTTGCACCATGTGGAACAAATGCGGAATGACACACGCTTCCACGATACATTGGCCGTGCTCGTCGAAATCAATGCCCCACGGATTACTCGTGCCCTCGGCAAACAATTCAAACTTATGGGTGATCGGATGAAACCGCCAGACCCCGGCATTGATCGGCGTGCGTTCGCTGTCCGGCGCGCCGGGCTTGCCCACCTTCGAGTGGGTGAACACGCCCTGACAACCATACAGCCATCCGTCCGGCCCCCATTGAAACGTGTTCAACGTTTCGTGCGTGTCCTGATAAGCCCAGCCGTCCAAAAGAATTTCCGGTTTGCCCGCCGGTTTCGGTTTGTCGCCATCCACCATGGGGATGAACATCAGATTGGGCGCGGCACCGACCCATACGCCGCCAAAACCCACTTCCAAACCGCTGACCAGATTCAACCCCTCCATGAACACCGTGCGTTTGTCGAATTTTCCGTCCCCATCCGTGTCTTCAAAAACGATGATCCGGTCCAGGCCTTCGCCTTCCTTCGCGCGGATGGGATAGGTGTAAGCCTCCGCGACCCAAATCCGCCCGCGATCGTCAATCGCCATGGCGATCGGCTGCCGCACTGCTGGCTCACCGGCAAACAGCGTCGCCCTAAATCCCGGCGGCAAAGTCATTTTTTTAGCCGCGTCTTCCGGTGTCAGCCCCGAATACATGACTTTGTCCGCTTCCGGCATTTCCATCGCTTTCGGATCCAGCGCATTGGGGAAAGTTGGCTTCGTGTCGTAAAACTCAAAGTCATCGAAATTAAGATGACCCCAGCCGCCGCTGGCCTGGTCTATCAAGCGAATGAAAATTTGCTGGCCCTGATATTTTTGCAAATCCACCACCACTGGTCGCAGTTCTTCATGGTCATTGCCGGAACATTTGAAAATGACCTTGTCATCTTTGGCCTTCACCAGTTCCACCCGCGTATCCGCTCCCGACCCGCCCGCGATCAAAAAACTGGCGTAAGGATGGGCCACCGGAAAAGCGATCGAAGTCAACGTTCCCTGCGGGCTGTCGCCGCCGCTCTCAAAGGTGCCGATCCAATATTCCCCCTGATGCCCGCTCTTCATGTCCGCGCGCCGCTTGGCCACGGCGTCGCCGCGAACTGGTTGCTGGTCAAAAGCCGCGCCCGAAGCCGTCCAGTCTTTCAACGTGCCGGTTTCAAAATCCAGGTTCAACGGCTTGCCATCCGCGCCGAGCGGCTTGAGTCCCTGGGCCAGCCCTTGCCCCGCCAAAACCGCCAGACAACACGCTGCTAAATAGAAATGGATTCTCATACGCCTAAAAATCTTAGTGCGCGTTTTTAGAATTACGACAATTTTTCTTTCCCGGAAGAATGGTGCATCCGATAGGATTTGAACCTATAACCCTCGGTTCCGAAGACCGATGCTCAATCCAGTTGAGCTACGGATGCCCAGCCGGTTCAAAGTTCAGCGTTTGAGGTTCAAAGTCAAAGAGAAAGCGGTAAGTGGCAGATTCTTTGGAAGAAGAAAATGATGATTGCAGGCGACCTAGCTATCGCCAAAGTAAAGTCCGCTTCCTCTGGCTAACGGGCCATCAGGCCGAAGAACACCAAGGTTGGTCGCGTCATTCGGATTGTGCCTCAACGAAATACTTTCAGCCATGCCGTTCCAATTGAAACAGTCCGTGCTGCGACGGAAATTACAATGCTTACTGTTCCATATTGCAGCGATGTTCAACCATTCTTCATCAACGTCGGGGGCGAGAGCGTCAGGTGACATGCCGGAAATGTTTTCTTCAAAAACACGACCAGCGAAAGCTCCAATGAAGCGGCCACGGCCTTTTTCAATTCTTCCTCGGGCAAGGCAGCATTGGCGTTGATTTTGCAACCGGCCAAGCGCAGGACGCTGTTGGCCAAAAATCCTTCAATCTCCACATGGCCGGAAAGACGCGGTTGACCGGCCACGGTCCAAAGACGCAAGTGCGGTTTAACGGTTAGATTTTTATCGTGCGGTTTCAATGCGCCATCACGGCACAGCGATTCAAACTCATCGCTCGACAAGGCCAGGTCTTCCACCGGCGCGAGACTTGGCTCGTGAATTCCGTAGATGGACGCGTTCATGTGGGATAGCGCGGGCTTCATCAGTGGGAAGAAAATCACGTCATCAATATTTTCCTGCTCCGTGAAAATCATGGCCATGCGCTCGATGCCGGGGCCGATGCCGGTGGTCGGCGGCATGCCGAATTCGAGGGCTTCGATGAAATCAAAATCGAGGGTATGAAATTTTCCAGCGTCGCGTTCTTCGGCTTTGTAGGATTTACGCCAGGTTTCCAAGAGGGTCACCGGATCATTTTGTTCTGACCAGTTGTCGCCGCATTCCATGCCGGCGATGAAAATCTCGAACCGCTCGACATAACGCGGATCATGGGCCATCGGCTTGGCCAGGGGAGAAATTTCGATGGGATGACCAAAAACGAGCGTCGGTTGGATCAATTCTTTTTCCACTTTTTCTTCAAAGGCTTTGACCATGGCCTCGCCGATGCTCGGCTGCAATTCATGGATGCCCAACGCGGTCAGTTTGTCATTGGCTTCCTGCACCGAGGAGAGCGTGCGAAAATCCACGCCGGTTTTTTCCAGCACTACATCGGCCATACTGATGCGCAGCCAGGGCTTGCTGAAATCCACCGTGTGCGTGCCGACTTTGAATTCAGTTTTGCCGAAAACGGTCGTCGCGATGTGCCGGAACATGTCCTCGATGAGGTTCATGTTGTATTCGTAATTTTCGTACGCGGCCATCGTCTCCACCATGGAAAATTCCGGGTGATGGCTGCGGTCAACGCCTTCGTTGCGGAAATAGCGACCGATGGTGAACACCTTGTCGTAACCGGCCACGATCAAGCGCTTCAGATACAACTCATGCGAAATGGCCAGATACATTTCGCAACCCAACGCGTTGACGTGCGTCTTGAACGGCTTGGCCGTGCCGCCGCCGTATTGCGGTTGAATGGCCGGCGTGTTGAACTCCAAAAATCCGCGTCCGATCAGAAAACCACGGATGGCCGAGATCATTTTGCTGATGGCGGCAAAACGTTCAAACGGCGGGCGCTCCAGCGTGGTGTCCAAATAACGTTTCCGCAAAACCTGTTCGCGATCCTTCAAGCCCGACCACTGGTCGGGCAGCGGACGAATCGCTTTGGTCAACAGCCGCATGGTGTCGAGCAAAATGGAAATCTCGCCGCGCTCAGTTTTGATCACCTTGCCGGTCGCTTCCACGATGTCGCCCATGTCAAGCAGATTGAATTCCGCGTAACCAAGGCCGCCGGTTTCGGGATTGGTCGGCTGGACAAGATTGCGCCGCATGAATAATTGAATCCGTCCGGTCTGATCCTGCACATGGCCGAAAGCCAGTGCGCCCTGTTTTCGCCAGGACATCAACCGTCCGGCGACGGTGACGGTTTTGCCTTCCTGCGCGGCGAAGTCGTCGAGGATCGCCTTGGCATAATGCGTGCGGGCGCTTTTGGATGGGTACGGGTTGAGCTTGAGGGCGCGCAAAGACGTTGCTTTGCCCACCCGGCCGTTACGAATTTCAATTAAAGGGTTTGTAGCCACTGTCCTGCAAACTAGCAGAAGCCCGCCTTGATTATCCAGTCTTAAGGTGGCTCAATGACGGCGATGTTTGAACTGCTAAAAACGGATGCGACCTCGAAAGCCCGGCTGGGCCGCCTGACCACCACGCGTGGAGTCATTGACACGCCCATTTTCATGCCCGTGGGCACGCAGGCCAGCGTGAAGGCGCTGGATTCCCGTGAACTCCTCGAGATGGGCACCCAGATCCTCCTCGGCAACACCTACCATCTGAATATCCGCCCCGGTCTCGACATCATCCGCGCCGCCGGCGATCTGCATAAGTTCATGAATTGGCCGTATCCCATTCTGACCGACAGCGGCGGTTTTCAAGTTTTCAGCCTCGCCAAAATCCGCAAGATCAAGGAACACGGCGTGGAATTCCGTTCGCACCTCGACGGCTCCATGCTTTTCATCGGGCCGAAGGAATCCATGGAAATCCAACGCGTACTCGCTTCGGACATCGCCATGGCTTTTGACGAATGTCCGGCGCACGATTGCACTCCGCATGTCGCGCAGGATGCCGTCGAACGCACCATCCGCTGGGCCGCCGAATGCCGCGAACAACCGCGCGCCGCCGGGCAATTTGTTTTTGGCATCTGCCAGGGCGGCGTCAATCCCGAGCTGCGCGAAAAATGCGCCAAAGCCATCGTCGCGATGGATTTTGACGGTTACGCCATCGGCGGGGTGAGCGTCGGCGAGCCGGAACCGGAAATGATGAAGGCGGTGGAATTGGCCGAACCGTTTTTACCGGCGAACAAAGCGCGTTACGCGATGGGCCTCGGCACGCCCGCGCAATTGGTGGAGTTGGTGGCTCGCGGAGTGGATATGTTTGACTGTGTGCTGCCGACCCGGGTGGCCCGCAATGGCACGGCGTTCACCCGCAAGGGGACTTTCAGCGTCAAGGGCGGCGCGGTCAAAGCGGACTTCAACCCCATCGAAGAAGGTTGTGAATGTTTCGCCTGCAAGAGCTTCACCCGCGCTTACATCCGCCATCTGCTGAATGTGAATGAAATCCTGGGCCTGCGTTTGGTCAGCATCCACAACTCGCATCATTACATGAAAGTCATGGCGGACATCCGGCATCACATCGCGGCCGGGACGTTTGCGGAATTCCGCCGGGAATTTGCCGCCACCTACGTTCCCAGCCAAAAAATTCTAACCGCTCGCGTCAAAGCCTCGCTCAAAGCCGATGATCGCGGATAACGCGTCTCACGGCACAATGATGCGGAAATAACGTTCGGCGATCGAAGGCGAACAATCCACCGTCACGCTGGCGGAACTGCCGGTGGCCGTGACGTTGGTCAGGGGCAGCCAGCCGATCTGGTTCAGGTTGGACTTGTATTGCACCTGATAATTCAGACTGGCCTGAGTGCTCCAAGAAAGCGTGGTATTGGTGGCACCGGGCGCGGCCGTGAAGCGGCTGATCACCGGTTGGTTGGTCGTGGTGATCGGAATGGCAAACGTAAGAATGATATTGCCGCTGCCATCCACTGAAGTGCTGAACGTCCCGGCGGCATAGGTTCCGTTGGTGACGCTGCCAAAGTTCGACAAGCCGACATTAGTCGCGCCCCCGCTCAACGCCGCAACCTTCCACGAATGAGCCGACTGCCAGAATGTGGTTGATGGATTCGGCGCAGTTGCGCTGCCGGTGAAATGCACGTCAATCATCGAAGTCCCGCCCAACACCAGATTGCCGCCTGTCAACGACAACTGATCAAAACTTGTCCCCGGATTGTTCGTGCTCAATGCGCCCAATTCCCAGGTATAAACTCCGCCGCCGCTCAAGTCAGCGCCGCTTTGCAAAGTCAAAGTGCCAACACCAGCGCCCGGCGCAAGCTGACCGCCGTTCGTCACCACCACCGCGCCACCGATGATGCCGGTCCCGCTCAAGATGCCGCCACTGACTGTCACGCTTCCAGAACCAGTAGCGCTACCGGATGTATTAGCTGCTTTCAAAGTCCCAGCACTGATCAATGTGCCGCCGCTGTAACTGTTATTATTGTTATTCAACGTCACGGTGTCATTTCCGATCTTGGTCAGGCTGCTCGTGCCGCTGATCAGCGAATTGATCGCAATATCGCCCGTACCACCCACGCTGCTGGAGCCATTTACGATCAGGCCGGAAGAAAGAACCGCTCGACCAGTGAAACCCGAACCGCTGGAAAGAGTCACCGTCGGCGCGGTCGTATAACCGCCACCCGACGCAGTGGTCGTGACGGAAACGACCGTGAACTGATTTGAGTTGCCGGTGGAAGTGGCGGTCACACCGTTCGTCGAGGCAGAGCTAAAAACAATCGTGGGTGCGGTCGTGTAACCGGAACCCGCTCCGGTAATATTCACCGCCGTCACCGGACCGGAAAGCGTCACCGCAGTGATTGTGCCGGCGGACATCGTCGCAATCGCCGTCGCTCCAGTGCCGCCAGTGCCAGTTTCATTGAAGGAAACACTTGGAGCCGTTGTATAACCCGAACCGGCGCTCACCTTGACAAAATTAGTCACCGCACCGGCGGCGCTGATTTGCGCGGTATAACTTGCGCCACTGCCGCCACCACCGTTAAAAACAACCAGCGGTGCCGTGGCGTAATTACTGCCGCCATTTTTGGTTATGGTCGCCGTAGCCGTGGCCGTAATACCGCTGCTGGGCGCACTGATCGTGACCGTTGGCGCAGCGGTATAACTGCTGCCAGGATCAATCGGGAACGTGCTGGACGTAACACCCAGCGAAGCCGTCGCCGTCGCGCCAGTACCGCCGCCACCCGTGATTGAAACCGTGGTGCCGCCGGTGATATTCGTCCCGCCAGCGGTGAAGGTAATCGCTTTCACGCCGCCGTCCACTGCGCTCAAGGTGGCCGCGCTGCCGCTGGTATTAATGATCTGGCCGCCGCTCGTCGAAATATCTTCACCCAAAGCCAGACCGTTCAAGTCCAGCGACCCATTTGCGTTGATCGTTGTGCCCGGCCCTTGATTCACCGGGTAAGTTGCGGCCACGCCACCGAGTGCGGCGCTGTTCCCGATTTGTAAAGTGCCATCATTGATGGTGGTCGTGCCGGTATAAGTATTGGCCACCGCGAAAATGCTGCGCCCACCCGTCCCGGAAACGCTGGCCGAACGATTGATGCTGCCATCGCCGGAAATAACTCCGCTGAAGGTCTGGTCGGTGCCGGTGGTGTTGAAAAGATTCAACTGCACAAAACTCAACGACCCTGGCGTCATGACGATTGGCCGGGCAAAATTAAATCCGCCGGCAGAAAAGCGCGGCTTGAACGTTCCGGTGCTGGGGGAATTGTTGACCAGGCTCAAAGTCCCGGCGGAGCCGCCGATCGAACCGCCGAAATCAAAATTCGCCGCCGTTGAAGTGCTGACCGTGGCCACACTGGAATCAGCCGCCATGATCACTGCATTTGACACCGTCACAGTGCGCGCTGCCGTTGACACCAGCGAGCCGCCATTCAGCACGAGATTGCCCGAGCCATTGCCAAGAGTGGAGGTGGCATTCAACTGAATCATCCCCGCGCTGTTGGTCGTCGGGCCGGAATAGCTGTTAGCCGCGCCAGTCAGCGACAAAACGCCCGGCCCCACCTTGGTGAACCCACGCCCCGCCGCATCTTCACCGATGGAACCGCTGATGGTGTTCGTATTATTGACGGTCAAAATTCGTTTGCCGGTCAGGGTGACCGGGCCGGAGAAAGTCAACGAAGCAGGCACATTGAAAGCAACATCGCCGCCGAGCGACACGGCGTTGGTGATGATGCGGGCCGTCGCGCTGACATGCTGGATGGTCCCGCCATTGAGCCACAGCGTGCCCGAGCCGACCACATTCGTGCTGCCGATGATCAAGGTCCCGGAATTCAAGGTCACATCATTGGCAAAAGTCCCGCCCGGCGCGAGCGTGGCCGTGCCGCCGTTGATATTCAAGCCGCCGGAGCAAGTGATCCCGAACCCGTTCGCCGTGGCGCTGCCTGTGGCCAGTGTGCCGTTATAAAGATTGATCGTTCCGCAAACCAATTTATAGGGCTGCATCGCCCCGCTGAAAATATCCACCGTGCCGCAAGTCAGCACCTCGCTCGCGACCCCGGTAATTGATCCACTGGTCAACGTTACCGGCCCAACCGTTTCTGTAAACGATCCTAAATCCAACGTGCCGCCAATCACGCTGACCGAAGAATTGTCCGCCAGCACACCGGATGCGCCCAGTTTCAAAGTGCCGACCGCCACCGTGGTCGCTCCGCTGTAACTGTTCGCGCCGGTCAGGGTCATCGTGCCATTCCCCATTTTGGTCAAACCGCCAGTTCCGCTGATCGTTCCGGCAAATGTCGTCGAAGTCCCGTCACCGCCAGCGGTCAGCAGACCGCTGCCGAGCGTGACCGTGCCATTGCCGGTTAATGACCCAATAGTTTGGTTGAATCCATTCAAATCAAATGTGCCGGAAGGATTATTTGACACGTTCATGGCTGTTCCAGTGGGCACAAAATCCTGGCCGTTGATCCGCAAAATTCCTTCCTGCACCAGCGATGACCCGGTATAGGGCTGCGCCACGGCAAAGATCAGGTTCCCCCCGCCACCCTTGGTTAATCCATTCGTATCCGACAACGTGGTGTTCAGAATGGCGGTGGCGCCCGGTGCCACGTTGGCCGTGCCGTTGGGGTCGGTCCGGGTGAGTGAACCACCCGACAACGTCACGGTGCCTTCTTCAAACGATAAAAAATTGATGTTCTGCGGGCCGCTGACAGTGATCGTATAAGCATTGGTCGCATCTGATCCCGCCGAAAAAATAGCCACATTGCCTGCGGTCCAGCCCGTCGTGGCATTGGTGCCATACTGGTTGGTGGACCAATAGGCATCCACGCCCCAAGTGCCGGTGGCTTTACCGCTGCCGGAACTGGCCCCGGCAGTGGCGCCATTGGCATCCCAATAGGAAAACGTGGCTTCGGCAGGAACCGCCCAGCCCAGAACCATCAAGGCCAGAGAAAATTTGACGACAAAATGTTTCATAATAGAGACAATCGTTCGCAATTAAAATGCGTGTTTACGGGAATTTCGATTTTGATTATGCCCCGTCGGGGGAGAGATTCAACTGTTAAATTGGTGGCGGTCGGAAGTTGGGTGTGATTATAAGTGGGTAAGGGAATGTTTTCATTTAGCTGTCTGCGCAAGAAAAAAGCGGAGAGGACTGGCCGCAGTCCAAGACGCAAGCGTTGTTGAGGGAATAAAAAATGGCGAAGCTTTTGGACTGCGGCCAGTCCTCTGCCGCTTTTCGGTTGCACCCACTTATAATCACACCCTCGGACGTTGCAGACAGCGGAAGCTCTATCCGCGAATTTCACGAATTGACGCAGATGGGAACAAGACGCGCAGAGTTGGAACTCTGCGCTCCGATAACGGGCCGAGCAATGCTCGGCGTTCCAGGTTTGGCGGTGGGAAGACCGGGCTTATTCTATGCCCAGCAATTCCACTTCGAACACCAGGACGCTGTTAGGCGGGATCGCTGGGGTCGGGCTGTTCGGGCCGTAGGCCAGATTGGGCGGGATCTCAAATTTGAACTTGTCGCCCACCTTCATCAATTGCAAACCTTCGGTCCAGCCGGGGATGACGCCATTCAAGGGGAAACTGATCGGCTGACCGCGCTCCACGGAACTGTCAAACACTGTGCCGTTCAGCAAGGTGCCGTGATAATGCACTTTGACCGTGTCGGTCGCTTTGGGCGAAACGGTGCCGGTGCCTTGTTTTAATACTTTGTATTTTAGTCCGCTGGCGGTGGTTGTCATATCGGTGGTGGCTGGCGCATTGGTCGCGGCGGAAGCCGCTGGGGCTGCCGGGGCCGCAGGCGCAGCCGGCGCGGCCGTTGGAGCGGGCGTCGGTTTACTGCAACCCACCAGGCAAAGGGCCGCAGCCAAAGTCATGGAAAATTGTTTTTTCATATCGTAAGTGTCCGCGATTTTCTCTTATCCTTCGGCCAAGGTCAAGCCCGGCAAGATATTGTGTCGTGTAGTTTTCAAAAGCGGAAAAGAGTGTGCGGTCAAAAGCGGAAAAAAGTTAGAACACGGGGACATGGAGTAAAACGACGGGTTTGGCCTTGAGATTGGGAGCGTGACGGAGAAAGAAGACATCGCCATCCGGG
>CAIYOY010000160.1 GCA_903927905.1 uncultured Verrucomicrobiales bacterium | reverse complement strand
GATCTCCCTCAACCAGCGGATTCCAGACTCGATCAAAACCGAAGCCTTGGAAATCTTTGACATTCGAGGTGGCAAATTCTGTCACCCCATGATGTCGGAGAGTGAGGGCCAGGCGCGCGTCTATGATGCGGCGAAAGGCGAAATCTCTACCGCCAGCCGCCCGCCAGACTTCGGTCATAACCGGGGCGGATTCGACCAGCCGCCATTGCGCATTGGAGCGCAAGGCTTCGCAAAAGTCGCGGGCCGAAGCCGCGTTCATGGGCTGCGGCAGGATGTGAACATTGCGCAGTTTCAAATAGGCTTCCACCAACATCAGTTCGCAAACCACTACATCCTGGCGTGGTCCCAGTGAATTGATGAACGCGGCGGCAGCCACCTGTTCGGGAGCATTGGCGTTGGCGGAATAAACCACCAGATTGGTGTCAAAAGAAATCACGCGGATTAATCTTCGTGGCTCAATTCCGTCCACCGACTTTCCGGCACCAAGAACGGGCCCAGTTGCTGCGGCGGGGGCAATTGCCAGGCCTCGCCGGACTTGCGATTGGGCGGGTTTACCTGGGTCATATATTCCAAGCCGCGTCGGACGATTTCAGCGAAAGACCATTCCTTTTGGCTCGCCACTTCTTTGGCTCGCCGGAAAAGGGCATCAGGGATTTGCACCTGTGTTTTAATCATGATGTAAAAATGCCATGATGGCGTTTTAATGTCAATTATTACAGGCGACGAACCCAAATATTTCTAAACCGCACCTTATGCCCGTGATCTTGCAACATCAATGGCCCCATCGCGGCGGCATCTTTAAAGGCTGAGGCGGCGGTGGTTTTTCCGGCGACTTCGGTGTGATCCTGGACCAGGACGCCGTTGTGCAGGACACTGATGGAGCCGGGTTGGATTTTGCCGTCGTCGGCCGGTTTGGCGGGGTGGAAGGTGATGTCGTAGGTTTGCCATTCGCCGGGCGGACGACAGGCGTTGACCAAGGGTTGGGAGATGCCGTAGAGGGCGCCGGCCTGGCCGTTGAAGTAGGTTTTGTTTTCGTAGGAGTCAAGCACTTGGATTTCGTAACGGCCTTGAAAATAGATGCCGCTGTTGCCACGGTTTTGGCCTTCGCCTTTGGCCGGACTGGGGGACATCCATTCGACGTGGAGTTGGATGTCGCCGAATTCTTCTTTGGTGAACATGTTGCCAGCACCGGGTTTTACTTCGAAATAGCCGTCACCCAAGGTCCAAGTGGCGTCGGCGCCTTTGGCGTTTTTCCATTTGGAGAGGTCTTTGCCGTCGAAGAGGACGATGGCGTCGGAGGGTGGGCCACCGACGGGGCCGGGTGTGATGATGCGGGGTTCGATGGGGGCGGGAGTGTTGGTGTCTTCGTGGGAAATGGCGCTGGGTTGGGATTTAAGCGCATTAGCCGCGGCAATGGTCGGACCATCGCCGCGTGGTATGACATTGTTAGGGGCGCTCACTGTCACACCCTGCCCTTGAACGGACAGAGATAGGACGAATGGGACAAATAGGATGAATAAGTGCGGTTTCATAGTTTTTGACATTGTCTTAATTTAAAAGAAAAGGAAGAAAAAATCAGCGCTTCGCGGAGAGAGTTCGTCCTCACCCCAGCGGTTAGTACGGTTGGTTAATGCACCGCTCGCGGTGCTCTCCCCTCCAGGAGAGGGAGAAAACATTCGCCGTCTCGGTTAGCATTTTTGCGGTTTAGGTTCTTCCGATAATTGATTCCAGTAGGGACAACGAACCCAGCGGGTGGGTTCGACTTCGATCAGTTGCGGGATTTTTTCGGAGCAGTCGGGTCGGCGGACTGGACAACGCGGATGGAAGCGACAGCCGCTGGGCATGAAGCCGAGGTTGGGGACATTGCCGGGAATCGCGTTCAATCTCCCCTGCTCTCCTCCCAGTTTCGGCACCGAGTTCATCAAGGCTTTCGTGTAAGGATGCAACGGTCTCTTCAACAATTCCCGGGCCGGCGCAGTCTCCACAACTTGACCGGCATACATGACTGCGACGCGGTCGGCGATTTCTCCGACGATGCCGAGGTTGTGGGTGATCAGGAGGATGCTCATGTTGAGCCGCTTTTTCAGGTCTTTGAGCAGGTCGAGGATTTGCGCTTGAATGGTGACGTCGAGGGCGGTGGTCGGTTCGTCGGCGATGAGGAGTTTGGGTTCGGTGGCGAGGGCCATGGCGATCATGATGCGTTGCTGCATGCCGCCGGACATTTCGAATGGGTAATTTTTCAGGCGCGATTCCGGCGCGGGAATGCCGACGAGTTTGAGCAGGCGGATGACTTCGGCGTCGTTGGCGAATTGCGGGCGGTGCAACTTGAGCGATTCTTTGATCTGCCGGCCCACGCGGAAAACGGGATTCAGCGAGGTGCTCGGTTCTTGAAAAACGTAATTGACCACGCCGCCGCGGATGGAGCGCAATTCTTTTTGCGACGCCTTCAGGACATCGCGGCCATTGAGCAGGATTTCTCCGCCGACGTAATGCGCGAGGGTCGCAGGCAATAGTTTGGCGATGGACATGGCGGTGGCGCTTTTGCCGCAACCGCTCTCGCCCACGAGGCAAAGGGTCTCGCCGGCTGCGATGGACAGGGAGACGCCGTCCACGGCGCGCACGGTGTTTTCGCCGCGGCCGAATTCGAGTTGAAGATTTTTGATTTCCAGCAAGGGGGTAATTTACGATTTACGGTTTACGATTTACGAGCTTTTTTCGGGAGGTGGTGGCAATGAGAGATGGGTATGATTAAAAATGGTTGCAACCGAAAAGCGGCAGAGGACTGGCCGCAGTCCAAGACGCAAGCGTTGTTGAGAGCCTTAAAAATGGCGAAG
>CAIYOY010000159.1 GCA_903927905.1 uncultured Verrucomicrobiales bacterium | reverse complement strand
CAGAGGCGCGCTCCGTCAGAGCTGACCATCACTCTTGATCGCACCCATTCCAAGAAAACTTGATAAATTCTCCGATGGGCAATACTCAAGTAGCCATGCACAAAAGAATTTTTCTCCTCGCGATCCTGCTTCTGCCTTTGTTGGCTTCGGCGCAAAAAAACAGCTCCACCAATGATCTGCAATGGCACAACGCGCGAGAATTCACCATCGAAGGCAAAGGCTGGATCGACACCGCGAATTTTTACGACCGCCTGCCGGGGAAAGCGAAAAAAACGGTGCGCGGCGCGGTCTGGGGATTGAGCCAGGATTCCGCTGGGATGTGCGTTCGGTTTGTCACCGATGCCACGGAAATTTCCGCGCGCTGGACGTTGCGCAAGAGTGAATTGGCCATGCCGCACATGGCGGCCAGCGGGGTGAGCGGGTTGGATTTGTATGCGAAGGAAAATGGAAAGTGGCAATGGGTCGGCGCGGGTCGGCCCAAACAATTTCCGACCAATCAATTCGTCATGGTCAATTCTATGCGCCCCGGCAAACGCGAATACTGCGTTTATTTGCCGCTCTATAACGGCGTGACGGATGTTGAATTCGGCATCCCCGCCAAAGCCGAAATCGAAACCGCCGCGCCGCGCCCGCAAAAACCGATTGCCTTCTACGGCACCTCAATTCTTCAGGGCGGTTGCGCCTCGCGTCCCGGCATGGCTTATCCCGCCATCATCGGTCGTCACCTCGACTGGCCCACCATCAACCTCGGCTTTTCCGGCAACGCCTTCTCCGAACCCGAACTCGCCCAACTCCTCGCCGAGCTCGACCCCGCCATCTACGTCCTCGATCCCCTGCCCAACATGACCGAAGAAATGGTCAAAACCCGCATCGAACCCTTCGTCAAAACCTTGCGTCAAGCGCATCCCCAAACTCCCATCGTCCTCGTCGAACACACCAAATACACGGAGGCCCAATTCGTTCCAGCGCGTTACGACCGCTACACCAAAGACAACGCCGCCCTGAAAATCGCTTATGCGAATCTGCGCAAAGCCGGCCTCAAAAAACTCACCTACATCACCGAAGAAAACCTCCTCGGCGAAGACAACGAAGCCACCGTGGACGGGACACATCCGACGGATTTAGGTTTCATGCGGATGGCGGGTAAAATTGGGCCGGTTTTGAAGAAACTGGTGAAACAGCAAGCAGTCGAAGCCGGTTCATTTAGTATTTATGAATAGCGTGAAATCAGACAAAACCAATCCTCAATCTGCAGCGGGAAAAATTCGAACTCGAATTTGGGTTTTATGCTTATTCCTAATACTCGGATTATTGGCGGTCGGGATTTGGAAGAATGTTTGTTTGTACAAAGCCTCAACCGAGAACAACGACACGACTCGGAAAATTAATGATTCATCAATCAGGCCAACACCCGCTATCACAATCACTCCAATTAACATCCAAACAAGCAACCCGCCTTCTTTGGAAACGAATAAGCTTTCGACCACGGTTTCTAACGCACAGCAGGGTGAAGTTGAAGGACTACGCAATAGAATTAAAGAACTTGAGGGCCAAACTGAAGCGATGAGGGTGAAGTCCAGTAACTTGGAATCAAATGCTCGATCGCCCATCGTGACAGGAACTTGGGTAGGGAAATATATTGGGTATGGTCATCATGATTCCAGTGATAACACAAATATACTGACGCGAATCGTAATCTCTTCCACGGCCAGTTCAACGGCGGCGGCAAGCGGGCAAGGAAATAGAATCCACCTTTGGGAAAGTTATTCGCTCGGAAAGACCTTGGACTGGGGTGAATCACCCGTTTATTATTTCGGCACTGATGCGAATACTGCCCAGCTTGGATTCGCTGAATTTACGGGAATGAAGGGAGAGTCGGAATTTAAGGAATCGTTTAAAGTATATTTACTCCTGAAATTTGAATCAAACGGGCTTTGGATAAACCGATCAATAAAAACGCTGACGAATTCGCAGGGGAGATTTATCGAGGAATTTCTAGTCCCGGCAAACCAATAATTTTGACCAGCCAAAATTACTCGGCTTGGATGTTGGAATTTGAAAACTTCTTCAACTCGCCAGCAACTCCTGAATCTCGTCCCAACTCAACGCCGCCTCAAACTGACTTGGGCGAAAGCATGACGCGCGTGGATTTGTCCCAAGCCAGCCCCCAGTCGCGCATAGCTTTGAGAACAGGGCGAAGGGCGTTGCCTTTTTCGGTCAAGCGATAGGCCAGACGTTTGGTGCCGTCGGCGGCGGGGATTTGCTCGACGACGTTGTGTTGAAGAAGACGTTCGAGGCGGTCGGCCAGGATGTTGGTGGGGATGCCTTCGGGCGAGGCGGAAAAATCGCGAAAACGCGTCCGGCCTAACATCAGGTCACGGACGATCAGCAGGGTCCAGCGGTCGCCAAAAATATCGAGCGAGCAGGCGATGGGACAGGGGGAGCGGCGCCAATCAGTCCGCTTTTTCCCGGCAGGCATTCGTTTATTCACAGGCACAGGACAACCATGGCATAAATATCACTTGCAATCCACAACTAATTTACTTGCAATTAACAAGTAATAATGCAGACTTCCCGATATGAATTCGAATATCGAACCGAAGCTCGCACCGCCGGGGGCCGGATTGCCCGGGCCGGAACTGTATATCGCCCGAGGCTTGTTTGCCTTTCGTCGGCTGACCGGCAATCGCGAATCTTTCACCATCGCTTTTCAGCAAGAGCGCGAACGGATCGCGCAACTGGTTCATTCGATTCCCGCCGATTCGGCGGGCCGGCAGGTGTTGATCGAGCGTCCGCGTGGGCTGGAGGACAGCAGCCGTAATTGGTCGGTCTGGATGACGCTGGATCATTTGCGCATCGTGCATCGGGGAATCACCCGCAGTATTGATGAATTGACCCATGGCAAAATGCCGGAAGGAAAAGCCAGCACCGCAACGGTAAAACCTGCCCAAAACGTCACGTCGGGAGTGGTCGCCGAGTACGAAAAATCCTGCGACGACCTGCTGGCAACCGTTGCGGCGGTGCCAGAATTGAAGACCGATCTGCGTTACGCCCATCCATGGTTTGGCCCGCTCGACGCCGCCGGTTGGCACGCCTTGGCTGGGACCCATCTCAAAATTCATCGCGTGCAAATTGAGCGGATTATCGAGGGTCTTAACAATTCGTGAAAATTTGCCAAATTCGCGGAGGCCTTCTCTTTGTGATCTCTGCGTTCTTTGCGGTTAATAATCTTCCTACCCAGCAATCAATTCCTGAATTTCGTCCCAACTTAACGCCGCCGCCAGTTCCTCATCGCCCAGCATCCCCTGCAACAGCGACTTCTTCCGCGCCTGCAAATTCAAAATCTTTTCCTCCACCGTCCCGCGCGTGATCAGTTTGTAGCTCGTTACCACGCGCTTCTGGCCGATGCGGTGGGCGCGGTCGGTGGCTTGGGCTTCCACGGCCGGATTCCACCACGGATCGAAATGGATCACGGTGTCTGCGCCGGTCAGGTTCAAGCCGACACCACCGGCTTTGAGGCTGATGAGAAAGATGGGGATGCGCGGGTCGCGCTGGAATTTTTCCACGACGGCAGCTCGGTCTTTGGTGGAGCCGTCCAGGTAGCAATATTCGATTTTTTGTTCATCGAGTTCTGCGCGCAGCAAGGCGAGCATGGAGGTGAATTGGCTGAAGACGAGGACGCGGTGGTTGCCATCCAGGATTTCTTCAAGGAGTTCGTGGAACATTTCGACTTTGCCGGAGTCAACGCGTTCCTGTTGGTGTTCAACCTTTAGGTTGTCCGGTTGAAGTTTCAACAACCGCAAATCACAACAAATCTGACGCAAACGCAACAACGCGGTGAGGACGACCATGCGGCTTTTGCCGATTCCATTAGCATCCACGGCGTTGAGAATTTCCTGGCGGCTCGCGGCCAATACTTGTTGGTACAAGGCGCGTTGTTCGTCGTTCAATTCGCAGTAGCTGACTTGTTCTATTTTTTCCGGGAGATCGACAGCGACATCGCGTTTGAGGCGGCGCAACATGAACGGACGAAGACGGCGGGCGAGGCGGACCTGCGCCTCGACGTTCCGATCCCGCGTGATCGTCACCTCGTAGCGCTCACGAAAATCCTGCGCGCTGCCGAGGTAGTCGGGCATGAGAAAATCGAAGATGGACCAAAGATCGAGGACGGAGTTTTCCATCGGCGTGCCGGTGAGGACGAGGCGGTGTTGGGCACGGATGGCTTTGACGGCCTGGGCGTTTTGGGTCTGGCGATTTTTTATGTGCTGGGCTTCGTCGAGGACCACGGTGTCGAATTCTAGGCCGCGATAGTGTTCGGCATCGCGGCGGAGCAAGGCGTAGCTGGTGATGACGAGGTCGTGTTCCATCATCTGGCCGAGCAATGCTCGGCGCTCCGGGCCGTGGATGGCGAGGACCTTTAGTTCGGGCGTAAATTTGGCGGCTTCGGCGGCCCAGTTGAAGACGAGGGAACTGGGGCAAATGACCAAAGTGGGGCTACGGAGCGCGGGTCTGTGACCCGCAGCGGCTTGGTTAGATAGAGACGCTTGGCTATTCGGAGTCGTCTGGCAATTCACACTGCTGCGAGTCATAGACTCGCGCTCCGACTGAATCATGGCCAGCACCTGCAACGTCTTCCCCAACCCCATTTCGTCCGCCAAAATTCCGCCGAAACCATTCGCCCGGAGGAAACTTAACCATGCCACGCCGTCCTTCTGATACGGCCGTAAGACGGATTCCAACTTCCCTAGCACTGGCGTCGCCGCCTTTACCTCGCCCGTTCGTCCCGCCACCTTCCAATGAGGCTGAGAATTCAGCGTCGCCTCCAAAAATCCCGCCTGCGCTTTGTGCAGCCGGTAACCGTGCTCATGCTGTTGCGGCGCGCAATCCACCAACACCTCCTGCAACTCCTCCACCGCGCCGGTGTCAAGCAAAGCAAACTTCCCGCTCTTCAACCGCGCATGACTGTGCCCCGATCGCAACAACTGCTGGATATCAATCGCCGAAAGCTGTTCGCCGCCCTTGCTCTCGTAAGCGACGTTCAAATCAAACCATTGCTCACCGGACGGCGTGATCTGGAAGCGCGGCTCGACGCGTTCCAGATTTTTTTCCGTGCTGCGCTCAAGGCGTTCTTCCAGGGTGACTTGCCACTCTTTTTCCATGCGCGGATATTCCCGCGCGAAAAAATTCAGGATCTGGGTCTGGCCGTTGAGATGGTAAAGGCCTTTGGCGTCCGGGCCAGTGAAGCCTTGTTTCAACAATCGGCTGATGGCGTTTTGTTCGGCCCCGACGTTGCGCGTCAGATAGCGCGTTGGATTTTTTGGATCGGCCAGCCAGGCGGTGTTGGTCGGGGGCAGATCGCCATAAGTGCAATCGAGCTTTGCCTCCAGCATGGCAATGCCACCGGCCAGATGCAGTTTGATGCGCGGCTGGGCGGGTTCGAGCAGGAAATCTTCCAGGGCAAAATTGGCGGTGACCTCGCATTGCGAAATGAGTTTCGGCCACTCGAGATTGAGAAACTGCGGGATTTGCTGACGGGTGATGCGCTGAGTGGCATTTAAACTGGCGGACAAACTTGTGGGCAGACCAATGGGTTGAAATTGTCGTCCATCGAAGATCCAGCCGGGGACGATAACTTTTGGTGCCGGGCCTTTGATTTGCAGAATGATTTCGCCAGTTGTTTCCAGCGTTGCTTCCACTGCGACGGGCAATGATTCGCCGTTGATTTCCAAGGTTTGGGATTTGCCAACGGTGACGCGCGGATGGCCGGCGAGCAAGGGCAGCACTTGGGCGAACTGTTTCGCGTCCAGGCGCAAGGCCGACGGGGTGTCGCCGCCATTGACGGCTTCGAGGACGGAGAGGAGGTTGCCGTCCTGGGCGGAAAGATCAAATGCGACGTCAAGGGGCACAGCTTCCAACGGGCTGCGTCCCCTGCCCCATTGGCCTTCGACAAAAAGCATGATTTTGTCCCGGCTCGCGGCTTCGACAAAATTCGGCGGGATTATGATAAATAATTCGAGCGGCTCACCGGTTTCACCGGGCTGGAGGCGACGCAAGGCTTTGACGTTTTTCTTGGGCGCAACCGGCTCGGTTATTTTCTTCTCTTTGCTTTTGATGAAATGCAGTCCAACGGCCACGACGTGGGCGCAGATCAAGCCGCGTTGGCGCGAGTCGCGGCACGGACAAAGATTTTCGGCATCGGACACACTTTTGATCACCAGTGCGGCCTGGTACGAGCTGGACCCTTCTTGCACCATCCCCCGCAACATCGGTGCTTGCCAATCAGAACTGAGGACGCGATCCGCCGCCAGCAGGCCGCGGGCGCGCTTGACGGTTTCCCACCCGGCCAGTTTGGCCAGGAAGTTGTCGGTGAGTTCAAGGTTTGTGCTCAAATGAGGCAAAATCATAGCGGCAAAATCATGGGGAAACGAAGGAAGAAAAGTTAGAGTCTCGTGACCTCGACTGCTACGAGAAATAAATTAGCCAGCGATAGCGCGTTCCAGTTTCTTTTTAATCTGCTTTTCGCGGTCGGGGTTCTCGATTTTTTGACCGTCGCTCTCGGCAACGTAGAAGCTGTCCATGGCCGCGCCTTTCTCGGTGGAAATTTTGGCGACAAAAATGTGGACATTCAGCTCGTAAAAAGCGCGGCTGATATCGTAGAGGAGGCCGACGCGGTCTTCGGCTTGGATGTCTATGATGGTGCGGATCTCCGAGGTGGTGTTGTCGAAGTTGACGGTGACAGGGATGCGGTCGCCTTCGATAGATTTATAGATGGTCGGGACGGCTTTGACTTTGGCGATGAGGGCGCGGAGATCCACGTCGGCGCCAGTCAGGACTTTGTGCAGGAGGTCCTCGAATTTATCGCGCCCCTCGCGATCGGCCAGGTGGCCGGTCTTCGCGTCGGTGACGAAGAAAGAGTCAATGATGACGCCGTCGTTGCGCGTGAGGATTTCGGCGCTGAGGATGTTGAAGCCACCCGCTGTCAAACAACCAGTGATATTGGTGAACAGACGCTCGCGGTCCCAGGTGCAGATGGCGACTTTGGTGTAGCCGCGATCGGGTTCGTTCTGCCAGGAGATGACCGGGGCCAAAGCGTTTTCCTCATTATTGGCCAATTGCATTTGGATGAAGCGATGGACCTGGCTGACGTCACGCAGAATTTCTTTGGCGTCATTGATCTGGAAGTAGCGTTCGGGGACGTTGGAGAAATGGGCCTGGATTTCAGCGGTGTCAAAGGTCGCGGGTGCAAGCCGCTGGACTTCCTCGGCCAGAAGTTCGCGCTGGCGGGCCTCGGCCACGAGGAACTCGGTGGTGCCGCTGAGCATTTTGCGGGTCTTGTGAAAGAGGGACCAGAGGGCGGCGTCCTTGAAACCGTTCCAGAGCTGGTTGCTGGTGCCCATGGAATCGGCGAAGGTGTGCAGTGTCAAGAGAACGAGATTTTCGACCGTCTGGATCTGGCGGGCGAAGCTGCGGATGATGGTGGCGTCATCAAGGTCGCGCCGTTGGGAAATCTGGACCATGGCAAGATGGCTCTCAATCAGCAGGCTCAAGGTGTGGGCCTGGGCGCCGTCGAGGCCGATACGGCGGGCGACGCGATGAGCGAGTTGGGCGCCGACTTCTTCGTGTTTGCCGGTGCGCAGGGCTTTGCCGGAATCGTGCAGGATGAGCGCGAGGTAAAGGATGAAGGGGCGTTCGACTTCCTGAAAAATTTCGGCGTAAGCATTGAACGGCGGGACTTTGGCGTTCCAAACCTGATCGAGTTTTTCGAGGCAAACGAGGGTGTGCTCGTCGGTGGTGTATTGATGATAAAATTCGTGCTGGACGAGACAGGTCATGCGACCGAATTCGGGCAGGAATTTGCCGAGGAAACCGACTTCGTGCATCAGGCGCAGGACGGGAGCGACGTTGCCGCGCTGGTCGAGGATTTCGAGGAAAGTTTCGCGGACGTGCGGATCGCGGAGGAAATCCTTGTTGACCAAGTGAAGTTGGTTGCGAATGAGCTGGGCGAGATCGGGATTCAGTTTTATGCCACGCTGTTGCACGTGCAAGAAGACGCGCATGAGCCGGCGCGGGCTGTCGCGGAAAACGCTCTTGGAATGCGGATATATTTCGCCATCGAGAATTTTAAAGCCGTCCACCCATTGTTCGCGCTGCTTTTCGCCGCGATGACGGAGCATTTCGCGGACGGAAAAGCGATTCACGGGCTGGGGCAAAAGCGCGAGGCGTTGTTCCACGGTGCGAGTGATGAGATCAATATTGCGCCCGTGATTGTAGAAGGCGTGCATGAATTTCTCGAGGCGCAGGCTCGGAGAACGGTCATGGAAACCAAGATGGGTGGCGACGGTGGGCTGGACGCTTTTACCCAAAACGTCCATGGGGCGATCCACGAGGTAGTGGAGTTCGTTACGGACGCGGAGCAGGCAGTCGTAGGCGGCATCAAGCTGTTTGCGCTCGGCCGCGCTGATCATGTCTTTCTGCTCAAGCTCGACGAGGGACCGGGTGCGATATTTGAAAAAAGTCATCCAAACCAAGTTCTGGTAATCGCGCAGGCCGCCGCAACCATTTTTGATATTCGGTTCCTGCATGCAGGCAGAGTTGCCGAATTTTTCGCGGCGCGCGGCCTGATCCTGCAAACGGGCGGCGATGTATTCGGCTTCGTGACCGAGGACGCATTTGGCGAGGACGACGCGTTGCAAACGGTCGAAGAGGCCTTCGTCGCCGATGATGCGGCGGGCTTCGATGAGAGAGGTTTTGGACTGCATGTCGCGCGCGGCTTCGGCGACGCAATCATCCACGGTGCGGACGGAGTGGCCGACTTTGAGGCCTATGTCCCAAAGCGTGTAAAGCAAACCATCCACGAGAGCGGAGAGAGCGGGCGTGGCCTTGCCGTTCTTCAGTTCGCTGTCGTGCAGGAACATGATGTCAATGTCGCTGTGGGGATTGAGTTCGGCGCGGCCATAGCCACCGAGGGCGACGAGGGTGAATTTGAACGGCTTTTCTTTGGCCAACACCGGCGAACTGGTTTTGACCGCTTCCAGAATGTAGCGGAGGAGGACATCGAAAATGGCGGCGCGCGCCAGGCAGACCTCACGTCCACCCCCACCAGCGCGATGGAGGATTTTGAGGCGATGAGTTTCGATCTTGAGAAAGTTTTTGTAACGCGCCAACTCTTGCGCCGGGGGCACGTTGGGAGGCAGCGGCAGTCGGGCCGCAGCATTCGCTTCAATTTTTTCCAACAAGGTCGCCATTTAAGGCAGCGAGCTTAGGGCAGATGGGCGCGGGACGCAACTATGCCAGAAGCTTTTTCACGACTTCGCCCTCAACATCGGTCAGGCGGAAATCGCGGCCCTGGAAGCGATAGGTCAGTTTCGTGTGATCGAAGCCGAGGAGTTGCAGCAGGGTGGCGTGAAGATCGTGGACGTGGACGCGGTCCTGGACGATTTGAAAACCGAAGTCGTCGGTCTGACCGATGGTGACGCCGGGCTTGATGCCGCCGCCGGCCATCCACATGGTGAAAGCCTGGGGATGATGATCGCGACCCATGCTGCGACCAGCTTCTTTATTGGTCT
>CAIYOY010000158.1 GCA_903927905.1 uncultured Verrucomicrobiales bacterium | reverse complement strand
GCCGCGGCTTCGGCTGCGGCGTTGTTTTTATTACGGAGCGCGCGTCTGTGACTCGCAGCACATTGAACACGAAACCCGCCCAAGTTAAAAAGTGACGCCTGCGCCCAGTCAAAACAACGCCCTTCGCCGTTTCGCCATCTTAACGGCGGCGATGACTTTTGTCCTCGTGTGGATCGGCGGGCTGGTGACGAGCCACGGGGCCGGGATGGCGGTGCCGGATTGGCCGAACACCTACGGTTACAACATGTTTTTCTTCCCGGTCTCAAAATGGATCGGCGGCATTTTCTACGAACACACCCATCGCTTGGTCGCATCCACCGTTGGGCTGCTCACTATGATTCTGGCGCTCTGGTTGCACGGCTATAAATCCAGGCCGCTTTTACGTTGGGGTGGGGTGGTCATTATGGTGGGAGGGGTATATGCCTTTATTAAATACCCAACGCACATGAGTGAAAACATTCTCACTTTGTGCATCGGTCTTGCTGCTTTGTCTGCGAGTTATGTTTGGCCCAAGTGTGAGCCTTCACCGAAATGGTTGCGCGCCCTCGGCCTGCTCGCGTTTGTTGCCGTCGTCATTCAAGGACTTCTTGGTGGATTTCGGGTCACCGAAAAAATGGCGAGCCTCGGAATTTTTCACGGAACCCTGGCCCAATTATTTTTCCTGTTGGTTTCCTCCATCGCCCTTTTTCACACTCAGTTCTGGCGCAATTTGCCCATTCAAAGCGAAACCGATACCAAAGGCCGGCGCTACTTTTTCGCCCTGACCACTGTTTTGATCCTGACCCAACTCGCGCTCGGGGCCACTATGCGCCATCAACATGCTGGTCTGGCCATTCCCGATTTTCCCGCCGCTTATGGAAAACTTTGGCCGGACACCGACGCGTCATCCATTGCCAAATATAATCAGAGTCGGAACGACTACGGCCAGTTCCAGCCGATCACGGCTTTCCAGGTGGTTTTGCAGATGATCCATCGCATGGTGGCGTGTCTTATTTTAATATCCGTGGCGACTTGTGCGTTTCTTACCTTTAGGCAGTTGGGGGCGAAGCATTTATTGGCGCGATTCACCCAGTTTTGGCTCGGACTGATTATTGTCCAAATTTTATTGGGAGCGGCCACCATTTGGACCGGGCGCTCCGCTGACATCGCCACCGCTCACGTTGCTTGCGGAGCCTTGAGCTTGGTCACCGGCGGACTGATTTCCATCATCTCTTTTCGGATGTTGTCGTCACGCGGACTCGTGGCCGCAGTTACGGAGCGCGAGTCTGTGACTCGCAGCGGGTCGCCAGCCATTAGCGTGATGCTATTTCTTACGAGCGTCCTTGTCTTGTCACCCGCTGCGGGTCACAGACCCGCGCTCCAATCTGCCGTAAAAAATGAACTGACAAGTTTCGCGTCGTCGTCCAACATAGCCAATAGCCGATGAAAGCTTCCACCCAGACCTTAGCCGCGACGCCCGCGCTGGAAAAATCCAGTGTGTCGGCCAAGTCTTTTGGCTCGGTCTTGAGCGAATTGGTCAAGCTGCGCCTGACCGTCCTGGTCCTGCTCACCACGCTGGTTGGCTTCTACCTTGGTGCGCGTGGTCCGATGAATTATGCGTTAATGATTAATGCCGTTGTTGCCACCGCGTTGGTCGCTGCCGGAGCCGCAGCCTTGAACCAACTTTTGGAAGCGGAGCACGATGCGAAAATGCGCCGCACCGAAGATCGTCCACTTCCGTCCGGTCGCATGACGCCCCAAACCGTGCTTTTGATTGGCGCCGCTTCCTCCGCTGGCGGGCTGATCTATCTCGCGTTTGCCGTGAACCTTCTCACCGCCATGCTCGGCGCGGCCACCTTGTGCAGTTATTTGTTTGTTTATACCCCGCTCAAACGCGTCACTTCCTTGAACACCGCCATCGGCGCGATTCCCGGGGCGCTCCCTCCGTTGATGGGTTGGACGGCTGCGCGTGGTGATATTTCCGTGGAAGGCTGGTCGTTGTTTGTTATCTTGTTTTTCTGGCAACTGCCACACTTCCTCGCCATCGCTTGGATTTACCGGGAAGAGTACGCCAAAGCCGGCTTTGTCATGCTCCCGGTGGTGGATGAAACCGGCGAACGCACCGGACGCCAAGCTCTAAGCCATACCATGGGCCTGCTGGGAGTCAGCTTAAGCCCGTTTGCCTTCAAACTGGTCGGGCCGATTTATTTGGCCGGAGCGTTGATGTTAGGCTTGGTTTTTTTGTGGTGCGCGTTTCAATTCAAGCGTGAATTGACCGTGAAACGGGCGCGGCAATTGTTTTACGTCTCCATACTCTACTTGCCACTATTATTAGGGCTAATGGTTATGGATAAAATCAAACATTATTAGATATTTTTATTGCGGGAAAGAACCGCAGGCCCTAAAAATTAAGCTGATTTTTGGGGAATTCAGGTCACGATGACGAAATAATTTAGCGAAAGCAAAAATAGACAAATATGCAGGCATCTACACATACCGATTCGCATTCGCACGACGCGCACGGCGGCCATGACCACCACGAGCCGGGCTTTTGGCAGAAGTACATTTTCTCGACCGACCACAAAGTGATCGGCATCCAATACGGCATCACTTCCCTGATGTTCTTGTTCTTCGGTTTCCTCCTCATGCTCTGCATGCGCTGGCAAATGGCCAATCCCGGCCAGCCGATCCCCGTCGTGGGCAGTTGGCTCCATGCCATTCTCGGTGACGAAATGGTGGCCAAAGACGCCCAGGGTCGTGTCGGCGTGATGATGCCTGACCTGTACAATTCCTTCGGCGCGATGCACGGCACCATCATGGTGTTTTTGGCGATTGTGCCGCTGGCGTTCGGCGCGTTCGGTAATTTCGTGACTCCCTTGCAGATCGGCGCGTGCGATATGACCTTCCCGCGCATCAACATGGTGAGTTATCAATGCTATTTCCTGGGTGGCGTTTTGATGCTGGCCAGCTTCTTCATTCCGGGTGGCGCGGCCAAATCCGGGTGGACCTCCTATTCTCCGTTGGCCACCGTGGCCGGTGGCGGACATCATCCTGACGGCCAGACCTTCTGGCTGATCGGCATGGTTGCCCTGATCACTTCGTCGCTGCTTGGCGCGGTTAACTTCATCACCACCATCATCCAGCTTCGCGCCAAGGGACTGACCTGGATGCGTATGCCGTTTTTCGTTTGGGCGCAATTTGTCACCGGGTTCCTGCTGCTGCTGGCCTTCCCTCCGCTCGAAGCCGCCGGCGTTTTGCAACTCGCTGACAACATGCTCGGCACCAGCTTTTTCCTTCCGACCGGTCTGGTCGTTTCCGGCCAGCCGATGCACGTTAGCGGCGGTGGCAGTCCGTTGCTCTGGCAGCATTTGTTTTGGTTCCTCGGTCACCCGGAAGTGTACGTCTTGATTCTGCCGGGCATGGGCATCGTCACGGAAATCATCGCCAACAACACGCGCAAGCCGAT
Organism: uncultured Verrucomicrobiales bacterium; assembly: GCA_903927905.1. Lineage (GTDB taxonomy): Bacteria > Verrucomicrobiota > Verrucomicrobiia > Limisphaerales > Palsa-1400 > CAIYOY01. The sequence continues at coordinate 5,288 of CAIYOY010000158.1, read as the reverse complement.
TTGGGGTTATCGCTCGCTGGTTTATGCCATCATGGGCATCGGCTTCCTCTCGTTCATCGTCTGGGCGCATCACATGTATTTGACCGGCATGGGCACCAAGATCTCGACCTTCTTCCAGACGACCACCATGATGATTTCAATTCCGTCGGTCATCATCTTGACGGCGTTGTTCATCTCCCTGTGGGGTGGTTCGATGCGGTTCAATACGCCGATGCTCTTTGCGCTGGCGTTCCTGCCGATGTTCGGGGTCGGGGGTTTGACCGGTCTGCCGCTCGGTTTCAACGCCAGCGATATTTTCCTGCATGATACTTATTACGTCATCGCCCATTTTCATTACGTGGTTGCACCTGGTACGATCTTCGCGTTGTTCGCGGGCATCTATTATTGGTATCCCAAGGCGACGGGGCGCATGATGAACGAATTCTGGGGCCGCGTTCATTTTGGTCTTTCCTTTATCTTCATGAATCTGGTTTTCATGCCGATGTTCATCCAGGGCATGGAAGGCATGTCCCGCCGCATGTATGACGGTGGCGCTTCCTACGCCGCCGCAGCCGGAAGCACCGGTTTGGGCGCGTTTGTCATCGGCTTGAACAAGAACATCACCTACGCGGCGTTCGGTCTTGGCCTGGCGCAGATTCCGTTCATCATCAATTTCTTCTGGAGCATCACCAAGGGCAAGAAAGTGACCTCCGACAATCCGTGGCACGCGACCACGCTGGAATGGCAGACGCCCACGCCGCCGCCGCATGGTAATTTTGACAAGGAGATTGAAGTTTTCCGCGGTCCTTACGAATACAGCGTGCCCGGCGCGCCGACCGATTACACCACTCAAAACGAGCCTGATAAACAAGCACCCCTGACACATGGAAATCCCGTACGCAGTTAAACCACGGCCGGACACCGGTCTTTACAACGCAAAAGTTGGCATCTGGCTGTTCCTGGCCTCGGAAGTGATGCTCTTCGGAGCGCTCTTTTCGTCCTACATCCTTTTGCGCGTCAATGCCGAACCCGGCACCTGGCCGCATCACTGGCTGAACATCCCGCTGGGCACTTGCAATACCATCGTGCTCATCGGCTCCAGTATCACCGTGGTGCTCTCCTGGGCCTCGCTCAAGATGGGCGACTTTGCCAAATACCGGAAGTTCCAGGCCATCACCATTCTATGCGCGATGGCGTTCATGGGCATCAAGTCCTACGAGTATAACGACAAGTTCCAGCACTACGAATTTGCCCTGAAAAACGGCAATGTGGTGGATGGACACGTTGACCGGGAAAAATCCACAGTCAAAGTTCCCTTCTGGACGCCGTTCAAGATCACAGATGAATCTGGCAAAGGCATCATCGTCGTCCACGGCCACAAGATCGAAAGCAAAGACAACGCCGAAGGCCATGCCGAATTGATGGATGGCAACAAGCATCCGGCTCATACTGAGATCGAGATCGCGGTTTCCGACATCAAGGATTTTTCCAATTACGGCCCTTGGCACAACACCTACACGGCGATTTATTTCGTTTTGACGGGCCTTCATGCGTTGCACGTTTTTGGCGGCGCGCTGGTTATCTTCGTCGTATGGGGTCCGCTGGCTGGTGTTTGGAAGAAAGACCCGGAACGCTACACCAATCGCGTCGAAGTTTCCGGCCTGTTCTGGCACTTTGTTGATTTGGTTTGGATCTTCCTTTTCCCTGTCCTTTATCTTTTGTAAAAACTATGAGCGAATCACACGATCATAATCACGATCACGATCATTCCCCCGAGGAAATCAAGAAACATCTTAAACGCTACTACATCATCGGCGTGGCCCTGGCTCTCGGCACGTTGCTGACGGTTTGGGCCAATTTCCTCGATTTCGGCAGCCCGACCATCAATATCGTCGTGGCCCTGATCATCGCCAGCGTGAAAGGTTTCCTGGTGGTTGCTTTTTTCATGCACCTGATCTCGGAAAAAAAGATGATTTATTCCATCCTTGTGTTCACCGTGTTCTTTTTTGCCGCCCTGATGTATCTGACCCTGTGGTCCATGCACCCGGCGAACATCATCCAGACCCATTTTAATTAATGTCACTGAAAGCGTTCCATATTGTGTTTGTGGTGGTGACCACGCTGACCGCGTTGTTTTGCGGCGGCTGGTGCCTGCATGAATACAGCCAGAACCGCGAGCTGTCGCAGTTGCTCGGCGGAGTCGCGTCCTTTCTCGCGGCAGCGGGTCTGGTGTGGTACGGCAAAGTGGTTTTGAAGAAGCTCAAACATATCAGTTACTTATGAATGACGAATGTCTAAGCACGAATGACGAAAGAATGTCTAAGGCCCAAATGCCTAAAGGCGCGTCATTGCTCGTCATTCGGTCATTGAGACATTCTTTCGTCATTAGGATTTCGTCATTCGTCATTTTCCTCATCGCTGCACAGAACCATGCCTTCGCCTGTGCCGCGTGTTTTGGCCAAAGTGATTCTAAGATGGCGCAGAGCATGAATGCCGGCATTTTCAGTTTGCTGACGGTGGTCGTCACGGTGTTGATCACCGGCGCGTCCTTTTTCATTTTCCTGGCGCGCAAAGCCGCCGCCGTGGCCCGCGCAGAGCAGGCCAAACAATCTTTGTCCACCCAAGTTTAATTTTATACCGATGAACAATCCATCTTCAGATCAAAAGCCCACCGAAAGTTCCGCCAGCGGCGGGCTGTTCTTCCTGTTCGGACTCGCCGTGGTGGCCGTATTCACCTGGTTTGCTTTCACCAGCATTTCCCCGGCTCACCTGCCGATCAATGTCTCTTCGGCCCCGCAAAGCAAAGGGATTGACCAATTGATCTGGCTCGTTCATCTGTTGATGGCCGTGCTCTTCATCGGCTGGCTGCTCTATTTTTTCTATACTATCTTCCGTTTTCGCAAGGAACGAAATCCTAAAGCCGATTATGTGGGCGTGCGCAGTCACGCTTCCACTTGGTTGGAAGGCATCGTGGCCATCATCGAAGGCGTCCTGCTCGTCGGCTTCGCCATCCCGATCTGGGCCAACGCCTCGTACAACTTTCCTCAGGAAAAAGATTCCACGGTCATCAAAGTCATCGCCCAGCAATTCAAATGGAACGGCTGGTATACCTCGATCAACGGCAAATTCGCCAAGCAAGACCGCCACTTTGTCTCCCCGGATAATCCCTTCGGCCTGGACAAGACGGATCCGAATTTCAAAGATAATTTCTTCGTTTCCAGCGACCTTGTGGTTCCGATCAACAAGCCGGTGCTGGCTTATGTCAGTTCGCTGGATGTCATCCATTGTTTCAAGGTCAACCCCTTGCGCGTGACGCAGGACGCGATTCCCGGCATGGTCATTCCGGCCCATTTCACTCCGGCCCAGCTTGGCACTTACCAGATCAATTGCGCCCAGCTTTGCGGCAACGCCCACTACGCCATGCACGGAACGCTTAAGGTTGTTTCGGCGGAAGATTACGCCAAATGGGTGGCGGATCACACCAAGAGCGGCGGCGGCGCTGGCGGTGGATACGAATAAAAGCTCCAAAATCCAACATCCAAGCTCCAGTGAAGCTCCAAATCACAAGCTTCAACCTGGTGGCCACGAGCGCAATGTTTGGAGTTTGATGTTTGAAATTTCCTTGGAGCTTGGAATTTGGAGCTTTCCAAAACATGAACAAGCCATCCAAAACTTTTGAATACGCCATCTGGGGCGGCTTGATCCTCACCATTCTCGGCATTGTCGGCGCGTTTATTTTTTCCAAGGTCAAATCCGGGCCGACTCTGCCGGTCTATTCTCAACTCTCTGAGTTTTCTTTGCGCGATCAAAACGACGAATCCATTTCCCTCGGACGATTGAGCGGTGAGGTCTGGCTGGCTGATGTCATCTTCACCCGTTGTCCCGGCCAGTGCCTGCGCATGACCCAGCATCTCAAGGAACTCCAAGCCGTCCTGCCGTCTGATCTGCCCGTCAAATTTGTCTCCATCACTACTGACTCGGCTCATGATACTCCGGCTGTTTTCAAAAAATACATCCAACAGAACGGGCTGAAGGACAACCAATGGCTTTTCTTGACCGGCGAGAAATCAGTTTTCAAACAACTCGTGGTGGACGGTCTCAAATTGACCGCCCTGGACAAGCCCGCCGCCGAGCAGGAAAACGCCAATGACCTTTTTATTCACAGCGCCAAATTTGTCCTCGTGGACAAACATGGCGGGGTGCGGGCTTTTTTTGACGGAGAGGATTTGGGGAACAATCAAGCGATCATCAGTGCGATTAAAAATTTGGTGCAGGAGAAATAAGCGCGATGACAACAGAATTTAACGCAGAGACGCAGAGATTCGCAAAGGCACGCAGAGGAAGGCAAAACAGATGGCCGAAGCGTTTGTTTTTCTCTGTGCCTCTGTGTCTCTGTGGTTGGTTCATTGCTGATAAACCACAGAGACACAGAGGCACAGAGGGTGGAAGATTTGCTGAAAATGTCTTATCTGCGTGTCTCTGCGCTCTTTGCTTCTCTGCGGTTGGTTTTATTTTTTCATCCGTTCCATGAACATTCACGATTTACCCGCCATCAACGCCACCCTGAATGGCACCAGCGCCGTGCTGCTGGCCCTTGGTTTCGTTTTCATCAAACAGAAAAAAATCGCCGCGCATAAAGCCTGCATGATCTCGGCCTTTTGCACCTCCGTGGTTTTCCTGATCTGTTATCTGGTCTATCACTTCAATGTCGGCCGGACGGTGTTCAAAAATCCCGCATGGTTCCGGCCCATTTACCTGACCATATTATTGACACACACCGTCCTCGCGGTCGTGATCGTGCCGATGATCCTGATGGCCTTGAGCCGCGCCCTCAAGCAGCGCTATGAATTGCACAAAAAAATCGCCCGCTGGACCTGGCCCCTGTGGATGTATGTCTCCGTCACCGGCGTGGTGGTCTATTGGATTTTGTACATTAAATATCCCCAGATGTAGCGTCGGGCGTCTCGCCGGACGTAGAGGGCGTGCGTCCCGCCGCCCGGAACAGGCTTACCCAATCCAAGTGACATTCATCTCAAATACATGGCACGGAGACCGCGATGTCCTATTATAATCTCAGAGCAAATCACGGTTCCTTCCGCCGGGCGGGACGCACCGGCTCTACGTCAGGCGGGAGGCATGGTGCAAGGACATGGGTGAGGGTTCAATGCATGGACATAGGTGAGGGCCTTGGAGTGAGCATGAGGGGTTTTTGCCTTCATGCCTTGGCAAACTCGTTCTCTGTTGGAAGCGCGTCAGCGCTTTGTTCGCGCCGCCTTGCGCGGCTCTCTTTCCATCGCCCAATTGTGTCG
>CAIYOY010000157.1 GCA_903927905.1 uncultured Verrucomicrobiales bacterium | reverse complement strand
TCGCCGTCTTTAATTTCCAGATTGATGCCCTTGACCGCCTTGAACGTCTCACGTCCACGATCATCCAGGTAAGTTTTTACCAGATTTTGAATTTTTACGGAGCCGTCAGTCATAGTGTTATTTCACCGCTCCAAAAGTCAATCCACTCACCAACCGTTTCTGCGTCAGCCACCCCATGACCATGATCGGAGCCACGGCCAGGAGCGAGGCGGCGGAGAGTTTGGCCCAGAACAAACCTTCCGGACTGGAATAAGAGGCGATGAATACGGTGAGAGGCGCGGCTTTGGCGCTGGTCAAGTTGATGCTCCAGAAACTTTCGTTCCACGAGAGAATGATGAGGAGCAGGGCGGTGGAGGAAATTCCCGGCAGAGCCATTGGTGCGAGGATGTCGCGCATTTCGTGAAAGAGGCCTGCGCCATCCACGCGGGCGGCTTCCAGGATCGCTTTTGGGATTTCGCAGAAATAGGTGTAGGACATCCAGACTGCCACCGGCAGATTCATCAACGCGCAGATTAATATCAGTCCCCAAATTGAATCGAGCAATCCCGCCGATTTGGCCAACAGATAGATCGGCAGCAAGACCCCGACCGACGGCATCATTTTGGTTGACAACATCCACACCAGCGTGGAGCGGGTCTTGGGCGTCGGGAAAAATGCCATGCGATACGCCGCTGGAATCGCGAGGAGGAAGCAGAGAATGGTCGAGCCAAACGAAATATAGATGGAGTTCAACGCGTGTGCCTTGTAATCGCTGCGTGCGAAAACTTCCCGAAACGAATCCAGCGTTGGGACAAAAAATAAATCAGGCGAATACGCGCCTTGTTCCGTCTTGAATGCGGTCAAGGCCATCCAGAAAATTGGGAAGAACAAGACCAGGGCGATGAGCCAGGCGAGGATGTCGAGAAGCCCGACCTTTTTACGAGAAGCTTCCATTACAACTTTCCTCCAAATGATAAATTCCAAGCACCAACATCCAAGCTCCAGAGAAATTCCAAGCTTAAAACATCAAACGGCGTGCGTGCGGCAAATTTTATTGGAACTTGAATTTTGAAGTTTCTCTGGAGCTTGGATGTTGGAATTTGGAGCTTCATTTCATCCTCCTCCCTTCAAACTTTTGGCCCACATCTTCACCAGAAAAAAGGAAACAATATTCGCCAAGATGACCGCCAGGATTCCGCCCGCCGAGGCCAGACCGACATCGAACTGCTGCAATCCCAGCGAATAAACCAGATACGCGAGATTGGTTGTCGCGGTGCCTGGTCCGCCGGAGGTCGTGGTGTAAATTTCAGCAAAGATGGAAAGCAAAAAAATCGTCTCGATCATCACCACGACACCCATGGCGCGTTTGAGGTGCGGAATGGTGATGTGGAAAAACATTTGCACCGAACTCGCGCCATCAATTTGGGCCGCTTCACGCTGTTCGTGGTCAAGCGACTTCATCGCCGTGTAGAGAATAAGAAAAGCGAACGGCAACCACTCCCACGAAACGAGGGCGATGATCGAAACCATCGGATAGTGACCAAACCAATCTATCGGCGTCAGGCCCACAGCGGCGAACGCGCGGGCCAGCAGGCCATAGACGGGATGGAGCATCATGTTTTTCCAAAGCAATGCGCTAACCGTCGGCATGATGAAAAACGGCGCGATCACCAGCAACGTGGCAATATTGCGCCCAAAAAACTTCCTCTCGAACAGAACCGCCAGCAAGGTCCCGAAGACCACGGTGATGACCAACACCGATCCGATCAGCACCAGCGTATTCTTAATCGCCGGAAAAAACGCCGGATCTTCCCAAAGAAACTTGTAGTTTTCGAATTTGGCGAATCCCTTCGTATCCGGATTCAGCAAATTATACCGGATGAACGAAAAATAAATCGTCATCGCCAGCGGTACGATCATCCAAAGAAACAACACCCCAACCGCTGGCGCTTGAAGAAGCGTTTGTAGGCGGTTAGGCTTGGTGGATGCGGCCATGTGATATTAGTCCGCGCGAATCATTTCAAATACCCGCCCTGCCTGACCGCCCGCGTCGCCGCAGCCTGCCCCGCTTTCAACGCCTGATCCACACTCATATTCCCCGCCAGCGCCCCGGCGATGCTTTGGCCGACGACGGTGCCGAACGATTGAAATTCTGGGATGCCCACCAGTTGGATGCCGTGATAAGGAACAGGATGCAGGCACGGATTTGTCGGGTCGGCGGTTTGCAGTGATTGCAAAGTTACAGCGGCGAAGGGCGATGATTTTTGATACTCGGGATTTTCGTAGGTGGATTGACGAGTGCCCGGCGGGACGGTGGCCCAGCCGGTGTCGGCGGCGCAGAGATTGATGTATTCCTTCGACGTGGCCCAGAGCGCGAATTTTTCCGCCGCCTCACCGGATTTCGACGCGGTCGGAATGGCGAAGGCCCACGACCACAGCCAATGCGAACCGTTCGGCGTCACAGCGATGGGTGCGCGGGCGAAGCCGACTTTCCCGGCGACCTGCGATTCCTTTGGATCGGAGAGCGAACCGGCGGCGACCGTGGCGTCAATCCACATCGCGGCTTTGCCACTGGCGAAGAGCGTAAGATTTTCATTGAACCCGTTGGCCGTTGCGCCCGGCGGTCCATAATTTTTCATGAGATTGATGTAATAACTGACGGCGTTTTTCCATTCGGGCGTGTCAATCTGCGGTTTCCATTTCATATCGAACCAGCTTCCGCCGGAAGTGTTCACGAGCGTGCCGATGAAAGCCATGTTTTCACCCCAACCCGGTTTGCCGCGCAACGTGATGCCATAGATGCCGGCGGATTTGTCGGTGAGCGCGGCGGCAAATTTCTGGATGTCATCGTAAGTAGGTTGCTCGGGCATCTTCAGGCCCTTGGCCTCAAACAAATCCTTGCGATACATCAGCATGGAACTTTCGCCGTAGAAGGGCAGGGCGTAGAGCTTGTTGCTGAACGAAAGGCCGTCGCGGAGGGATTTGAAAACGTCTTCGACCTCGTAGGAGGCAGGGAGATTTTTCATTTCACGCAGCCAACCGCGTTTGGCGAAGATCGGCGTTTCATAGAGGCCGAGGAAAACGAGGTCGAACTGGCCGCTGCCGGTGGAGATATCGGTGGTGACACGCCCGCGCAGGATATTTTCTTCGACGATAACCCAACTGAGCTTGATGTCAGGATTGGCGGCCTCGAATTTGGGCGAAAGTTTTTTCAGTTCGATCATCGCAGGATTGTTGACAGCGGCGATGGTGACAGTCTTGGGCGCGGCGAAGCTGGTGAGGGCCATCAAAAAAAGTGCCAGCGATGTGAGATGTTTAATCATGGATGGAGATTAAGTTAGTGATTACGAGTGCGGTGTGCAATCCAATATGGGGCACATCTGGAACTTCATGGCCGTTGCCCCTCTCACGCTTTCAAGCTATGGTAACCAGCAAAATACAAACGTGCTCAATTCATTAAAATTTTTAATCGCCCTTCTGCTGCTCAGCGGTGCCACTGCTTTCACCGCTGAAAAAAAATCTGACGCTCATCTCATCTTCTCTTGCGCCGAAAACAACGACCTTTACACGGTGCTCAAATCCTATCACTTCCCTCGCACCGACAATCCTTCCCAGGCGTTGCAACAAGCCCCCGTCGGTTCTGGCGTATTGCTGCTGGCGGATCGTTATCCGGAACAAACCGTTTACCTCGAACCGGCCGAATTCGATCTCATCAAAAAGAAAGACCTCCATGTCTTCCTCGAATATCCCGCCGCCATTCCCGGCTTTGAAATGGCCAGCACCCCGCGCACGGCCAACTGGGAACGCCTTGTCGTCGCCTCCGATTTCTTCGCGCCTGATCTTCCCAAAATGTCCATCCTCGCCGCGCATGAATGCCGTTTCCGCCCCGTCGTTGGTGCGCCCAAGGCCGACCTCGTCATCGCCCGGGTCGCTGGTTATAACAACGCGCTTTACGGTCTGCCGGAAAAAGGCGTGTTCGCCATCCTGTTTCAATTGCCGGAGAAAAACCTGGTCGTCGCCTCGACCAAACTCAGCGGCTTCGTCACCAGCCGTTTTGCCCCGGCTAAATCCTGGCAACAAATCTGGCAAAAAATCCTCACCACCCTCGATCCCAAAGCCAGCGTCCAATTTGAAATCAAACCCGTTGTCGCTCCCGCTTACAGCGCCGCCGCCAAGCTCCCCGGCGATTTCGAGCAGACCGCTTTTTCCGAAGCCGTAAAATGGTTTTCCAATTCTCATCTGCTGGTCAATCCCGCGCAAAAATCTGATTTCGATCAAGCCCTGCGCGTCAATATGGAAACCACGCTCCCTCCTCTCGCGAACGACCCCGAAGGCGACGGTTCCCTGGGCATCATGGAAGGCTATTCCTCGGGAATTAATTTCAACGGCGAACAACAACGCCGTCTGCCCATCCGCGCCGATTGCAACGCCGATACCGCCATGATCTTTGCCCTGGATGGCCACGATAAAAATAAAGTGCTGGCCCGCAACCTCCTCGATTTTGTCTATTTCAAATCCGGCATGTGCGATGGCCCCCGCGCCAACACCAATCATCCCGCCTTCGGTCTGATCGGTTGGGGCGATGTTTCTCCCGCGTGGCTGGTGGCCAATTACGGTGATGACAACGCCAACGCCATCCTCGCCACGCTCGCCGCCAGCGCCAGCCTGAAAGACTCCGGCTGGGACGAACCACTCATGCGCGCGTTCCTGGCCAATTTCCGCACCACCGGCAAAAACGGTTTTCGCGGGGACCGTGTGGACATCCCTGCGCTGGAGGCGAACGGTTGGAAACATTTTTACAATGCGGAAACTGTCAACTATTCCCCGCACTTTGAAGCCATGCTCTGGGCCTGCTACTTGTGGGCCTATCACCAGACCAATTACCGTCCTTTCCTCGATCGCACCGAAAAAGCCATCGCCATGACCATGAAGGTTTACCCCGACCAATGGCGCTGGCAGGACAACCTCGAACGCGCCCACATGCTCCTCTCTCTCGCCTGGCTCGTCCGCGTCCACAACACCGCTGAACACCGTGAATGGCTGAACAAAGTCGCCGCCGATCTCCTCGCCTATCAACAATCCAGCGGCGCCATCCGTGAACGCCTCGCCTCGTTGCACGGCGGTCATTTCCGCACCCCGCAAAGCAACGAAGATTACGGCACCAGCGAAACACCCCTCCTGCAAAAAGACGGCGACCCTTGCACCGACCAGCTCTACACTACCGGCTATGCGCTTCTCGGTTTACATGAAGCCGCTGTCGCCCTCGATGATATCAATTTAAAACACGCCGAAGACAAACTGGCCGAATTCCTCTGCCGCATCCAAACCCGTTCCACTCAATTCTCCTATCTGAACGGCACCTGGTTCCGTGCTTTCGATGACAAAATCTGGGAAGCCTGGGCCAGTTCCGCCGATGCCGGTTGGGGTGCTTGGTCGCTCGAAGCCGGTTGGGGCCAATCCTGGACCACCGCCACCCTCGGCCTCCGCCTGAGAAAAACCACGCTCTGGGATTTGACCGAAGACAGCGGCGTGAAAAAATATTTCGAAAAAGACCGAGCCGAAATGGGCTTGGAAGAGTAAATAACACGCCAACATCCGGAAATTGACATTATTTCCCGCCCCCGGCATCATCCTTGGTAAGTGTGCAAATATCACCAGCAGTCGAGAGAACAGAGGCGCGTCCTCTGACTCATAACCTTTCATGAAATCTCATCCCCAAATCCTCGACCGCATCATCGAAAAAATCAAAGCCAGCAAGACCATCTGCGTTGTTGGCCATCTCCGGCCGGACGGCGACTGCATCGGCTCCGAACTTGGTCTGGCATTGGCCTTGCGCGCTCTGGGCAAAAAAGTCGTCTGTTGGAATCAAGACCCCATTCCGCCCAAATACCGCTTTCTCGATCCCAAAGGTTATGTGGAAAAACCCGTTCCCGGCCATAAATTCGACCTCGTCATCGCCACTGATTGCGCCAGCTTCGAGCGCCTCGGCACCATTGGCGCGAATATTCAGCAGCGCAAATATCTCATCAACATTGATCATCACACCAGCAACACCCGTTACGGCGATCTCAACTGGATTTCCGACCGCGAAGCGTCCACCGGGGAACTTATTTTCCGCCTGCTCCAGGCCGCCAAATGGCCCATCACTCCGGCCATTGCCGATTGCCTTTTCACCGCTGTCTCCACCGACACCGGCTCATTCCAATACGGCACCACCAAGCCCGCCACTTTCCATACCTCCGGCGAACTGGTGAAACTCGGCGCGAACCTCAACGTCATCTGCCACGAAGTGTATCAGTCTTACACGCTATCCCGGATGCGGCTGCTCCAGCACGCTTACAGTCATTTTCATATGACGGACAACAATCGCGTCGCCTATCTTTGGTTAAAGAAAAAGGACTTCGACCGGACCGGTGCCGAACGCGATGATACCGAAGGCTTGATAGATCACATCCGCGCCATCGAACCGGTCATCGTGGCCTGCGTCTTCGAAGAAGTCGTCCCGGGAACCTCGCGCATCAGCCTCCGTTCCAAATCCGATAAAGTGAACGTCAATGAAATCGCGGCCATCTTCGGCGGTGGCGGTCACTACGCCGCCGCCGGTGCTCGCATCCTCGGTTCCACTCTTTCCGTCCAACGCCGCGTCCTTGCCGCAATCAAAAAAGCCATCAAAGCGGCCCACTGATTTCATGCAAGATTTTGATTCACTCGACGGCGCGTTGCTCGTGGACAAGCCATCTGGCCCGACTTCCCACGATGTCGTGGACGCCATCCGTGACACCTTTAACATCAAAAAAGCCGGGCACTGTGGCACGCTTGACCCCAACGCCACCGGCCTCCTGATCATCGTCCTCGGCAAAGGCACCAAGCTTTCCGAAAAGCTCATGTCCGATGACAAAGTTTATACCGGCGTCATCAAACTTGGCGAAACCACCGACAGCTATGATGTCGAAGGCGAATTGGTGGCGTCGCTTCCCGTGCCGCCGATCATGCTCGAAGATTTGAACCAGACCGCCGCCACTTTCCAAGGCGATCAGATGCAAATGCCGCCCATGGTTTCCGCCGTAAAGGTCAAAGGCGTCCCTCTTTACAAGATGGCCCGCAAAGGTGTGGAAGTAGAACGCAAAGCCCGCTTGATCCATGTTTACAGCTATACTTTCAGCACATACGAACTGCCTTACGCCCGCTTTCGCATCGCCTGCACCAAAGGTACCTACGTCCGCAGTTTGGTGCATGATCTGGGGCAAAAACTCGGTTGCGGCGCACATCTGCACGCTTTGCGGCGCACTGTCTCCGGGAAATTCGATGTCAAAGACGCCATCACCATGGAGGATCTGCTGAAATGTTCGAACAGTGATCTGGAAAAGCGCGTCATCCCGTTTCTGAAATTAGCCACTCCAACGTGAACCTCATCCACGCCGCCACCGATCTGAATCCCGGCTCGCGCAAAGTCTGCGTGGCCATCGGTGTTTTTGATGGCGTCCATCTCGGCCATCAACAGGTCATCCGCCAAACCATCGCCGATGCGCAAAAACACGACGCGATTTCGGTCGTCCTGACCTTTGACCGTCACCCCAATTCCATCGTCGCCCCTGATCGTGCGCCGCAATTGATTTATCCGCTGACAAAAAAGCTAAGCGTTATCGCCTCGCTCGGCGTGGCCACGACTTACCTCGTTAAATTCGATCAGGCCTTCAGCCAGATCTCCGGAGAAAATTTTATCCGCGATTTGGCCCGCGATTTCAAACAGATCCAAAGCATATGCGTCGGCAGCACCTTCACCTTCGGTCATAAACGCTCCGGCAACGTCGCTCTTTTGCAATCGCTCGGACAGGAACTGAAATTCACCGTCCACGGCCTGGCCAATGTTTCCCTGGATGGCCAGCCGGTTAGTAGCACCCGCACGCGCGAAGCCATCCGCACTGGCAACCTCGACCTTGCGGGCCAAATGCTCGGTCGCGCTTATTCTTTGTGTGGAAAAATTGTTCAGGGCGACCGCTTTGGCCACAAACTCGGTTTTCCCACCGCCAATCTTGATGCCACCAGCCTGGTTGTCCCGCCTAACGGCGTTTACGCCGCCCATGCGAGAGTGGGGGACAAAACTTATCAAGCCGCCGTCAATATCGGCCATCGGCCCACCCTCCTGTCGCCCGCGCCGCGTCTCCAGGTCGAAGCCCATCTCCTTGATTTCACCGGCGACCTTTACGGGCAGGAAATGGATCTGACCTTCGTGGAAAAGCTCCGGGACGAGCAAAAATTCCCTTCGGCTGACGCTCTCCGCCAGCAGATCACCCAGGATATTGCCAAAGCCCGTCAAAAATTCTGAACATTTTTTAGGATTGGACTGTCCCTAGGACATACATACTCTGATGACTCATGAATACAGGAATTAGCGCAATAAATGATGAAGTGCAAAAGGCCAGCGCATTTGTGCGGCCTCTTTTTAGCGAAATGTCAAAGGTTGTCGTCGGCCAGAATTATCTGGTCGAACGCCTGACCATCGGCCTTCTGGCCAACGGCCACGTCTTGCTCGAAGGCGTGCCGGGTTTGGCCAAGACCCTTTCCGTCAAAGTTTTGGCCAGTTGCCTGAATGTAAAATTCTCGCGGCTCCAGTTTACTCCCGACCTGTTGCCCGCCGACCTTATCGGCACCCAAATCTATAATCCGCAAAGCGGTGGCTTTACCACCCGGCGCGGCCCGATTTTTGCCAATCTCGTCCTCGCCGACGAAATCAACCGCGCTCCCGCCAAGGTCCAAAGCGCCTTGCTCGAAGCGATGCAGGAAAAGCAAGTCACCATCGGCGATCAAACTTTCAAACTGGAAGAACCTTTTCTCGTCCTCGCCACGCAGAATCCCATCGAACAAGAAGGCACCTACCCGCTGCCGGAAGCACAGGTGGACCGCTTCATGTTGAAGCTGAAAATCGTTTACCCATCGCGCGAGGAAGAACGGCAGATTTTGGATCTGATGGCCCGCACTGGCGCTCTTCCGGTCGCCACGCCTGTGGTTACGCCCAAAGATATTCTCTACGCCCGCCAGGTCATCAACGACATCTACATTGATGACAAAGTAAAAGATTACATCGTGGATATCGTCTGCTGCACCCGTAACCCGTCGGCCTATAAAATTCAGGGCTTGCAAGGCATGATTCAATTGGGCGCTTCCCCGCGCGCGACGATTTCCCTGACGCTTGCCGCCAAAGCCTACGCCTTCCTCAAAGGCCGCGGTTACGTCACTCCGCAGGATGTGAAAAGCATCGGCATGGACGTCCTCCGTCACCGCGTCGCCGTGACCTACGAAGCCGAAGCGGAAGATCGTTCCAGCGAAGACATCATCAATAAGATTTTCAATGAGTTGCCGGTGCCGTGAGTTGCACGGTTTGCGGTTTTCAAGTCGTCCGTCTTGCCAGACGAACCAAATCCGAAATCGTAAATCGTAAATCGTAAATCGCAAATTCCATGATTCCTCGCGAAATCCTCAAAAAAATCCGCCAGATCGAGCTGCGCACCAACCGGCTCGTGAGCGAGACTTTGGGCGGGCAATATCACAGCGTCTTCAAGGGGCAGGGGATGAATTTTGACGAGGTTCGCGAATACCAGCCGGGCGATGAAGTCCGTGCTATTGACTGGAACGTCACGGCGCGCATGAACCATCCGTTCATCAAAAAATTTGTCGAGGAACGCGAACTTACTCTGATGCTGGTGGTGGATTTGAGCGGGTCGG
>CAIYOY010000156.1 GCA_903927905.1 uncultured Verrucomicrobiales bacterium | reverse complement strand
TCATTGATGATGCGCTTGACCTCGGTGTCAATTTCCTGCGCGGTAAATTCGCTGTAATCTTTGCCGCGGCCCATGTCACGGCCGTAACTTTGTTCGTGTTCGTTGCCGTACTGCACCATGCCGAGCTTGTCGCTCATGCCCCATTGGCAAACCATCGCCCGGGCCATGTTGGTGGCCTGCTGAATATCGCCGGAGGCTCCGCTGGAAATGTCTCCGCAAATGATCTCTTCCCCGATCCGTCCGGCCATCATCACGGCGATGGTGTCAAGCATTTCTTTGCGGCGATGATTCAGCACGTCCTCTTCCGGGAGCGACATGGTCGAGCCAAGGCTTTGACCGCGAGGGATGATCGTGACCTTGTGCAAGGGATGGGTATGTTCCAGCAGAACATTGACCAGGGCATGACCGGCTTCGTGCCAGGCGGTGCATTTCTTATCATTCTCGGTCATGGCCATGCTGCGGCGTTCGCGACCCATGCGCACCTTGATGCGGGCTTCTTCGAGTTCTTCCATGCCGATCGCTTTTTTATTCATGCGGGCGGCAGCGAGGGCGGCTTCGTTCAAAAGATTGGCGAGGTCCGCGCCGGAATAACCGGGGGTGCCGCGGGCGATGACGGCGAGATTGGCCACGGGATCCAATTTCACATTGCGGGCATGAACTTTCAAAATCGCTTCGCGTCCGCGCACATCGGGCAGGCTGACCATGATCTGGCGATCAAAGCGTCCAGGGCGCAGCAATGCCGGGTCAAGCACATCAGGGCGATTCGTGGCCGCAATGATGATGATGCCGTCCTGCGTATCAAAACCATCCATCTCGACGAGCAACGCATTCAAGGTCTGTTCACGTTCATCGTTGCCGCCACCCCAACCGTGACCACGGCTGCGGCCGACGGCGTCAATTTCATCAATGAAAATCAAACAAGGGGTGTTTTTCCGCGCTTGCTCGAACATGTCCCGCACCCTGCTCGCACCAACGCCGACAAACATCTCCACGAAATCAGAACCGCTGATGCTGAAAAAGGCCGCATCAGCTTCACCCGCGATGGCTTTGGCCAAAAGCGTTTTGCCGGTGCCGGGAGCGCCGATCATCAAAATGCCTTTGGGAATGCGGCCACCGAGCTTTTGAAATTTCTTGGGGTCTTTGAGGAATTCCACCAATTCGGAAACTTCTTCCTTGGCTTCTTCCACGCCGGCAACGTCTTTGAAGGTGACCTTGTTTTTATCCTTGGTCATCATCCGGGCGCGGCTTTTGCCGAAGCTGAGAGCGCCTTTGCCGGCGGATTTGATCTGGCGAATGACGAAGAAGTAAAGGATACCGATCAAAATCAGGAACGGCAGCAACGTGCCAACAAACAGATTCAGCAGCATGTTGTTGACCGGGACGGTTTTGAATTGTCCGGTGCGGATCAAATCGTCGGTCATGGCATCGGTCATCGCGGTGTCGAGGCGAAAGGCCACTTCAACTTTTTTGCCATCCTTGTCCAGTTTGATTCCGTTCTTGTCCGTCTCGAAATATTTGCCGGTGATTTTTTTGATGTCCGGAGTTTGCTGCGAATAACCGATGAAGCCGCTGTTGGGCACGATCAGGTTGTTGTCCACTTTTTCCTGAAGCTGGGCGTAATAATCGAACTCCTTGACGGGGCTGTCCGAATCGCGTTTGACCATCATCATGACGGTGATGATGGCGATGATGCCGATCCAGACGAGAATGGTGCGGGAAGGGATGGGGAATTCACCACCGCCACGCTTGTCGTTTTTATCCGGCTCCGTAGGTCTATTTTGTTCAGCCATTTGCTTTAAATTTTGTGAGGCAGGATAACACGCTTATTCGCAGTCTGCAACCGCTGATTGGGATGCTCCTCGCCATTGCCATTTGAGCCTGAAACGGGTCGAGTTGTCGAGCTTGAAACGCTCGGAGATGCGCAACCCTTCGATCCAGAAGATTTCACCCTGCCCAGTGGTGGCCACGATTCGCTGATGGCGCTCGGCTTGGGGGACTTTCAGGTTGGTGAACAGATTTTGCAATTTGCGCGGGGAATTCGTCCCAATTGGCTGAAACCGGTCGCCGGGCTGCCAGTGGCGGAGGGTGATTTTGAGACCGATTTTGGCGGCGTCGAAATATTCGGTTTTGGGCTTTGGGGTGAAAGCGGTGCCGGATTTTGCGGTGATTTGCCAGGAAAGGGCTAATTTGGCGAAGGTTTCTTTGCCGGATTTGTTTAAGAGAACGTCAAGCGATTGCGGATTGCGGATTGC
>CAIYOY010000155.1 GCA_903927905.1 uncultured Verrucomicrobiales bacterium | reverse complement strand
CTACTGACGAGCCGGGGTTTGCCTGTCAAAAACGGCTCGTCGTAGCCTCGCCCCACAAAAGTAGCCCATTAACCTGCCCGCAGAAAATTCCGGCCCTGTCCCTTTTCGCGTCCTTTCGCGTCTTTCGCGGGCAAAATCCCCCCCTCATGGTTGAAAATTCTGCTTTATTTTCAAGCCCAACGGTGGGTGAAGGTAAATTAAGACAAATTAAGGTAGATTAAGGTAAATAAAGGTGCCGCCCGCAAAAAATTTTCGTGTCCCTTCGTGGTTTTCCCCACCCACAGCTTCGCTTGCTCTCCGCCCGGAATCCGCGTAGTCTCTTGCCATCGCTTAATAATGGATGCGCATAAATATAATCCAAAACCGCTTGAGGTCTCGACCGGGCTTTTGACCGATGAGGTTCTCAAGATCGCGGAATTGCTGGCGGAAAATGCGCACCGCACCTGGGTCCGCGAACGGACGGAACAGGGCTGGAAATTTGGCCAGCACCGGGACGACGCCAAAAAAGAGCATCCCTATCTCATCCCTTACGAGGGCCTTCCCGAACCGGAAAAGCAACTCAATCGCAATGCCGCCTGGCAGACCGTCCAAGAATTGTTATTGCTGAGCAAGGGACAGAATAATTTGCAGATCCAGGCTTTGCTGACGCCAGAGGGCGACTCACTGGCGCAGGGGAAAGAACTGATCGCGCGGCTCAAGCGGACAAACCTGACCGCAGCCGAATTGCGCAAAATCTGGCTGGAGCGAGTTCCCACCGTTTGGATGCGGAACGTGGACATTTACCGCCGCATGGTGGATGCCTGCTTGCGGTTGGGTGAAGCTTTTTTGGGTTTTGATATCGCCGCCGAAGGATTACAGAGCTTTAAAGAGGATTTGCGCTTGGTGCAATTGCAGGCCCTGGCTCTGGCCCGCACCGGCGCGACCAAGCGCGCCAATCAGATCTTGCAGGAGTTGCGCTCGCACGGCCATCAGGACGAGGAAACCCTCGGTTTGCTGGCGCGAACGCACAAGGATTTTTGGTTGATTGCCACCGATCCATTGGAGAAGTCGGAACATCTGGAGCTAAGCTATCAATTATATCTGGACGCGTACGAGCGGAACCGGGGATATTATTCCGGCATCAACGCCGCGTCCATGGCCCTGATCGCGGGGAAAACCGATAAGGCCCACGAGATCGCCCGCGACGTGACGGCTTTGTGCCAGGAGGCGACGCGCAAGACCTCGGATGCGACGGAAAATTACTGGCTGCAATCCACTTTGGCCGAGGCTTCGCTCGTTCTGGGCGAGATCAAACTGGCCGAAGTGATGTACAAAACCGCCTGCAAATTAGGCGGCCAGACCTGGGCGGTGGTCAGCCGCACCCGCGCTCAGGCCCGCCTGCTCTTGGAAGCCAGCGGCTTGAACACCAATTTTCTCGATCATTGCTTCCCGGCCCCGCGCGTCGTGGTGGCTTCGGGGCACATGTTTGACAGAGCCAATCGGAAGAATCCGCGCTTTCCCCGGGCCTTGGAAGAGCGGATCCGAAAAGAGATTTCCAGCCGGCTCGAAGGCCTGGGGGCGCAGGTTGGTTTTTGTTCGCTGGCCTGCGGGACGGACATGATTTTTTCCGAAGCCATTTTGCAACGCGGCGGGGAGATCAATATCGTGCTGCCCTTTCCCAAGGATGATTTCAAAGTCTCCAGCGTCAATTTTTTGGGCGACCCGGAGATGGACGCGGATTTTGAAGGGATCCTGGAAAATGCGGCGACGGTCACCACGTTGAACGAGAGCGGCACGCCGGAGCAGGGGGCGGTTTATGAGTATTGCAACCAGACCCTGGTCGGGCTGGCCTTGCTCAAGGCGCAATTTCTCGGCGTGGAAGTGATCCCGCTGGCAATCTGGGATGGGAAAGAAGGCGATGGCCGGGGTGGCACGCGTGATTTCATCGCCCATTGGGAACTGCATAAAATTCCGGTCGAGATCATCCGCATTGATAAAATCATGGCGGAAGAAATGAATATTCCGGTGGAAGAAACCGTGCCGCAACCGGCCAAGCCGCCTCCTCCCCCGGCCCGCCCCACCGCGCCCTCGGAGGTTTCGCCCTTGGAGATCAAGGCCATGCTTTTTGCCGATATTGTCGGCTACACCAAATTGACCGAGTCGCAGATTCCCGCCTTTGCCAGTCATTTTCTCGGCCGGGTGGCCACGTTGATTGATGGTTTGCGCGAACCTCCGGTGGCCACCAATACTTGGGGCGACGCGATGTATTGCGCCTTTGAAACGGTCGCCGGAGCCGGTTCTTTCGCGCTGAAACTGAACGCGCTGGTGACGGAGACGAACTGGAAGGAATATGATTTGCCCGGCGAATTGACCATCCGCATCGCGCTCCACGCCGGGCCAACGTATCCCTGTTTTGATCCAATTTTGCGGCGACTGACTTTCCTGGGTTCCCATGTCAACCGAACGGCTCGGATCGAGCCGATCGCGGAAGAAGGTCAGATCTACGCCAGTCAGGCCTTTGCCGCGCTGGTCGCAGCGCAGGGGGTAAAAGGGCTGGTGTGCGATTACGTGGGGATAAAGCAGTTGGCCAAATCCTACGGCGCCTTCCCCGTTTTCCTCGTCCGCCGTGCCAAAGGTTCCGAGGGGACGATTTTTTATCGCAAACGGCGTTGAATTTGCCGCCGGGCTGGCGCGTCTGTGGAATAGTTCCAAATTAATGATGAAATCCAAAATATACATTCTGGCGACGCTTGTCGCGTTCCTGTTCACGACCGGTTTTGTTTTCGCTGACGATGCCATCTATCAGGTGGGCGCGGCCAAAATCAATATCACGCCGGATTATCCGGTGTTATTGCATGGCTACGGCGGGCGAAGAAAGGAATCGGAAGGCGTGATTCTGCCGGTCTTCGCCAAGGCTTTGGCCATCGGCAGCGATCAGGAAGGCCTGGCGATTTTGATTTCCGTGGATAACTGCATGGTGCCCGAACATATCCGTGCCGAGTTGCTCAAGCGGTTGGCGAAGAAGGGCGTCACTTCGGACAAATTTGCCATCTGCTCCTCGCACACTCATTCAGCGCCGAAGTTGGCGCACGTCGCAGATAACATCATCGGGATGGATATTCCCCCGGAGTTTCAGGTCCATATTGATCGCTATACGAAGGAATTGACTGACAAGTTGGAGAAGATCGCGCTGTTGGCGTTGAAGGATCGGAAGCCATCCACCCTTTCGTGGGGACAGACCACGGCGGGATTTGCGGCCAATCGCCGAACCAAAGGCGGCCCGGTGGACCACGATGTGCCGATTTTAAAAGTGACTGGGACAGATGGAAAAATTCGCGTGTTGCTGGTGAATTATGCCTGTCATTGCACCACGCTGGCGGACACGCCGAACCAGATTTGCGCGGATTGGGCGGGTTATGCGCAGGAGGATTTGGAGAAATCGAATCCCGGCGCAATTGCCATGACAGTGATCGGTTGCGGGGCGGATGCGAATCCCGCGCCGCGTCCCGGCGTTAATTTTGCCCAGCAACACGGCGAAACGTTGACCAAGGCGGTGAATGAAAGGTTGTCGCAGCCGCTGGCTCCGTTGCGCAGCAAACTGGAATGTCGCACCGAGCACATCACGCTGCCATTTGACACGCTGCCAACGCGGGAAGAATGGGAAAAGCGCGCCAACGACACGAACAAAAATTCGTATGCGATCGTTTATCACGCGAAGAAAAATTTGGCGCGCCTTGATCGTGGCGAGGCTTTGCCGACAGAAATCCCATATATGGTGCAGACGTGGAATTTCGGAAATGAACTGGCCATGGTTTTTTTGCCGGGCGAAGTAGTGGTGGATTATGCCTTGCGGTTAAAAAAGGAATATGATGCCACGCGGCTGTGGGTCAATGCCTACGCCAACGATGTTCCTTGTTACATCCCGAGCAAACGCATCTGGAAAGAGGGCGGCTATGAAGGCGGCGGCGCGATGGTTTATTACGACCGGCCCACCCGGCTGGCGGAAGGGACGGAGGAACGGATCATCGGAGCGGTGCATGCCATCATGCCGAAGGACTATTTATTTGACGAACATAAGGCGGAATTCCCGCCTCCGAAATCGCCGGAGGAAGCCCTGGCCGCGTTTCGCACCAAGTCGGATCTGGTGGTGGATTTGGTGGCCTCGGAGCCGTTGATTGTGGACCCGGTTGCGATTGACTGGGGCGCGGATGGAAAATTGTGGGTGGTGGAGATGCGGGATTATCCGCTGGGCCTGGACGGCAATGGCAGTGCGGGCGGGCGCATCAAAGTTTTGGAAAGCACCAAACACGACGGGCACTACGACAAAGCCACGGTTTTTTATGAAGGATTCCATTTCCCCACCGGATTGATGGCGTGGGGCAAGGGATGTTTGATCTGCACGGCCCCGGACATTCTTTACGCGGAGGACACGGATGGCGATGGCAAAGCGGACAAGGTAACTAAATTGTACACGGGTTTTGCGACGCATAATTATCAGGCGCGGGTGAACAGTCCGCGCTGGGGATTGGATGGCTGGGTCTATTTTGCGGCGGGGTTGTTTGGTGGCAAGATCGAGAGTTTGAAAACCGGGAAAGTGTTTGATTTGAGCGGGCGCGATTTTCGGATCCATCCCGATAGTGGTGATTTTGAGGCGGTCAGCGGACTGACGCAACAAACTCGCGTGCGTGATGATGCCGGCCATTGGTTCGGTAATGACAACAGCACGCTCTGCTGGAATTTTCCCATGCAGGATTATTATCTGCGTCGCAATTTGAGCGTGACCACGCCTGACCCGCGCATTTCCGTGGCGCGCGATCCCGATCCCAACCGGCTTTATCCCACGAGCCGGACATTGGAGCGTTTCAATAATCCGCAGTCGGCGAATCATACGACCTCAGGTTGCGGCTTGGAAATTTATCGGGATGAATTGCTTGGGAAAGATTATTATGAAAACGCTTTCGAGTGCGAACCGGTGCATAATATGGTGCATCGCCTCAAGCTGGTGCGGGATGGCGTGACCTTTGCGGGGTATCGCGCGGCGGATGAGCAACAGTCGGAGTTTTTCAGTTCGACGGACAACTGGTTTCGCCCGGTGGAAGCGCGTACTGGCCCGGATGGGGCGTTGTGGATTGTGGATATGTACCGGTTTGTCATTGAGCATCCGAAGTGGATTCCGGCGGACATGCTGGCCAAGTTGAATGTTCGCGCCGGTGAGGACAAAGGCCGCATTTACCGGATTTATCCGCGCGGCGCAAAGCTGCGACCGATCCAGGATTTGACGAAACTTTCCCAGGCAAAATTGGTTGAAGCGCTGGATACGCCGAATGGGATTACGCGGGACTTGATTCATCGGATGTTGGCGGCAACAGGCGGAGATGGTGCACTTCGGAAGAATGCAACGCCGGACCCAATGCCATTTGCGAAGTTACTGCATGAATTCGTTTTGCTTAGTCAAAACAGTAAGTATCCACAGGTGCGTATTCAGGCACTTTGTCTTTTGGAATCATATTGTGCTCTCAGGCCAGAATCGCTCATACCAGCACTTAATGATCCTGACCCAATGGTGCGGAGTGAAGCGGTGCGAATGAGTGAATATCAACTGATTACTTGGCCGGAGGAGCTTGGTTTGAAGGTGGTAAAGATGGCAGACGATGCGGATTTAGGTGTACGTATCCAAGTCGCGCTGAGCTTGGGCGAATGGCATGACGCGCGAGCGGGCGAGGCGTTGGGCAAGCTGGCGGTGAGCGGCCTGGGCAACACCTGGTTACGCGCGGCGGTTCTCAGTTCCGCCACGCCACATGCTTCGCAGATTCTCAAGGCGTTGCTCGCCTCCTCGCCAAAATTGGCTGGTCGTTCAGACATGATCAACCAGTTGATTGCCACTGCCGTGAAATCCGGCAGTGATAAGATTCCTGCGGTGGTGGAGTCAATTTTACCGGAAGCTGGGCAACCAGTTGAAGCGTGGCGTTTGACCGCGCTTTCCAGTTTGTTGGAAGCGATGGGCGACAAGCCGTTGCCGGAGGCTGCGCGGTTCAGCGCGGTTTTCGCGAGCGCCCGGGAAATCATTCACGACAGCAAGCGTGACGATGCGACGCGCGAAGCGGCGATCCGGCTGTTGGGCCGATCAAGTGAATTGACGGCGGATCTGCCGTTGTTCGCGGAGTTTTTGCAGCCGACGGCGAATTTACGTTTGCAAAAAGCGGCGTTGGATTCGATGCAACGAAGCCGAAGCCCAGAAGTGGCGAAATTAATTTTGGCCGATTGGTCGCTGCGTTCGCCGTCGTTGCGGACGACGATTATTGACGCGTTGCTGACCCGGGATGAATGGACCGGCGAATTGCTGGCCGCGCTCGAAGGGAAAACAGTTTCCACGACGGAAATTTCGCTGGTCAACCGGCAGCGGCTGGCTGCCAGCAAAAATGAGGCGATCCAGAAACGGGCGGCGGCCATCTTTGAATCCAGCAAACCCGAAGGGCGGGCGGCGGTGGTGGCGAAATACAAAGTGGTGAACGATCTCACCGGCGACCGGGCGCACGGCGCAGCGGTGTTCGAGAAGAATTGCAGCAGTTGCCATGCGTTCCGTGGCGTGGGTCACGCGGTCGGGCCGGACCTGGCGGCGCTGCATGACAAACCGGCAGACTATTTAGTTTACAATATTCTTGACCCCAGCGCAGTCATCGAGCCGCGCTTCATCAATTATCAGGTGGAATTGAAGGACGGCCGGACGCTGTCCGGGATCATCAATGGCGAGACGGCCACAAGCCTGACGCTGGTGCAGGGCGGGGGAGCGAAGGAGAAAATTCTGCGGTCAGACATCGCCGAGATGCGCGCGGCCAAGCTGTCCTTGATGCCGGAAGGATTGGAGCAGGCCATGACGCCGCAAGACTTGGCCGATTTGATCGCGCATTTGAAAAGCAGCTCGCCATCTGCCTTTGGCAGCGCTGGACCGGAAGCCGTCACGGCGGCGCGCAAGGAATTTTTGTCCGCCGGAGGGGCTACCGGTTTGAACAGGGTGTTTATTGCTTCGGAAAAGATGGATTATCCAAGCTGGCTGGGAACTTTGCCATTATCGCATTGCCGCCAGACGGACGGAAAATCCAAGCTGGTTTGGGACTCGCCGATGTTGCCCGGCGACTTGCCTGCCTCGGTGAAATTCCGGCTGCCGGTCGGGATGGGAATGTTTTCTGCGCCAGCGGCGAAGTTTCATCTGCGGATCAATGACCAGGCCGCCCTGGATTTTGACGTATCACTGAACGATCACACCTGGGCGAATGAAGATGGTTCGGTGCGGATGAGTTACGCCGTGCGGGAAAATAACGCCGAAGACAGCAACGGCCTGCTGACAATTGAGGTGAAAAGTTCGCGGCTGCGCGCGGGTGAATCGGCCAAATTCGAGGTGGATGCCGGGGTGGGGCAAAGCCAGCGGTGGTTTGGGATTTATGCGCTCTCGGGGAAATAGAATTTTAAAATTCGGCGCAACTGAATTGACCCTGCGGGGTTAAAAAGGTAAAATATGCGTGATATATGAGTTCGTCCAAAGTCGGTAAAATATTGACCATCCTGGCTATTGCGGTGGTTTTCGGAGGCCTGTTTGGCTGGTGGTTGAGCCGTCAGGGTGGCACGATCCCGTCGGATGTGACGCTCACCAAGTCGGGGGATGGAAGAATTGTGACCAGCGCGTCCACCTCAGACACCAACGATGCCATCGCGTTGCTGAATTCCACCAATATTCCCACCAATATGATCGCGGTAGTGCCGGAGGGCCAGGAGGAGAAGACGAACACCGGTCCGGCCTGGGACGAAAAACTGGATGCCATCATTCTGGGGCCCGAAGATGGAAACGCTAAAGTTGACAAGATTATCGCTCTGATGAAAATCGCCCCGCCGGAGGTGCAACTGGAATATTCGCAGCACTTGATCAATTTTGCAACCGATGACAATTACTCGGGTGTGGCGGGCATTTTGACCAACGCCACGACCCCCGACGGAGTGGCGACGGTGTTGATGAATGATCTGCTGAACCGCAACAACACCCTGAAACTGCCGATGTTACTGGCCATTGCCCGGACGGATGATCATTCGAAAAAAGGTGACGCCAAGGAAATGCTGGAGTTGTTCATCCAAGAGGATCACGGGAGCAATTGGGACGACTGGTCCACCGCGATTGACAAGTGGCTGAAAGAAAATCAGCAATAACGGTCAAGCCTCAAGCTCAAAAATCCGCGTTTAGAATTTGGCGTTTCTTTGGAGTTTGAAATTTGTTTCGTGCTTCGAATTTCGGGTTTCGAATTTTACTTATTGCACATCCAAGTAATCAATCCCCGGCAAAGTGTAAGAATACGTCATCTCTCCAACTTCAAATTTCGCGTAGGTTTTGACATGGTTATCGGCGAAGAGGACGTTAAGCCTTTTGTTGTGAATGGGGCTGGGATTGGCGAAAAGGGTGTCTTGGGAATAATTATCGGGATCAGCATCAACCGTTTCAAAAGGGCTGTTGGCATCGCCGGAGAGGATGTAGTCTGAAGTCAATTGGATCTCTTTCATGGAAACCGGAGCGCGTTGATCACCGGCTTCAACGAAGGCTGCACGAGAACCGAGAAAATAATCGAACGGCGAATGGTTGTAAACCTGGCACAGGGCCGGGCAGCGCAGGACGTTGGTGTTTTGATAATAAGAGAGCATGAGATGGGTCCAGGGTACGGGATTCGTGCTGTCCCACGGCACAGTGCCGTTGGCCATCGGGAGCAGGCTTTGGTTGTCATCGCCGTACATCATCATGGCTGTACCGAGTTGTTTGAGATTGTTGGCACATTGGATGGTGATCGCGCGCTCCTTGGCCTTGCCCAACGCAGGCAGAAGCATCGCGGCCAAAATCGCAATGATGGCGATGACCACGAGTAATTCGATCAGAGTGAAACCTTTGGCCCGGTAATTTTTTGACACCAATTTCATACAGGAGAATGGACGATTTTTAAGCGGGATTATTCAATAGTGTTTTGCCGAAAGATTTGTCTCTCCCTTCCGGGACAAGTGAGGTAGGCTGATTCGTTGGTTTAGATATATTACATGACACCAAAATTATTTTCCGAATTGGGGCTTTCCCCGGACATGCTTAAGGCCATTGCAAAAATGGGCTTTGAACAGGCGTCGCCCATCCAGGCGGCTTCCATTCCCTTCCTGATGGAAGGCAAGGACATCGTGGGCCAATCGCAAACCGGCTCCGGCAAGACCGCAGCCTTTGCCGTGCCCGCGATTGAAAAAGTGGACACCAGCAGCCGCGCCACACAGGTGCTGATTTTGTGCCCCACGCGTGAATTGGCGGTGCAGGTGGCGGAAGAGGTGCATAAACTGAGCTTGTTCAAGCGCGGTTTGCAGGCGCTGCCGGTTTATGGCGGGCAATCGTACGACCGTCAATTGATGGGTTTGCGTCAAGGCGCGCATATCGTCATCGGCACTCCGGGACGGGTGATGGATCACATGCGGCGCGGGACGCTGAAATTGGAAGCGCTTAAAATGGTGGTCTTGGATGAAGTGGATGTGATGTTGAACATGGGGTTCCGCGACGATATCGAATTGATTTTGCAATCCACGCCGAAAGCGCGCCAGACCGTTTTCTTCTCGGCCACGATTCCGCGCCCGATCCAGCAGTTGATCGAAAAATATTCCAATGCCCCGCAACAAGTGCGCATCGAGCAAAAAGCCATGACGGTGCCGACGGTGGACCAGTCTTATTACGAAGTGGACCGCCGGAACAAGATTGATTTGTTGACACGGCTGATTGACATCCACGATCTCAAGCTCGGGATCATTTTTTGCAATACCAAGCGCATGGTGGATGACTTGGTGGACGCGCTGGAAGCGCAGGGTTACATGGCTGATCGGTTGCACGGCGACATGACACAGAACATGCGTGATCGCGTGATGAACAAGTTCCGCAAATCCGGCCTGGAATTTCTCGTTGCCACCGATGTCGCCGCGCGCGGCATTGACGTTGACGATGTGCAGGTGGTTTTCAATTACGATTTGCCCTATGACCCGGAAGATTATGTGCATCGCATCGGGCGGACGGGTCGCGCCGGGCGCAGCGGGCGGGCGATTTCTTTCGTTGCGGGTCGCGAATTATTTCAGATCCGCAATATCGAGCGTTATACCAATGTTCGCATTCAGCGTTTGAACATGCCCACGGAAGGCGCGGTGGAGGAAGCGCGGGAAAATCAATTTTTGGGCAAGCTTCGCCTGTTGTTGACTGGCGGGGAATTTAAACGGAGCGATGGTCTGGTCGAACGGTTGTTGGAAGAAGGCCATAGTTCGACGGACATTGCATCAGCCTTGATCCATTTGTTGCAGCAGGGTGAAGGCGCGGCCAAACCGCCCGGGCGCGTGGAAGAATATGATCGCCCGCAACGGGAAGAACGTCCGCCGTTCCGTGATGACCGGCAGGAACGGTTTTCTGATCGCCGCCCGACCTATGATAATCGCCGTGAAGAACGTCCCGGTCGTTTTGACGATCGTGGCCCGCGCGCGTCGTATGGTGAACGGGAATTGCGCCGTCCGGCACCTCCGGCCCGGCCTGCTCCGGCACCGATTAAACCAGCGCCCTCAACAGCGGTTGTTACCAAACCGTCTGCGCCCGCACCTGCCCCGGCCAAAGCCCCGGCACCAGTAGTGGCCAAGCCGGTCGCGGTTGCTCCAAAACCTTCCGCCCCTGCCGCCGCAGAGCCGACGGCGGAAAAAACTTTTACGGATGATGAAATCATGGCGTCGGTGAAACCAGAAACGACGAAGACCGAACCGAAACTCAAAGGCAAGCCGAGCCGCAAGACGCCGGATGAACAAACGCGTCTCTGGATGAGCTTGGGCGAACAGCAGGGGATTGCGCCGATTGACATTGTCAATGCGGTCGCGGGTGAAACCGGGTTGCCCGGAAAAGTTGTCGGCACCGTGGATGTCCGGGAGCGGCATCTTTTTGCGGACGTGGCCTCGGAACACGCCAACAGCATCATCGCAAAATTAAATCGCGCGGAGATCAAGGGACATAAGGTGAAGGTCAAGAAGGCCTAACAGCCCATGTTAAGGTAGCAGCCAATGTGAATTGGCTCTAATTTTTGCCTCTGTTTCCGGAGAAATATGAGCCAACTCACGTTGGCTGCTACAATAAATCAGTTTTATGTGGCCGATTCAGCGCGAATCGCTTCCAGGTCTTCCCAGCGGTTGAAAAGTTTGGCCAATTTATCTTTAGCCGCGGCCAACTCGGCGGTGAGATCTTTGGTTTGGGTGGCGTGAGTGCGGTGAAAATCCGGGGAGGCGAAGATTTTTTCGATGCGCGCGATGTCTGCTTCCACCGTGTGGATTTTTGCTTCCATGCCTTCCAGTTCATGCTTGTCCTTGAAGGACATTTTTTTGGAGCGGGAGCCAGATGGGGCTTTTACCGGGGTCGGTTTTTCCACGGGTGCCACCTTTACCACTGCGGTCTTGCGAGAACGTTTTTCCAGATAATAATCGTAATTACCGACACTGTGCGCGATGCGTTCGTCGCCTTCAAAAGCCAGGACATCGGTGCAAACGCGATTGAGGAAATAGCGGTCATGGCTGACGACACAAACGACGCCTGGGAACGCGATCAAGGCTTCTTCCAACACGCGCAACGTGGGCAGATCGAGGTCGTTGGTTGGTTCGTCGAGAATGAGGAAATTTCCGCCATGCTTCAAGACGCGGGCCAGCAGCAGCCGACTGCGTTCGCCGCCGGAAAGATATTTTACCTGCGTGCTGATGCGTTCGTCGGTGAAAAGGAAACGCTTGAGATACGCGCGCAGGGAAATTTTGCCCTCGCCGAAAATGACGAATTCGTTGCCGTCGCTGACTTCTTCGAGGACGGTCCGTTCCTCGCGCAGTTGCAGGCGGTTTTGATCCACGTAATTAAATTTCGTCAATTGGCCGGTTTTTACGGTGCCTTCGGTCGGGTTCATCTGGCCGATGATGGTGCGGAGCAAAGTGGTTTTGCCGAGGCCGTTGCGTCCGGCGATGCCGATGCGCTGGCCGTTTTCAAAAACAAAACTGAAATTTTTGAACAACGTTTTTCCACCCAGTTCCATGCCCAGATTAGTAGCCTCGACCACGCGATTGCCCAGCGGCGGCGGTGGCGGAATGCAAAGCTCCACATCTTCTTCCGGCGCGTTCACTTCCTGCGCCGCCGTCTCGTAATACCGGTCAAACCGATTGCTTTGCTTGCTGCGTTGCGCGCGCGGACCCTGCCGGACCCAGGCCAGTTCCTTTTTCAAAAACATCTGACGCTTGTGTTCGATGGTGGCATCGGATTCCTGACGTTCCGCCTTGGCCAGTAGATAATCGGTGTAGTTGCCGTTGTGCCGGAAAAATTTTCCGTTGTACAGTTCGACGATGCTTTTCGCCACTCGATCAAGAAAATAGCGGTCATGCGTCACGACTAGATACGCGCCGTGAAAATTTTCCAGAAAGTCGGCCACCCACTCAATGGATTCGGGATCGAGATGGTTCGTCGGTTCGTCCAGGATCAGAAAATCCGGCTGCGAGACGATGGCGCGACACATGGCCACGCGGCGTTTTTCGCCACCGGAAAGGGTTGCCACGTCGCGATCGGCCGCCGGACAGTTCAGGTGCGAGATGGCGGTTTCGATGCGTTGATCCAAAGTCCAGCCGTCCAGTGCGTGGATGCGTTGTTCAAGTTCGTCGTGCCGGGTCGAATCATGCGGGAGGGATTCGAATTCGGTGATGAGATCGAGGACATGCTGGCCGCCTTCGCGAATATTTTCGCCGACGTTTTTGGCCGGGTTCAGAGTGAAATCCTGGGAGAGATAACTGGTGACGAGGCCGCGACGTTTGACCACTTCGCCGCCATCAGGTGATTGCAGGCCGGCGAGAATTTTCAGGAAAGTGGTTTTGCCGCTGCCGTTGCGTCCGACGAGACCGACGCGATCGCCCTCTTCAAAGCCCATGGTCGCGCTATCAATGATAACGCGTTCGTTGTACGAGACAACAATGTCAGTAGCAGCAAGGAATGTAGCCATTTAAAGTCGGACAGTTTACCTGTCTGCGACGGAAGAACCATCTATTTCTTGGATTAAAAAGGAGCGCGGGGGTATTCGTACATTGCTACAAGTTAATAAGGTGACCGTTCCAAAATGCCCGCTGCCGATTGACAATCGGCGCTACGTCGCAGTTAAAAGCGCACTTTGGACAGATGGATTTTGGCCAGATAGATGTCGGTGGCGCCTTCGTGGGAGGAATAGTAGCTCAGCCAAAGCAGTCCTTTATGCCAGACCATGCCGGGGTAACTGCAATCGCCGCCGCTCGGCAAGACGAGGTCGGAGTGGACGGATTCCAAATCCATGCTGCCCACGAATGTTTTGTTGGCCAATTTGCCCGGGTGCATTTCGCGTCCGGCCGCGAGCATTTTGCCGTTGGCCAGGATGATGAAGTTTGGCCCGCCGATATGCATTCCGGCCGGGTGCCATTGCCAATCGGTGTACGGGGCGGAGCTATGGCCAATCCAGTCTTCTTTGTCGCCTAATTCGCGCCGGACGAGTGCAACGCAATCGCCGTTTTCCAGAAAGCGCACGGTGGATTCGTTGGGGGAGTCGGTCACCGCAAGTTTTGTCACAGTGTGGAAATTGATGCCATCGTCACTCGCCACCAGTTTAATGGTCATGCCGGCGTGACGGTTGGTTTTGGTCTGGTCCGGTTTTCCCGAGGTGTAAGCAATGCCGTAGGCGGTACCCTTGTGCCAGGTGACGCGCCAAAGCCAGTCGCCTTTTTCCAGAATGCGCTGCGGGGTGGTCCAGTTTTTGCCATCTTTGGAAAAGGCGGTGCGCGATTGGCGTTCTTTCAAGACCTTGTTTTCGTAAACCGAGCCTCCAAGCGACAGCATCAGGCGCTGATCCGGGGTGATGGAAAATTTGGGGTCGCGCAGGTCAATGCCTTCCTCGCTCAACAGCGCCGCTGATTCCCACTTGTAGCCGTCATTGGAAGTGAGGACGCGGATTTTTCCGTTGCCGCCGACGTGCGCGGCGGATTCGCGAAAGGTACAGAACCATTGGTCGTTATAGCGAATGAGGTCGGTGAAGGCGTTGTGTTTGTCGCCGTGCCAGATTTTTTTGACGGAAACCAGTTGCAGGGTGGTGGGGACATTTGTCTGGTCGAAATTGATCTGGTCGAAATTGATGGAAAGCGGTTGCGGCGCTGCGGTGCCAACAAATTGTGTCAAGCAAATCAAAAACAGGCCAATGAGCGATTTAAACATAATGGGTATTTCAGGAATTATTCGCCGGCAAACCCAAATCATGATATGCCTGCCGGACCGATTGAGCCTGCAAATCGTGATAGAGCTGATTGGTATCAATGATCTTTTTACCCATGATATCTTCCAGCATTTTTTGGGTGTAAACTGGTTTGGCGGACGCGCTGGATTTGGTGCCGTATTGGCCGAGGTTGGAGGCGAAAATACCAGCGGCACTTACAGGCAGGAAGTCTTCGTAGCGCAGACCTTCGTATTCCACGTAGCCCTGCTTGATCAATTCATCAAGGTCGGTTGTTTTAACCGGCTTGGCGGCAAGCCCCTTTTTTGTGGCGGTGTAACGGCCATAAACGAGTTTTTGGTCCAACAGAGCGCTGAGCGTTTTCGGGAAAGGCGCAAAGCAGGCGGCAAAATCTCCCTTTTTCGCGCGAGCCGCTTCGCCGGCGGCCAGGCATTCGTCATACAGTTTGCGACCCTTTGGCGTGGTGGCGTAGAAGCGTTGTTCGATTTCGCCGAAACGCGCGGTGTGCTCGGCGTTGATGGTGGTGCCATCCGGTTGACGAAAGATAACCGGTTCAGTCAATGCTTTATACGCATCCTGGCGCAGCAAAATCGGCGTGCCTTCGGGAGGGCCTTCAGTGAAGTCCTTGAAGCCGGAGTGCTTTAGTTTGCGCAAATCGAGATCGGGTTTCTGTAAACGACTATTCAATTTCGCTGCTAATTCTTTGGTGCCACTGGCAGAGAGATTCCCGTGTCCAAAAGCCTGAATAGCTTCGCTGCTCAAATGTTTGAAGTGCAGTTTCATGTAGTCGCGGTCGGCAAATTTGGCGAGCCGATCAAGCGCTTGTTGCGCGCTGGCCAGATGCGTGGCGGCGTCCATTTCTCCCATGCAGAACTTCATCGCGCCGGTATAAAGCTCCATACAAAACGTATTGGGCGTGAGATGATTCAGATGATGCGATTCAAAACAGGCGATGTCCGCCGCAATCTTGAAACCCGCTTTGCACAGATCTTGGTAAAGTTGAAAATCCTTGGCTTGACCGGTCCATTTGAAAATCCGGGTCACACCTTCCTTGATCAATTCTTTCGCGTCGTTCCAGTCTAAACCGCCTTGTTTCTGATTTTTTAAAATCAACTCCTGGGCTTTGGCTGAAAAAACTTCACGCGGAGCGAGGATAGATTCAATTCGCCCCCGCGTTTCCGGATCAAAATAATCGGTCATCAACAGCGAACAGAAAACACGATGCTCGGGATTGATGGAGGAACGAAAAGCGGTGGCCACGATGGGTTGGCTTTTGCTGCCGACATTGGTCATGTCGTAGTAATTATGCGGCTCCAGCGCAAAGGCCGCGAAAAACCCTGCGACCCAACGATACTCGGACGGCTTGCCGATGCGGATGGCACCGTGGCGTTCACCGCTGGTTTTATCGAGTTGCGCCTCGGACAAACTGAAGCCGGTATGGATTTGCGACAGGAGCGCGCACACGGTCTGATTGCAGGCTTTATTGACCAGGAGAGATTTGTCATACAGCGGGACTTCGCGACCGAACATGCTCGACAACTCAGCGAAGAGCACATGCTGCATTTCAATTTTATCGGCAAAGGCAACTGACATAGCTACCGCAGTGTAATAGTTCCGGTTTGCCGACAAAAGATTTTTCGCACTCCTATGAAATGACCTTTTCCGGCTCTGCATCAAACAAATGCGCTTTCTCCAAGTCCAGAAAAGCGGTGAATCGTTCTCCAGCCGGATGGAAATGTTCGCCGAAAAGGCGCGCTGTCAGGCGATGACTGCCAGCCTGGAGATGGATGATGGATTCCGCGCCCATTTGTTCGGCGAACTCGACATTGAAACTAGCGGCGATATGCGACGGATCTTTGATCGCGGAATTGAGATGCTCCGGTCGGATGCCGAAGACCACGCGTTTATTCAGATAAGGCGTGGCCAGCTTTTCCATCTTTCCGCGCATGGGAATGACGAGCGGCTCCGAATCGCCTTCTTCGACAAAACAAAGTTCCTCCCGTCGGCGCTGAATTCGGCCAGTCAACAAATTCATCGGCGGACTGCCGATGAATCCAGCAACAAACAAATTCTGCGGCTCACGATAAAGGGTGAGGGGATCGGCCACCTGCATGATGACCCCATCGCGCATGACACAAATCCGGTCGCCCATGGTCATGGCTTCAACCTGATCGTGCGTCACATAAATCATCGTGGTCTTAAGCTGGGTATGAAGGCGGATGATTTCCGTGCGCATCTGCACGCGCATCTTGGCGTCGAGATTGGAAAGCGGTTCGTCAAAAAGAAAAACCTTGGGGTTCCGGACAATGGCCCGACCCAAAGCCACCCGTTGCCGTTGCCCGCCGGAGAGAGCTTGCGGCTTGCGATCCAGGATTTGATCAAGGCCCAGCGTGGCCGCCGCCTGCTTGACAGTTTCGCGGATGAAAGCCTTGTCCTTTCCCGCCAGCTTCAAGCTGAAAGCCATATTTTCAAAAACGGTCATGTGCGGGTAAAGCGCATAATTTTGAAACACCATTGCGATGCCACGATTCTTCGGCTCAACCTCATTGACATCACTGCCGCCAATCTCAATCGTCCCATCCGTAATCTTTTCCAAACCGGCAATCATCCGCAGCGTGGTGGACTTGCCGCATCCCGAAGGCCCCACCAACACCATGAATTCGCCGTCTTTAATTTCCAGATTG
>CAIYOY010000154.1 GCA_903927905.1 uncultured Verrucomicrobiales bacterium | reverse complement strand
GGCAGAAGGTGTGGAGTGATTCAAAGCATCTTTACCATTTCACGCTGCTGCGGGTCACAGACCCGCGCTCCGTCAAAATAGCCGACTACCGCTTATCGTAATGATTTGGGGGCTGGCGGAATTTATTTGCGCGTTGAGCGTGTAAAATCACTCCTCCTGAGCCTCACCAAAGCATTGCAGAAAGTTGCGGAGCAAAAGCGAGTTGTTGGATCGGTTCCAAGCGAGGTTGGTTTGCACCATGGGCAGGCCGGGAGGCAGTTCGCGAAAGACCAGCCCAGGGCGTTTTATCTCGGTCATGGATTTGCTGGTCGGCCCCAATCCGAAACCGGCGGAAATGAGCCACATTTTGGAATTAATATCGTTGGCATATTGCCCGACAATGGGCCGCGCCCCTGCTTTGGTGCAGAGGCTGAGAAAACCGTCATAGTATCCGTGCTGCAATGTCGGATGCACCATGACCATGGGTTCGTTGTGAAAATCTTCCCATTCAATTTCACCTTTTTTGGCCAGCCGATGCCCCGCCGGAAGAGCCAGCACCATCGGAGATTTTTCGACGAAACGGGATTCAAGTTCCGGAAACATGATCGGCGGGCGCAAGATGCCGACGTCGAGGGTGTTGGCGCGCAAGGCATGAAGCTGTTCCATCGAAGTCAGTTGGTTCAGCAAAAATTGAACGCCCGGATATTGCAGGCGATAAGAGCGGAGAATTTTGGCCAGGCTGGCGGTGGTGTTCGGTGCCAAAACACCGATGCGCAAGGTGCCGACCAATCCGTGTTCGGCGTTGCGGGTGTGTTGTCCCGCGCGTTCGGCGGCGGCGAGGACGAGGCGAGATTCCTTCAGAAGAACTTCTCCAGCGGCAGTCAAACTAACAGAGCGGGTGGAACGATCAAAAAGCCGGACGCCCAATTCATCCTCCAACGTTTTGATCTGGACGCTCAATGGCGGCTGGGCCATGTGGAGGCGTTCGGCAGCGCGACGGAAGCTGAGTTCCTCGGCCACAGTCATAAAGTAGCGTAAATGACGTAATTCCATGGTTATTAATATCTATATCATATCAATCAAGAAGTAAACTTGTATTGGTTTATGCGGGGTGGACAGCGTCATGATATAGATGTTGTGAAAGGCTTGCTCCGGCCTTAGAAATTACCCGACGACAATATATGTGGATAGTACGTTTAGCGCTGCGCCGACCCTACACCTTCGTGGTGGCGGCGATAGTTTTGGTGCTGTTGACGCCGTTCATCCTGTTGAACACGCCGACGGACATCTTTCCGTCCATTGATATCCCCGTCGTCAGCATCATCTGGCAGAACACCGGCTTGGACGCGCAGGAAATGGAACAGCGCATTGTGATCAACGATGAACGGGCCATGACCACCACGGTCAACGACATCGAACATCTCGAATCCACCTCCTACAATGGCGTGGGCATCATCAAAGTTTTTCTTCAGGCCGGAGCGTCCGTGGATGCCGGCGTGGCCCAGATCACCGCCATCGCGCAGACGGTGTTGCGGCAGATGCCGCCGGGACAGGTGCCGCCCCTGATCATTCGTTACAACGCTTCCACGGTGCCGATTTTACAATACAGCGTGACCAGTAAACGGATGTCGGAACAGGAGCTGTATGATTTGACGCAAAATCAAGTGCGTGTCGGCCTGGCGCTGGTGCGGGGCGCCACCCTGCCCTGGCCGTACGGCGGTCGGGCGCGCTTGGTGTCCGTGGATTTGGACTTGCCGGCGTTGAAATCGAAAAATCTCTCGCCCCAGGACGTGGTCACCGCCATCGCCTCGCAAAATCTGATTCTCCCCGGCGGCACCGCCAAGATCGGTGCGACCGAATATAATCTGGAATTGAACAGCAACACCAAGGTGTTGAAGGAGATGAACGACCTGCCCATCAAGACCATGAATGGCGCGACCATCTATGTGCGCGATGTGGCCCAGGTGCGCGATGGATTCGCGCCGCAACAAAACATCGTCCACATGAACGGAGTGCGCGGAGCATTATTGACAGTGCTCAAAAGCGGTTCGGCCTCGACGTTGAAAGTGGTGAAAGGTGTCAAAGAAATCATGCCGTCGGTCATGAGCACGCTGCCGCCGGGCATGGATGTGGCCGAATTCGCCGATCAATCGTTGTTCGTGCGCGCCGCAATCAATGGGGTGATGAAGGAAGGCGTGGTGGCGGCGGCCTTGACCGCATTGATGATTTTGCTGTTCATCGGCTCATGGCGCAGCACGTTGATTATCGCGCTTTCCATCCCGCTTTCGGTGATCAGTTCGCTGGCCATTCTCAGCGCTTTGCACGAAACGATCAATCTGATGACTCTGGGCGGATTGGCCTTGGCGGTCGGCATTTTGGTGGATGATGCGACGGTGGAAATTGAAAACGTCCACCGGCAAATGGCGCTGGGCAAACCGCTGGAACAGGCGATCTTGGATGGCGCGCAGGAAATCGCCCTGCCCGCGTTCGTTTCCACGTTGTGCATTTGCATCGTGTTTGTGCCGATGTTTTTCCTCACGGGCGTGGGCCGCTATTTGTTTGTGCCGCTGGCCGAGGCGGTGGTCTTCGCGATGCTTGCGAGCTATGTCCTTTCGCGGACGCTGATTCCGACGTTGGTTTTGTGGTTTTATCGGAATTACAATTATTACGAGGAACACACCCATGGGCATGATCATCAGAAAAAGATGGCCCCGTGGATGCGACCACTGGCCGCGATTCAAGACGGCTTTGAGTCCGGTTTTGACAAATTCCGCAATGGCTACCAGGGATTGCTGGCCGCAGTATTAAAACGGCAGGTGTTGTTCTCCCTGCTCTTTCTGGCGCTGTGTCTGGGATCGTGGTTGTTGGTGCCGTTTTTGGGTCAGGACTTTTTCCCCAACGTGGATGCCGGCCAGATCCGTTTGCATTTGCGCGCCCAAACCGGCATGCGGGTGGAAGAAACAGCGGCGGTGGTGGAGCATGTGGAACAAGCCATCCGGCGGACCATCGGCGCGAAGGACACGGGTGATATGCTTGACAATATCGGTATCCCCAATTCCGGCATCGCGCTCAGCTACAGCAATAACGGCCTGATCGGCGCCGGGGACGCGGACATCCTGATTTCGCTGAAGGAAGGACATGCTCCGACGGACACCTATATCCGCAAGCTGCGGCAACAGCTCAACCGCGAGTTTCCCGGTGTGATGTTTTATTTTCTCCCGGCGGACATCGTGAGTCAGACCTTGAACTTCGGCATTCCGGCACCTTTGAATATTCAGATCACCGGCTGGGATCGGACCAAGAACCGGCTCATCGCCGCGAAGCTGGCTGAAAAAATGCGGAAGATTCCCGGCGCGGTGGACATTCGCGTGCAGCAGCCAGGCGATTTGCCCAAGCTGAAAATTGACGTGGATCGCAGCAAAGCCGCAACCGTTGGTTTGAGCGAGGCAGACGTGGCCAATTCCGTGCTGCTGAGCGTGAGTGGAAGCGGCCAAGTACAGGCCGCTTACTGGCTCGATTCCACTTTCGGCGTGCAATATTTGATCAATGCGCGCGCACCGGAACGAGCCTTGGATTCAATGGCGTCACTCCGCTCCCTGCCAGTAAGCCGTGGCGTGCCGGGTCGCGGCGATGGCCAGGTGCTGGCCAATGTCGCCACTTTGACCCGAACCAACGGTTCGCCGGTTTTCAGCCATTATAATGCGGTGCCAGTGATTGATGTTTTCGGTTCAGTTAGTGGACGCGACTTGGGCGGGGTGCTGGACGATTTGCGACCCATACTGGCGGAAACAGAAAAGACTTTGCCGCATGGAAGCCATCTGATTTTACGCGGCCAGGCTGAGACGATGCATTCGAGCTTCATGGGGCTGGGCATTGGATTGATTGGAGCCATCG
>CAIYOY010000153.1 GCA_903927905.1 uncultured Verrucomicrobiales bacterium | reverse complement strand
GTGGTGCATGCCACGCTTGCCCATGCCGACGACTTGAACTGTATATTGCTTCATAAATTAAAAGTGAGCGTGAGGGTGAAGAGTGAAAATCGGAATCAAACCTAAAAAAAGAGCGGCGGTCAGATGACCGCCGCTCCGGGAATTAATTAACCTTGCGCCTTGTCCCATTCGAGACATTTGGCGATGACGGCGTCCACTTCGTCTTCGCGGAGTTCCGGGAACATCGGGAGGGAGACGCAGGCGGCGGCGTTGTATTCGGCGTTGGTCAGGGTGCCGACGGTGCGGGCATTTTTGCCCCACGGATAGCCGGCCTGTTGATGAATGGCGATGGAGTAATGGGTCTTGGCATCAATCTGATTGTCATTCAGGAATTTCACGAACGCGTCACGCTTGGAGGCGACGACGGTTTCGACGACGTAGAGATGATAGACGTGGCGGGAACCGGGTACTTCGTACGGCAGGGTGAAATGTTTCGCGCCTTTGAGGCCGGCGGTGTAACGCGCGGCGAGTTTGCGGCGGTTATCGTTCCATTTATCAATGTGCTTGAGCTTGGCGCTGACGACACCGGCATGGAGGTCGTCCAAGCGGCTGTTGAAACCGAAGCTGTGAACGTTGCGGGCGTTGGAACCGTGATTGCGCAGCTTGCGGACGGTGGTGTCCACATTGGCATTGTTGGTGATCAAAGCACCGCCGTCGCCGAAGGTGCCGAGGTTCTTTTGGATGATGAAGCTGGTCGCGGTCGCATCGCTCAATTCGCCGATTTTGAAACCGTTGCCGGCCGCGCCGATGGCTTGGGCGTTGTCTTCGATGACGATGAGTTTATGTTTGTCGGCGATGGCGCGGATGGCCTTCATGTCGGCGCATTGGCCGTAAAGATGGACGGGGATGATGGCCTTGGTCTTCGGCGTGATGGCGGCTTCGATCTTGGCGGGGTCAATGCACTTGGTCTTGGGATCGCAATCAATCAAGACGGCGGTGGCACCGGCGATCCAGATGGCTTCGGCGGTGGCGAAGAAAGTATTGGCATTGGTGATGCATTCGTCACCGGCGCCGATGCCGTAGGCCATCAAGGCGAGCCAGATGGCGTCGGTGCCATTGCCGAGGCCGATGGCGTATTTGGTGCCGCTATAAGTGGCGAATTCACCCTCAAATTTCTTGAGCATGGGGCCGAGAACGTATTGGCCGCTCTGGATGACGGTGTTGATGTTGGCATCAATTTCAGACTTGATGTTGTTATATTGGCGAACGTGGCCGTAAAAATCTACTTTCATAGGGGCGTGAAGCTACCGAGTCGAAGGGGCTGTGACAAGGATTTTTACGGGAAATTTGTGGGATGGGGTGGGACAAAATGGCGCAATCTATTGCGGAATTCGGATTGCGGATTGCAAAATGGGGGAGGAGGGGCGTGGTGTTGCGAAAGACGAAAGGAGCGCGAAAAGCGCACAATCGAGCAGAGGCTCGTGAGAATCCATTATGGTTGCGCTGTTTTGCCAGGAAGATTATTATGCTGATGTGAGCACAGTAGCAGAGATTAGAGATGCCATTGCCCAACTCAGCCTCGAGGAACGGGCAGAGTTGATGGCCGGGCTTTGCGCTTGGGAGGATGATGAATGGGATCGGCAAATGAAAGCCGATGCGCAGGCCGGCAAGCTTCATATTTTGAATGAGGCGACGGCGGCGGATTACGAGGCAGGGCGTTGCGCTCCGCTCAAAGCAAAGCTGTGAAAATCCAGAGCCGCGGCACACCTGACTTCTGGCGGCTCTATCAGGATCTTCCCCAAGAGGTCAAAGAGGTGGCGCGTAAAAATTATAGATTCTGGTCGGAAAACGCCTTTCATCCTTCGCTTCATTTTAAATCCATCGGCAAACCAAACTGGTCAGTCCGCGTAGGCAATAGCTACCGGGCAGTTGGCATATTCATAGGCCATGAATTTGTGTGGCAATGGATCGGTTCGCACGAAGATTATAATAAACGATATTAACCACGGCGCATCTTTTTGCCGCCATGAAAGAATAGCTGATGACTGCTTGATTTATTTGGCGACTTCCATTTTTTGGGCGGCGGTGCGGAGGTCGGTTTGGTATTCGGGGTCGAGGATGACTTCTTTCCACGGGTATTTATCCATTTTCACGGTGGCCCAGGCAAGGTGACCGGCGTGTCGCCAGGCGTCGAGGGCAATGCCATCGTCGAAGGATTGGCCGGGAGCGGTGAGGACCACGCAACTGTGCTCGTGGACGTTGCCGAGGTGGGCGACGCCACGGTGAAGTTCAAGGGTGCGAAGATGGAGGGTCATCAATTTTATGGTGAGATCATCGGCCCATTGGAAGCAGAGGCCGCGCGGGTGGATGCCGAGGTTAATGAGCATGTTGTTGAAACCAGCGGGACGGACGGCGTGGTAGGCGCGGGCGAGTTCCTGCGGGTAATGGACAGCGATGTCAGCGGTGAGCGCGGCTTCGGCAGGGTCAATGGTCGGGGCAAGTGCGCGGATTTTGGCAGTAAGATTGGCGGGGTCGGAGGGTTTTGGAGGCGCGGTGGCGCAGCTGGCGAGGATGAAGCTGACGAGGGCTAAACAGAAGACGAGCGTGGGAATCTGGAAATGAGAAAACCTCACCTCACCCCGGCAGTCAGTACGGTTGGTTGCTGCACCGCTCGCGGTGCCCTCTCCCCTCCATCCGATGGAGCGGAGAGGGAGAATCGTATCCAGCCGACTGGTCTGATTTAAGTCCACGGTTCGTAACGGTTATAAGGACAGTGTTCAAATTCGCATCGTATATTTAATAAACGGTGGTGCTTTCTTCGGCATCTATGGGGGATTTGAGGATATCGGAAGACAAGGTGAATTTGGTGTGGCCGTCGCCGGCTTTGACGCCTTTGGCCACAATTTTGTAGCTGACGACTTGTTTGGCGGCGAGTTTTGGAACAACGGGAAGGGTGACGATCTGGCCGTCTATTTTTCCTTCCGAAGTGGTGACGGGGACAAGCTCGGGCGCGATGGTGACGACAACTTGCACGTTGGAATCATCGGCGGAACCCTGGTTGGTGACTTTGACGGTGTAGGTGGTGGAATCGCCGATGGAAACGGGATCGGGATCATCGGCTTTTTCCAGCAGGATGGCGGAGATGCCAAAGATTTTGGTCTGACACTCACAGGCGGCGGGCTTGGAGTGCGCGCCGGTGGCGGTGGGTTGAAAATCGAGGACGCCCATCGGCGGCGGAGCGAAGGTGGCGCAGACTTCGGCGAAGTCTTTGGGTTCGAGGCGGGCGATCTGCCAGGTGATCAAGTTGGTGGCGGCGACGCCGGCGGCCGTGACATTGGAGACCGTGGCGGTGGCGGGGATCGGCAGGGTCAGGGAGATGTTGGATTCGGTGACTTTGCCGGTGTTTTGCAGTGTCAAACAAATTTTAACCGGGCGGCCGACGGGAATTTTTTCCGGCGCGGAACAGTTGAGGACAAGACGGGGTTTGGGTTCGGGGCCAAGGTCTTCGAGGAAGAAGTTGCTGCACGGCTTGG
Organism: uncultured Verrucomicrobiales bacterium; assembly: GCA_903927905.1. Lineage (GTDB taxonomy): Bacteria > Verrucomicrobiota > Verrucomicrobiia > Limisphaerales > Palsa-1400 > CAIYOY01. Next base: position 421 of record CAIYOY010000153.1, on the reverse strand, counting down.
GGATGACGCAACGGTAACGGCGGCCGTTGGAGGTGAATTTGAAGGCGTAGGCGGAAACGGGGGCCTGGCCCTCCCAGTAAACGTTGCGCAGGCAGATTGGTTTGCCGTCGTCGCGCGAGGACATGAAGGGCATGACGGCGCCGACGGGGATTTCGACTTCGGTGACTTTGTTGGAAAGGCCGGCGACGAAGAGATCGTTGGTGTCGCCCTTCCAACCCCATTGACGGAGGACTTCGGCGAAGTCGGGCCGGAGTTTGGGATTGCGAAAGCGGTCGCGCAAATCTTCGATGCTGTGCATGGTGGGGGCAAAGCGGGTGGCGGGATTGCCGAGGCGGGTGGCGTGATGCTCTTCGGCGCGGGCTGTGGGAGAAAAGAGGTTGGCCGCGAGGAGGGTGAGAGCCAGAGCAGGAAAAAATTTGCC
>CAIYOY010000152.1 GCA_903927905.1 uncultured Verrucomicrobiales bacterium | reverse complement strand
TTCTCCAACGCCCACTGCTCCTTGGCAGAATTAATACGGCGCAGATTGATAAGGCAAACGGGTGTTCCCATGGTTTTGGAAACGCACGCACAAAATAGAGGAATACTCATTGCCAAGACCAGCAACCACAGGACAAGACCGATATAAAACGGGCGGTTTTCAAAAGAATTCATATGTCGAAATTAAATCCGCGTTTCTTGGAACGTCAAGAAGGTTTACACACCGAGGAAGGGGTCAGTGCGTGTTATTGTCATGTTTTATCATGCGTGTGGGTTTTCCATTCGGCTGGCCTGGGATTTTAAATTTCCCTCATTGAAATTTGTTTCGTGCTTCGAGCTTCGGATTTCGAGTTTTCGTTTTATTTCCTCTTGACATAATGAAGTGATTACATTACGGTTTGCAACATGGAAAGGGAGACAATGGAATCTGAAATCCAGAACCGGGCCGGGAATCAAAAACACCTCGTCCGCTCCAACCCATTCTTTAACCCGCTGACTCGTGTCCCCTTTTCGCGTATTTTGCGTGTTTCGCGGGTGGAAAATCCGGTCTTTTCCTCAAGGAAATTAAGACAAATTCAGGTAAATAAAGGTAAATTAAGCCAAATAAAGGTTCCCTCTCCAAAAAATTTCTGCCGCCCCGAGGGCTCAGTCTTTGAAATTTGGAATTTCCTATTTGTTTCGGATTTCGATTTTCGTGCTTCGAATTTTCTTCTACGGTTCTTTCCGAGCCAAAGCGCTGTAAGCTTCCGTCTCCCGTTTCCACTTCTCCGCCAACTCCTGAACTTTCGCCGGATTTTCCTTGGCCAGATTTTTCGATTCAGAACGATCGGTGGCCAGATTGTAAAGCTCCCACGGACTATCCTCCCCGGCGGCCACGATCTTCCAATCTCCGGCGCGCAAGGCGCGATTTTTCTCGTGCAGCCACCAGATGGTCTCGTGCGTCACCGTGCCATCCTTGGCGAACAACGGCACCAAACTCTTCCCCGGCGCGGGCGGTGCGGTCGCAGATTTTTTGCCACCGGCCACCTCCAGAATCGTCGGCACCAGATCAATGATATGACCCGGCGTATTGCGCAATTCTCCCTTCGCCGTGATTCCGCGCGGCCAATGAACGATCAACGGCGTGGAAATACCACCTTCATGGACCCACGTCTTGTGACGGCGAAAGGGCGTGTTGGCCATACTCGACCAACCCGGCCCGAGACTCAGAAAAGTCGCGCTGCTGCCGGGCGCGGCTGTTTGATCGTTGCCATCCCCGCGCACCATCATCTCCGCGCTCGCGCCGTTGTCGGAAAGAAAAAACACCAGCGTGTTATCCAGTGCCCCCATGGCCTTGACCTGTGCGATGACGCGGCCGATCTCCCGGTCCATCCGATCCACCATCGCGGCGTGGACAGACATTTTATCGGCCTGAAATTTCTGCTGCGCCATGTTCAAAGTATTCCAGGGCAGGGGAAGATTGATTTCGTTCGGGCCGAGTTTTTTGATCGCATCCGGGAACGCATACGGCGGCCCAAGACTTCGCTCAATCGACGAAAGCGTGCTGCCGCCGATGCCCAATTTCTCCATCCTTTGCCAGCGTTCATCCCGCATTGCGTCCCAGCCGGAAAGATATTTGTCCTGATAACGCGCGATGTCCGCCGCCGGTGCCTGCAACGGAAAATGCGGTGCAATAAAAGCCACGTAAGCGAAAAATGGCTCGGACGGATGTTGCTTCGCGTGCCCCTTCAAATACTTGATCGCGTGATCAGCGATGGCCGTGCTGCTGTAATAACCGCTGCCCGCCGCCACGGGTGGAAGCGGCTTGTCATCCTCGGTCAGATGGCGCGGCGCAAAATGCCGGTCGTAATCCAGCAGACAGTAAGAATGATCGAACCCATTTTTCAACGGCAACCCATCCAGATGCCATTTGCCCGAGTGATAAGTGCGATAGCCCAGCGGCTTGAGCATCGCCGGGAGAAGCTTGGCCCAAGCGGGGCGAGTGCCGATGTTTCCGCTTTTGATTCCGGGCAACGTATCGCGCCGCACTTCCTGCGCATAATATCCCGTGAGAATGGATGCCCTCGACGGCCAGCACCGGGTTGTATTGTAGAACTGCGTGAACCGCAAACCATCCTTCGCCAGCGCATCCAGATTCGGCGTGGCAATCTCGCCGCCGTAACAACCGGTATCAGAAAACCCCAAGTCATCCGCGAGCAGAATAAGAACATTCGGCCTGACCGATTCAATGGGGGAAAGAGCGAACAACGAGCCACTCAACAAGACGGCAACGGCGCAGAAAATTCGTTTCATTATTCGGGGCATCAGTTTCCATGGAAGCACAGGGCGGAAAGATTTAGAAGCAGGAATTGTCACAGACATTATTTTAATTTGACGTTCAAATGAACTTAAAGTGCAAAATGTCACCGAAGACGGCGAATGTTTCTCCCTCTCCTGGAGGAGAGGGTTGGGGTGAGGTCGAACTCTCTTCGCGCAGCGCTAAATTTGCCCTTCTTTTAAGACGGCTACCTCGGTCCCTCAGCAGCCCCATCATGCGAAAACGCCTTATCCGGCACCCGCTGCATTTCAAACCCCGGCCCGCTCCACGCAAAATCCAAAATCGGAACTCCTTTGGCTTTCCTTGCGTAATAAAGCCGAAACGGATGCCGCCCAGCTCGCAAACGTATCGTGCCACTTTTTTTCGTGTTCCCCACATAACCGAAATCCGCATCAATCACCGTTGCCTCGTGGATTCGCAACAACGCCCCGGTATCCGCTGTCAAATACAAGGTGTAATCACCATCCTCCGGAACGTTCAAATAACCGGTGAAAAGCAAACCGACGTTATTATCAAGCGCGCGAACTCCAACGGTCGGATGATTGGTCACACCGGTGGAAGACGGCTTCAGCGTGGTCAATTCCGGCACCCACGGGAATATTCCTTCATACGCCGCCCATTGCACACCCGGTTCAGTCGAACGCACCGTCACCGACGGAACCAACTCCTGATCATAAGGCCGGACCGCGCCACTATCCGGTCGACGCAGACGCAAAACCGTATCTTTCATCTGCTGTTGCAACGCGACCATCTCTGGACGCGCAGCCAGATTGATTCGTTGCCCCGGATCGGTGGCCACATTGTAAATCTCAAAATTATCCGAAGCCGACTTCACGTCGTAGCGAACCCCTTGATAATCGCCCAGCCGCAGAGTCTGCATTTGATTCCTCACGCGATCCCGCCGTTCGGCGGCAAATTCCTGGTAATTCGGCGTTTTGCCCGTGCTAAAATATTCCGAGTAAACTGTTCCTTTGCGTTGCTCGCCACTGCCAGTGAGCATGGGGAGCAGCGACACGCCATCGCTTCTCGCGGGCGCTGGCATCCCGGCCAAGGTTGCAAACGTTGCCAGCCAATCGTGCGATTGACACGGTTGGGACGAAGTCCGTCCTGGCGGGATGTGGCCCGGCCACCAGGCGATCGTCGGCACGCGCAAGCCGCCTTCCCACAGGTCGCGCTTGATGCCGTCGAACGGCCCGAAGCTGTTGAAAAAATTCGCCGCGAATTTTTGCGGCAAATAAGATTCGATGGAAGGTCCGTTGTCCGAGGAGAAAACGACCATCGTATTCGTGTCCAGGTGGAGATCTTTCAACAGTTGCAGCACATCATGCACACAATCATCCAACCGCCGCACTGCCGTCGCATAGCGTTTATAAACATTCGGCCAGGGGACTTCGGGTGTGGCTGGATTGCCGTCATTATCAAACGTGGCCTTGGCATAATCCGGGTGCATCCAAGAATCTATCTGGCCGCTGGCCGTGTTGATCATGTGCCCTGGTTGACCGAGCCACAGCAAACCGCCTTTCACTCCGCTACCGGCCGGATAAGCCTGCGTCGGCAATTCCGTCACCGCATGGGGCGTGTCGAAGGCCAGGTAAATAAAAAACGGCTGCGCGGCATTGGTCGCGTGCTGGTCCAGGATCCATTTTTTGGCGCGCGCGGCGAACAGGTCAGCCGTGTAACACTGGTCGAGTTGTTCGGAGATTTCATGGTTGTTTTCCCAGATCTGTTTCTTCCCCTGGTGCGGCCCTTCCTTGGGATAATGCTCATGCCCGTCGGCGTGCCGGACATAACCCATAAAATAATCAAACCCGCGCTTCGTCGGATAAGCCGGCCACATTGTCGGATTCTGTCCTTTGCCCTGCAAACCCCACTTGCCAAAAATCGCCGTGCTATAACCGGCCTGTTTCAGCACAGTGGCGATGGTGTGATTATTTTCCAACGCCTTGTCGAATTGACTGTCACGCACATTGGCGTGTCCCTGATGCACTCCGAGTATAAGCGAAGCACGGGACGGCGCACAGACCGCCGCCGGACAATAATGGTCCGTCAACTTGATCCCCTCCGACGCCATAGCATCCAGCCCCGGCGTGGCTTGCCACGGTTTACCCGGATCGTGGGCTTTGCGCCCGTTCTGGAAAAAAGTCCCCACATCCCCGAAGCCCAGATCATCGACCAGGATAAAAATGATATTGGGTTTCACGGCCTCCGCCGTCCTGGCTTGGTGAACTGATCCTAAAAAAATGAGACCCCAAAATCCCAATCGTAAAAAACGTTTGTGCATGTGGTTATATGGACGTTTTAACAAGCTCTCGGGTTTCAGCCAAGCCATGGGAAAATATGCGAGAAATCGGAGCGCGGGTCTGTGACCCGCAGCAGCTTGGCCAGACAGAGGGTTATAGAGTTATTCAAAACGTCTTT
>CAIYOY010000151.1 GCA_903927905.1 uncultured Verrucomicrobiales bacterium | reverse complement strand
GTGGTGACCACCCTTGCCGGGTTTGCGGGTTATTCCGGTGATATTGACAGCGGGGTTGCGGGCAATGGCACGAATGCCGCGCGGTTTTATGCTCCCAGCGGTCTGGCGCTCGACGTCGCGGGCAACCTCTATGTGGCCGACACCCGCAATCACACCATTCGCAAAGTCACCGCCGCCGGGGTGGTGACCACGCTGGCTGGCTTGGCGGGAAGCTATGGCAGCGTGGATGCCAGCAATAACGTGGCTCGTTTTTTCCTTCCGCAAAACATCGCGGTGGATGCCAGCACGAATATTTATGTAGTTGATTCAGGCAACCACACTATTCGGAAAATTTCCGCGTCCGGCACCAACTGGGTCGTCGTCACTGTCGCCGGATCGGCCGATGTTTATGGCAGCGCCGATGGTTCCGGCGCCAGCGCCCGGTTCTTCTCTCCGCTGGGCATCAGCATCAACAACGTCAGCTCCCTGGTCATCGCGGATTTTGGCAACAACACCATTCGTTCCGTGGGATCGGTTCTAACTTCTGCGCCATCCATCACCACTCAGCCGCAGAGTCTGACCGCGAACCAGGGGCAAAACCCGGCCTTTTCCGTCGTGGCCGCCGGCACCGCTCCGCTGGCTTATCAATGGCTCTATAACGGCGGCAACCTCGCGGGAGGCACCGCTTCCAGTTACACCGTGACCAATGCCCAAACCGGCAACGTCGGCTCTTACTCGGTCATCGTCACCAACTCGATCGGTTCCATCACCAGTTCAGTAGTGACCCTGTCTATTATTGTTCCCCCGGCGATTACCACTTCGCCCCAGGACTTGAATGTCAATCAAGGTGACAACGCCCCATTTTCTGTGACTGCCTCCGGCACCTCTCCGACCTATCAATGGCTCTATAACGGCGGCTCCATCTCCGGTGCCACCGCCAGCAGCTACACCCTCACCAACGCCCAGCCCGCCAATGCCGGCAGCTACTCCGTCATTGTCACCAACGCCGCCGGCAGTGTCACCAGTACGCCGCCCGCCGTCCTGACCGTCAATTCTGTCCCGACCCCGCCCGGCATCGGCACGGCCCCGCAGAGCCAGACAGTCACTCAAACTTCCAATGCCGTTTTCAGTGTCGTCGCCACCGGTTCTGCGCCGTTTGCTTATCAGTGGTTGTTCAATGGCGGCAACCTTTCCGGCGCCACCGCCACCAGCTACACCGTGGCCAACGCCCAGTCGGCCAACGTTGGTTCTTACTCCGTTATCATCACCAATAACTATGGTGCCATCACCAGCGCCGTCGCCACCTTGACCGTCGTTCTCCCGCCCGTCATCAGCGTGCAACCGGTCAGCCAATTGATCACCGTCAGCAATAGCGTTTCGTTTAATGTCCAGCTTTCCCAGGGAATCAGTCCGGCCTACCAATGGCAAAAAAATGGGGCGAACATTTCCGGCGCGACCCAATCCAGCTTGACGATCAATCCCGTCATCTACGCCAGTGCCGCCACCTACATCGTCGTCGTCACCAACACCGCCGGCAGCGCCACCAGTTCCGGTGCAGTGCTGACAGTGCAGCAAAAGCCCGTGACCTTCTTTGACGACTTTGAAAGTTATTCCGCTGGCGCGCTGGATTACAACATCACCGGCAGTCCGAACACCTCTTCTCCTTGGTTTGCTTTTACTACTTCAACCGCTCGCGGCGTGGTGCAAACTTCCACCACGGGAGTGACACCACATGGCGGTTCTCAGATGGTTGGGGCCACTGGCACCATCCGACAGGATTATTTGAACATCATGTACCGGTTCAACGCCGGTCAGATTTACTACGGAAATTTCATGTGCGACTGGTATTTCTATGATCCTTCGGGCACCAATGCCAGCGGCGCCACCAATGCTAATGAGTATATGGCTCTCTGCTCCGACACCGGCATTTCCACCACTTCGGATTCGTCCGGCGGGGCCGGCACCGTCAATCAGCGCATGTCGCTCGGCACTTTCAATAGCACCGGCTATAACTATACCAATTATCAATGCCGCATCATCGGCGGTATTACTAATCTTATCTATGGCAATTTCGGCTCCGGATTTAGTTGGTATAACACCACCACCCCGCGTTCCGTTGGCTGGCATCACGCCCGCTTCGTCGTCGGCATTCCTAATCCGGCTCTGACCAATTCCGCCCCTGTTTCCGTTTATATTGACAACATGACCAACACCACGGTCTATTCGGCCCAATGCAGCGCCGCAGGTTTCAACGTCGTGGAGATGAACCACGCCCTGGCCTCCACCGCCTCCACCAACTGGTATTATGACGATTTCACTTTCCGCGCGGCCAACGACCCTTGGATCGTCGAACAGCCCGTGAGCCTGTCCATCAGCAACGGCCAGCCCGCCGACTTCAACACCGTCGCCGTCGGCACCGCTTACCAATGGCAATTTAACGGCGCCAACGTCAGCGGCGCGACCACTTCCGATTACAGCATTGCTTCCGTCGTCGCCACCAATGCCGGCAGTTACGTCTGTGTCGTCACCGGTGCCAACGGAAACTTGTCCACCACTGCGGCGGTTCTTGCCATTGCCGGATTGGCCCCCTCCATTGCCACCCAACCGCAAAGTGTCACAGTGACCCAGGGCCAGAACGCTGCCTTTAGCGTGGCCGCAAGCGGTGCCGCTCCTTTGAGTTATCAATGGCAGTATGGCAATACTCCGATCTCTGGTGCGACCACCACCAGCTACATCGTGACCAACGCCCAACCGGCCAACGTCGGCAGCTACTCCGTGGTCGTGACCAACGCCTCCGGCAGCATTACCAGTTCGGCTGTCACACTGACCGTCAACGTTCCCGCCAATATCACCACCCAACCGCAGAGCCAGACTGTCACTCTGGGGCAGAACGCTCTCTTCACCGTGACCGCCGCCGGCACCGGCACCCTGGCCTATCAATGGCAATTCAATAACGCCGCCATCTCCGGCGCGACCACCACCAGCTACACCGTGACCAACGCCCAACCCGCGAACGTCGGCAGTTACTCGGTGATCGTGACCAATAATTACGGTGGCATCACCAGTTCGGTGGTCTCACTGACCGTTAATGTCCCCGCCAACATCACCACTCAGCCTCAGCCCCAGACCGTTGTGCAAAGTCAGAACGCCTCTTTCAGCGTCATGGCCGCCGGCACCGGTGCGCTGGCTTATCAATGGCAATTTAACAGCGCTCCTATTTCCGGCGCGACCACGACCAGCTACACCGTGACCAACGCCCAACCGGCCAACGTCGGCAGTTACTCCGTGGTCGTGACCAATAATTACGGCAGCATCACCAGTTCCATTGTCACGTTGACCGTGAACGTGCCCGCCAACATCACCACTCAGCCGCAGCCCCAGACCGTCACCCAGGGACAGAACGCTTCCTTCACCGTGACCGCTGCTGGGACCGGCACCCTGGCTTATCAATGGCAATTCAATAACGCCGCCATCTCCGGCGCCACCGCCACGAGCTACACCGTGACCAGCGCCCAGACGACCAACGTCGGCAGCTACTCCGTCATCGTGACCAATAATTACGGCGGCATCACCAGTTCCATTGTTACGTTGACAGTAAATGTGCCCGCCAGCATCACCACACCACCGCAGGATCAGACTGTGGTTCAGGGACAGAATGCACCCTTCACGGTCACTGCCGCCGGGACCGGCCCCTTGGCCTACCAATGGAAATTCAACAGCGGAGCCATTTCCGGTGCGACCACCAGCAGTTACACCGTCACCAACGCGCAACCGGCCAATGCGGGCAGTTATACCGTGATCGTCACCAACGCCTACGGCACCGTGCCCAGTTCCGTCGCTACTTTGATCGTAAATGTCCCGGCCAACATTACCGCCCAGCCGCAGAGCCAGACCGTCACGCAAAATCAAAACGCCACCTTCAGTGTTACCGCCGCCGGCACCGGCATCCTGGCTTACCAGTGGCAATTCAATAACGCGGTCATCTCCGGCGCCACCACTACGAGCTACACCGTGACCAACGCCCAGACGACCAACGTCGGCAGCTACTCTGTCATCGTGACCAATAATTACGGCAGTGTCACGAGTTCCGTTGTTGCCTTGACTGTCAACTTGCCAGCTTCCATCACCGCCCAGCCCCAAAGCTTGAGCGTCACTCAGGGCCAGGACGCTCCTTTCACCGTCACCGCCGCTGGCACCGGCACGCTGGCCTATCAATGGAAATTCAATAACGCCGCCATTTCCGGTGCCACCACCACCAGCTACACCGTGACCAACGCTCAACCCGCCAACGTCGGCAGCTACACGGTGATCGTGACCAACAATTACGGCAGCATCACCAGCTCCATCGCGACCCTGACCATCAGCGTCCCCGTGGCCATTACCAATCAACCGCAGAGCCTCGCCTTGGGCGCTGGCGCGAATGCCTTCTTCTCCGTCACCGCTGGTGGTACCGGGCCGTTGAGCTACCAATGGCAGTTCAATAGCACGCCCATCACTGGCGCGACCGCTTCCACTTACACGCGCACCAATGTGCAAAACGCCGACGTGGGAAGTTATTCCGTCGTCATCACCAACGCCGTCAGCTCCGCCACCAGCACGGACGCCATCTTGACCGTGAATAACTCGCCCGTTTTGACCGCTCTTTCCAATGTCACAGTTTTTGCCGGAGCCTTGGTGACCATTACCAATTCCGCAACCGATTCCGACGTTCCCTCGCAGACTTTGGTTTACAGTCTCGTTCCCGGCGCCCCGGCCACGGCTGGCATTGATTCCAGCACCGGCATCTTCACCTGGCAAACCACCACCAATGACGCCAACAGCGTCCATGCGGTCACCGTGCGCGTGACCGACAACGGCACCCCCGCCCAAAGTGCGACCAATCTCTTCACCATTTCCGTGGTCGGCAATCCGACGTTCAAGGGACTGAGTTTGACCAATAACACCATCACCCTTTCCTGGGGTGCGACTGCTGGCTTCACCTATGATGTCCAATATAAAACCCTGGTCACGGACACCAACTGGATTGACTTGACCAACGTAACGGCCACCGCTTCCACCGCTTCCTGCACTGATGCCACGGTGGATTTGAGCGGTCCCATTCCATTCCGCTTCTATCGCGTCTTCTTCGCACCCTAAACAAAACTGAACGCGAAAAAGTTTTTGAACGGTTAGGGGGACGGTTGAAAATATGGGAATGGGGTTCATTCCATGGCCCCGTCTGTTTCGTTCTGGATGGAAGTGAGTGAGCCGGAGCCGCCCGGTTTAATACCTTTGATTTTTGCGGTCTTTTTCAAAGTTTCCGATTTAAGCTTTGTTTCGTGCTTCTCGCTTCGGATTTCGAGTTTATTTTTAAACCCATGTCACAAGAATTTCTTTTCAATTCATTGAAATGCGTGTAAATATAGCCGATGCCAGACCAAGCACTATCTGGGGAAAGTGTATTCAAGGGCAATCCTGTTTCCATCGGGGTTTGCCACGGGAAGGTCTATGTCTTGCGCAAAGCCAAGCTCTCCATCCCCCATTATCAGGTGCCGGAGGCCGATGTGCAAAAACACGTCGAACGCCTGGAAAAAGCCCTGGCCGCGACGCGCGTCCAGTTAAATGCCGTGCAAGGACAAGTCTGCGCGGCCATCGGCGCAAAGGACGCCAGCATCTTTGACGCGCATCTGCTCGTGCTGGAAGATCCCACCTTGATCGAATCAGTGACCAACGAAATTCGGGAGCACAAGGTCAATGTCGAATTCGCCTTTCATGAGTTTGCGGAAAAATATATCGAGACGCTGGGTGCCATTGACGATCCTTATTTGCGCGAACGCGCTGCCGATATGCGCGATGTTTCCAATCGCATCCTCAATAATCTCATGGGCCGCACCGACCATGAACTGCGCGATGTCCATGAGCCGTGCATTTTGATCTGCGAAGATTTGCCGCCGTCGGAATTGGCTTTGATTGATCGCAAGGCGATTCTTGGTTTTGCCACCGATGTTGGCAGCAAAACATCGCACACCGCCATCATGGCCCGCTCGTTGCAGATTCCGGCCATCGTTGGCCTGCAAGATGCCACGCATAAAATCACCACGGGCAGCCATGTTCTGCTCGACGGTTATAACGGATTGATCATCCTCAATCCCACCGACCAAACGCTTTTTGAATACGGCCAATTGATCCGCCGCCAAGTCGGTCTCGAAGAAAAACTGCGCGATATTCAAGGTCTCCCGGCCATGACCATCTGTGGCAAGAGATTGACCCTCTCCGCCAACATTGAGCAATCGTCTGATACCCAAGCCGTCAAAGCGTTCGGGGCCGAAGGCGTGGGACTGTTCCGCACCGAATATATTTTCATCAATCGCTCGACCCTGCCGACCGAGGAGGAACAATACCAATCCTATCGCGAAGTGGCCGCCGCCCTCAAACCCGCGCCCGTCATCATTCGCACCCTCGATCTGGGCGGCGACAAAATGCTTTCCCATCTCAAAATTCCCACCGAGATGAATCCGTTCCTCGGTTGGCGGGCCATTCGTTATTGCCTGGAAGAGCGTGACATTTTCCGCGCCCAACTTCGCGCCATCCTCCGCGCCAGCGCCGAAGGGAACGTCAAAATGATGTACCCCATGATCTCCGGCCTGGCTGAATTGGAAAAAGCCAACGCCCTGGTCGAAGAATACAAAACGGAATTGCGCGCCGAAGGAATTCCGTTCGATGAAAAATTGGAGATCGGCGTGATGATTGAAATTCCATCGGCTGTCCTCGCCGCCGACTCTCTGGCCAAAACCGCGAAGTTTTTCAGTCTCGGCACCAATGACCTCATCCAGTACTCCCTGGCGGTGGATCGTTTGAACGAGAAAATTGCCCATCTCTACGAACCGACCCATCCCGCCATCGTGCGATTGATCAAAATGTCGGCCGATGCCGCTCATCGCGCCGGTGTCTGGTGCGGCATTTGCGGGGAAATGGCGGGCGATCCCTTGCTCACACCGTTGTTGCTCGGATTGGGCGTGGATGAATTGAGCACCGCGCCGCCGTTGTTGCCGCAGATCAAATTTTTGATCCGCCGCCTCAAGATGGATGACGCCCGCGAACTGGCCGAATTCGCGTTGAATTGCGATTCCGGCAAAGAAATTCTGGAACGTTCCTCCGCCCTGGCCAAACGAGTTGCGCCCGGGCTTTTCGAAACTTATATCCCCAAATGAAAGTATTGATTCTGGCTGCGGGCTACGCCACGCGCCTCTATCCGCTGACCTTAAATCAGCCCAAACCGCTCCTGCCCGTTGCAGGCAAACCGATGATCGAATACGTGCTCGATAACCTTGAGCCGATGGGCGGCATTGATCGCGTCTATGTCGTGACCAATGAAAAATTCACCCCCCACTTCCAGAAATGGGCTGATGATTACAAGACCTCGAAACTCAATTTCACCATCGTCAACGACCATTCCACCGACGACACCAACAAGCTCGGCGCCATCGGCGACATCAACCTCGTCATCAATCGCGAAAAAATCGACGACGACCTGATCATCGTCGCCGGCGACAACTTGTTCAGCCAAAGCGTGGAAGATTTTGGAAAATTCTGCCGTCAAAAAAACGCCCCCGTCCTTGCCGTCTATGACGTGAAAAATCTGGAAGAGATCAAAAAATACAATTCCATCACCATGGACAAAGATGGGAAGATCACCTTCTTCGAGGAGAAACCAAAAACCCCGACCAGCACCGTCACCGGCATCGCGCTTTATTTCTATCCGAAAGCCAGCGTGCCGATGATCAAACAATACATCGCCGAAGGCAACAACCCCGACCAACCCGGTCGTCTAGTTCAATGGCTCTACACCCGGACGCCGGTCTATACGTGGAGTGTCCCCGGAATCTGGTACGACATTGGTTCAAAGGAAAGCTTGGAGGAAGCCAATGGAATCTTCGCCAAATTGAAACAATCGTAAGGCTGTCTATGCTTGGGGGTGAAAATAGCCGTTAGGTCGTAAGGTACCCTGTAAACATTGGGTTTTATTGAGGTCGGACCCGTAAGGTAGCCGTTAGGTACCCGTAAGGAGACGTAAACGAGTGAAATTCACACATGCGTCCCTTTAGCGTTAAAACTTAATTCGCTTCGCTCCGGCATAAACATTCATTCGTTCCCCGCGCAAAAACCCGATGAGTGTTTGGCCGCTCTCCCGGGCGAACTCAACCGCCAAACTCGACGGTGCTGAAACTGCCGCCACCATCGGAGCCCGTCCGGCCAGTGCCTTCTGCATGATTTCAAACGACGCGCGACCGCTCACCAGGAGAATGTGTTTATCCAACGGCAATAATCCGTTGAGAAACGCATACCCCAAAACCTTATCCACCGCATTATGCCGTCCCACATCTTCGCGCAAAACGATCAGCTTCCCATTGAGATCAAAAATCCCCGCCGCATGTAATCCCCCCGTCCGATCAAAAGCCTCCTGACCACCCCGCAATTTTTCCGGCAACCCCAGCAACACCTTCGCCTTCACTGAAACCTTGGTTTTGATCTTCGGAAAATGCTGATGAACCGCGTCAATGCTCGCCTTTCCGCAAAGCCCGCAACTCGACGACACAAACACATGCCGCGTCAATTGCTGCAAATCCACCTTCACATCGGGGCTGAGAAAAACTCCCATCACATTTTTTTCCGCATTGCGTGGATAAGGCGCAATCCGCAAAACATCCTCCCGCCGTTGAATCATTCCCTCCGAAACCAAAAACCCCGCCGCCAACTCCTCATCATGCCCCGGTGTCCGCATGGTCACGCTGACCGACTGATTATCCACCCGAATCTCCAACGGCTCCTCCTCCGCCATTTCGTCCATTTGGCGAACCGGCTTGGAACCCGGCTGCCATTTTAAGATTTGTGAGGACTTGCTTTTCAAGGTGCAAAGTTTACCGTGATTTAAGAGCAACTAAAACAGAATGTTTTCGATAAATCCATCACCAGTCTGTTGCACAATGACGTAACCTGTATGTTTGCCTATGGTCATATTCAACCTGCACTCGTTCCATTTATGCGAATTGTGGGGCTCGTTTTATTCGTTGTGGTAGTTGCTTTATTGATAGTGAATCGGAAGCAGTTGGACGAAATTGGCAAGTCTGAAAACGATCAAAATGCGACATCGGAACCGAAAGGTGAACCGTGGAAATGCCCGGCTTGCGGTGAGGTGCTGGAACCACAATTTACTTCATGCTGGAAATGCGGGGCCAACAAATCGGCATGAATTTGTTCCAAACTGAAAACGGTTACCCCAATCAAATCTTCTCCACCCGCGCCTGTGCATTGTAATCCGGCACGCCGCCGACGGGATCATAAACACCACGGCGAATGATGACGTTGCCTTCGGGCCAGTGGACCTGGAGGTTGCCGCGGGCGATGGGGGCGAGGAAGACGGTGCCTTCCATGCGGCCGTATTGATTGACCAGGGCGATTTTGTCGTGATTGTTCACGTGCAAATCAGCGGCGTCTTCGGGACTGATAAAGATGGCATCACGTTGGGCCCCGGTCATCGGGTCAATCTCGGCGTAGATGAGGGTGTTGAATTGTTTGCCGCGACGGGTGCTGATCTCGAATGATTTTTCGGGACGACTCAAGTTGGGCAGGGGGATGGCTTTGAAATGTGCCTTGCCATCTTCCGTCGGGAAATTCCAATCGGCGCACAAATGCGGGCCGCCGTATTGTATGGCGTCGCCGGTTTTGCGCAGGCTTTGAATGCCGTCGTAGAAGGGGACGACTTTCACGATTTCCTCGCGCATGGCCCAGCCGGTTTCGCATTTGAGCAGGTGGGCGCGTTCGGGGTAAACGGCGGCGGCGAGCTCGCGCAAAATTTTCCATTCGGCCTTCGCCTCGCCGACTTGGCGGGGGATTTCGGGACTGAAACAGACGCGGCGTTCGGTGGTGGTTTCGATGCCGCCATCGTCTTGTTCGTAACGCGTTTTGGCTGGCAGCAGGATGACTTCATCTTTTGGTTCGATGAAAAATTGGTCGGTTAAAATAATGTCCTGATGCACGCGCATCGGCACATTGCTCATCGCTTTCGTGACGTAATTCGGATCAGGCAACGTGCGGAGAAAATTTCCGCCTAAACAATACAGCAAATCCAAATCGCCACTGGCGCAAGCCTCGACCATCTGCGTCGTCTGCATCCCGACCCAATCGGGAATCGGAAAACCATAGTGCGCCGAAAGCTCCGCTGCGTTTTTGGCATTGATCGGTTTTACCCCGGGGAAAACGGTCGAATACGCGCCCATTTCCGCGCCGCCTTGCACGCTGGAGTGACCGCGAATCGGCATCAGGCCGCACTTGTCTCGGCCGACGTAGCCCTTCAACAATCCCAGATTCAACACCGCCGATACCGCATCGCCACCGTAAGAATGTTGCGTGATGCCCATGCTCCAGATCAGGACGGCGGTTTTGGCATTATGAATCAGCTCGGCAAATTCCTGCATCGAAGCTTTGGACAACCCTGATTCTTTTTCCAAAATCTCAAATTTCAAATCTGAAATTTTTGATTTTAACTCCTCAAATCCGGCGGTGTGATTCTTAATGAAATTTGAATCTTCCCACCCATTGGCCAGCATGATTTTGATCACGCCATAGATGAACGCGATATCCCCGCCTTGCGACACCGGAAACCAATAATCCATGATGTCCGTGCCAAACAGGCAACTGCTCGCCGTCGAAGGGACCCAGTACCGTTCCATGCCGGGTTCGCGATATGGATTCACCATGATCACTTTGGTGCCGAGTTGTTTGGCCTCGTGGAAGTATTTTGTTGTCACCGGTTGGTCATTCGCCGGATTTGCCCCGAATAAAATGATCAGGTCGGCCCCATACCAATCCTTGTAACTGCATGTTGTCGCGGCCACGCCGATGGCGTGTTTCATCGCGCCGGTCGAGGGCGAGTGGCACAGGCGCGCGGCGTTATCCACGTTGTTGGTGCCGAGGAAGCGCGCCGCCTTCTGCGCCATGTAATAGATTTCGTTCGTCACCCCGCGCGAGGTGACGAAAAAAGCAAACCGCTTCGGATTGCTCGTGAGAATCCGTTTGGCAATACGCGAGTAAGCCTCGTCCCATGAAATGCGACGGAAACCTTTGTCCCCGCGTTGGCGGAGCATGGGGTAGGGGAGTCGTCCGAGTTCGCGCAGTTGCGCGTTGTCCAGCTTCTTGAGTTTCTCAACATCCGCCAGCAGCGAAATATCCAGCGGCGGCATGGTATTCAATCGCAGCAGATTCAGCCGCGTCATGCACAGATGCACGCCCTCAATCGTCCAGTCATGCAATCCCGCGACCCCGAGGGCACAACCATCGCACACCCCGCGCGTGATCACCTTCCACGCATAGGGCAGATTATCGCGGTTCTTCCAGACGATGTTGATCATGTCGCGAAAATGCTTCGGCTTCGTCTGGCCGAGGCCGAAGGGAATGGCTGACTTCAGCCTCGCCTTCCAATCTTTTTCAATTTTATGCGACATTTATAGAGGGTCGGTAGGGCGCGTCACTCCGTGCGCGCCGTTCTT
>CAIYOY010000150.1 GCA_903927905.1 uncultured Verrucomicrobiales bacterium | reverse complement strand
GGCCTGCAGGCCGGGAGGCGACTCCAGCTTGGCTTGCTTTCGCAAGCTTGCCAAGCAGGACAAAAGAGAAGATACAAGTGCGGCGGCGGGGTGAGAGGGTTGACGCCGCTTTTGGAGGAAGGCGATTTCGATGTGATATTGTCCAGCTTTTCCCCGACGCCCAAAGCGGAGTCACCCCAACCCCCTTTGCCTCCGCAGTCCAAATTTGTCCCTCGTGCCGGTTGGGGCGCTCTCTTACATAAGCCAACAAAAAAGCCCCACCGTTTCGGGCGAGGCTTGTTTTAAAATTTTGCAGAAGAAATTATTTCTTCTTATGCTTCTTGTGATGTTTTTTGTGGTGCTTCTTATGCTTCTTACCTGCGCCTTGGCCTTGTCCCTGGCCTTGTCCCTGGCCTTGAGCGGCGTGCACTTGGGTCACAGGAATCATGGTGGAGGCGAAGATCGCCACGGCTAAAATCAAAAAGAGTTTTTTCATAGAGTTCTAAAATATTATTCGGCGGACATTGTGTTTATATCAGGACGCGAAGAGTGCGTCAAAGGTTTCAGGGATTTATCGTATTTTGGGGCAAAGCGGAGCGCGGGTCTGTGACCCGCAGAAGCGCTGCCAGGCAAAAGGTTATAGAGTTATTCCAAGCGTCTTTACAATTTTAAGCTGCTGCGGGTCACAGACCCGCGCTCCGTCAAAATAAGTTTCCATCTCTGCGCTCTCTGCGTTCTTTGCGGTTAAATTCATCCCACCAATTCCCTCGCCTTGGCCAAGGCCTCATCCAACTTCGCCACATCCTTCCCACCGCCACGAGCATTATCCGGTTTACCGCCACCTTTGCCGCCGACAATCGGGGCGATGGCTTGAATGATTTTTCCAGCCTGAAATTTCGCGGTGAAATCGGGAGAAACACTGGCGACGAGCGCGACCGCGCCGTTGGCCGAACCGCCCAGGACGACGACACCTTTGAATTGGCCTTTCAGAGCATCGGCCACGCCTTGCAAAAAGTCTCCGTCCACCGCGCCGAGGTTCTCGATGATGGCGGTGGATTGGGCTTTGGCCAGCAACCCTTTGGCCGTTTCGGCAGCTTGTTTCTGCTGCGACGCTTTGATCTGTTTCTCCAATTCCTTTTGTTGCGCCAGCAAGGAATCCAGTTTCTTTTCGAGTTCACCCACGGGCGAATTCACTTTGCCAGCGATCATGGAGATGAGCGCGGTTTCTTCCTTGGCCTTTTCATACGCGCGCAAACCGGCAACGGCTTCGATGCGGCGAACTCCGGCAGCGACCGCGTTTTCGCTCAAGATGCGGAAAAGCCCGATCTCACCGGTGGCGCGGGTGTGAGTGCCGCCGCAAAGTTCCATGGAATAACCATCGAGTGATTTGGCCTTGCCGCCGATCTGCACGACGCGGACGGTCTCGCCATATTTCTCGCCGAAGAATTGCATGACATCCTTGCGGCCTTTGATTTCGGCGTAAGGAACTTCGATCCAACTCACGACCGCGTTTTCGAGGATACGTTCGTTGACCAGTTTTTCGATGTCTGCGACCTGCTGCGGCGTCAACGGTGCGCTGTTGAAATCGAAAGTCAATTTGTCCGGGCCAACGAAAGAACCTTTTTGCGACGCTTCCTTGCTGGCAACTTCGTGCAAGGCCCAATGTAGCAAGTGCGTAACGCTATGGTGACGTTCGATGGCGTGACGGCGGGAAGTATTGACCTGAAGAATAACTTCATCTCCGACGGCTGGAAGGTTTTCTCCTTCGACAAAATGGAGCCAAGTATTGCCGGATTTTTGGGTGTTGACGACGTGCAATCGTAGCTGCGTTGGTGACAACGCAGCCACGGTTATCTCGCCGGTATCGCCGACCTGTCCGCCCATTTCCGCATAAGCGCTGGAAGCATCGAGAACGATGGCGGTTTTGTCTTTAACGCCGACCACTTCCAAAACTTTGGCGTTGGTGGATAAATTGTCGAAACCAACAAATTTAGTCGGCGTTTTGGTTTCGATTTGGGAAAGTTCAATGACTTCCTTTTTCTGAGCGGCGCGGGCACGGGCTTTCTGTTCTTCCATTAATTTATCAAAACCAGACGTATCAACTATAAGTCCATATTCGCGGAACATTAATTCAGTTAAATCAAGAGGGAACCCGTAAGTATCGTAAAGCAGAAAGGCGTCTTCGCCGGAAACAATTGGCGCACTTTTAAGCACTTTCTTCCAAGCGCCTGCACGAATTTCTTCAGATTTAAATTCGACAATGTGTTTTCCATCTCGAAAAAACCGGAAATTGTATAACTCCAACTCTTTGGGTTTTTCTCCAACGAATGCACGCGATGTTGATCCCATTTGCAGCCCTTCGCGATGTGCAGCCGCATGAACGGCTCGCGCTAAAACTTCATTTTCCACCAGCTTAATTCCCCGATCGAGCGTCTTATTAAACGCCTCTTCCTCAACCTGAATCGTTTCCTGAACAATTTGTTTCCGAGTGCGAATTTCAGGAAAGACATCACCCATTTTATCAGCGAGAACATCAACGAGTTTATAAAAGAACGGTTCTTTAAACCCAAGTGAGCGCCCGTATTTGACTGCACGACGGAGAATGCGGCGGAGGACGTAGTTGCGGTCATTGTTACCCGGTTGGATGCCGTCGGCGATGGCGAAGCTCAATGTGCGGATGTGATCGGCGATTACGCGAAAGGCGATGTCTATCGCAATTTGAGATTCGAGATTTGAAATTTGAGAAGCAGAAGGAGGCAGTGTTGAGGTGTATTTTTTGCCGCTCATCTTTTCCAACTTATCGAAGATGGGACGGAAGACGTCGGTTTCGTAGTTGGAGATTTTGGCGTTCTGAAAATCGGTCAGATTTTTGGTGTTCTGGATGATGCTGGTGACGCGTTCGAAACCCATGCCGGTGTCCACGTGCTTGGCGGGCAGCGGGCTGAAGGTGCCGTCGGCATTGGCGTTGTATTGGATGAAAACGTTGTTCCAGATCTCGATGCAACGGGCGTCGCTGCCGTTGACGAGAGTGCGCCCGGTTTTTTGTTCTTCCGCGCTGGTCTCGCGCGGGCCGGGCCGGAGATCAACATGGATCTCGGTGCAGGGACCGCACGGGCCGGTTTCGCCCATCATCCAGAAGTTATCTTTTTTGCCGCCGTTGACGATGTGGATCTCGGGATCAAGGCCAACGCTGCGGAATTTTTCCGCCCAAATCTCCCACGCTTCCTGATCGCGATCGGCCGGATCGTTCTTGGTTTTGTCCGGTTGATAGATGGTGGCGTAGATGCGTTGGGGCGGAAATTTCCAGACTTCGACGACGAGTTCCCAAGCCCACCCGATCGCTTCCTTCTTGAAGTAATCGCCGAAGGACCAGTTGCCAAGCATTTCGAAGAAAGTGTGGTGATAGGTGTCGAGGCCGACGTCTTCGAGGTCGTTGTGTTTGCCGCCGGCGCGGATGCACTTCTGGGTGTCGGCGGCGCGTCCGGGTTTGTAGGGGCACGGCGTCTGGCCGAGGAAGATGGGGACGAACTGGTTCATGCCGGCGTTGGTGAACAGGAGGTTCGGGGAATCGGGCATGAGACTCGAAGAAGGCACGATGGTGTGCTGCTTCGATTTGAAGAAGTCCAAAAATGATTGACGTATTTCGCTACTGGTCATGAGGGGCGTATTTAACCGCAAAGAACGCAAGGAGCGCAAAGAAAAACGAGCGGAGCGTGATTCAGGCAGCTTTCGGAGTGCGACCGTCCCGGTCGCAGAAAGGTGGTGCGGACAAAGCGTATGGAATTATTTTACATCTCAATGCGGATCACGTTTCTGCGACCGGGACGGTCGCACTCCGGGCTTGTCAATCTGTTGGTGATGCTTTCTTCTGTCCCAATGAAAACCAAACGATCACCCCAAATCCCCTATAATCCGGGGGTCTGGGATTTGGTTAAAAGCAAACGATTAGCTTCTCGCCCCTTGACCACCGACGAAATCAATCGCGGCTTTCTGGGCTGGCATGAGAACGGCTATCTGCCGCACCGGGATGAACCCGGACTTACTCAATTTGTCACTTTTCGATTGATCGATTCTTTCCCGGTGGAATTGCGCTGGGAATGGGAAGGTTTGTTAAAAATTGAAGATGATCGGAAGAGGCGCATCGAATTGGAAGCTTATCTGGATAAAGGAAGAGGTGAATGCCATTTACGGCGTAAAGAAATTGCGACCGTGGTCGAAGAATCTTTGTTGTTTCGGCATAAGGTGCAATATGAGTTACAAGCCTGGGTGATCATGCCGAACCATGTCCATTTACTTTTTCTCGTCCAGAACGTGCCCATGTGGCAACTGGTGGAAGCCTGGAAAGGTTTCACGGCCAAAGAGGTCAATAAAATTCTGGGTCGCACTGGCGCCTTTTGGCAAGAAGGTTATTGGGATACTTACATGCGAGACAGCGAACACGAAACCAAAACACGGCGTTACATTGAAAACAATCCAACGAAAGCGAAATTGGTGAAGTCACCAAAAGAATGGCTTTTTAGCAGCGCGCGATTTCGAGATGATTATGAACGGTTGTGCATTCCGTAACCAAGACGGAGTGCGACCGTCCCGGTCGCAGAAATGTGATACGTAAAGAGGTCTTAAAATAATTCCGCACGCGTCGTCCACACCACGTTTCTGCGACCGGGGACGGTCGCACTCCGGGTTATTCCAAGGTCAGATTGACCCGCATTTCCGGTTTAGCCGTCGGCTTGGGAGTCAGGATGAAGAGGCGGTCAGCGGTGACTTTGCCGGAATTTAGGAGCCAAGCTTGCACGCTGTGGGCGCGGCGTTGCATGAGTTCGCGCAGATCGTTGTCGGTGACGGGCAGGCCAGCGGTCAGGGCGGCGACCATTTCTTCGACGGTAATCTGGCCTTTGGCCGTGGGCGCAGCCACGGTGACAGGGACGGGAGCGACGGCTGGTTGGGCTTCGTCGGAAGGTTTTTTGGTGAGGGCTTGTTTTTCTTTTCCACCGGGAAGCCAGGATTCAATTTTGGCGATGGAGCGAGTGAACCAATTACCACGCGGTGCGGAATTGGTTGTCGGCGTTTCGACGGGTGGCGGAACATTGGTGGCGACAACGGCCGCATTGGTCACAGGCGCGGCGATCGGTTGATTGGTGCCGATGGATTTGAGGTAAAGTTTTTCCAGGAGGCGAGTGTAATCTTTCGGCTCCACATGAACGGCTTCGGTCACTTTGCCGGAAGCGATCAGTTCCTGGGTTCGCAGTGAGAGGATTTGATCATCAAGCTTGGCGCGGGCGACCATCGCACCATCGGCAGCGCGGTCGGCGGCCCCGACGATTTCCAGACTTAGCGCGGGACGTTCGAAGAGGGCTTTGGAAAGTTTGTCGAGCTTGTTGGTTTCGGTTTGCGGGATTTCAAATTGCCCGGGCGGAAAATCCACGTAACTCAATTCATCGCCGCCGCCGAACATCGCGCCGAGCAGGCTGAACGGCGAAGTGGCGGCTTTGGCCAAAAGGTTCATGACGACTTGCAGGACGATGGGGCCGACTTTGAATTTCGGGTCGTCGAAGTTGCCGCTGAGAGGGACATCGAGATCAATTTTCCCATTACGATCTTTGAGCAAAGCGATGGCGAGTTTGACGGGGAGATGAGTGGCGTTGGTGTTGTTGTTCCGGCCACCTAGGGTCAGCAAATTGATGGCGACTTTGTTTTCCGCTTTGAGTTTGCGCTGGGCGATGTCGTAATGAAGTTCGAGGACGAGCTTGCCCTTGTTCAGCGGATAACCGCCAAATTTTTCCATGTAAGGCGTGAACGGCGTGAGGTCCATATTTTTCATGGAGATGGTCACGTCGGCCATGATGTCTTTGCTCAGCGGATTGATTTTGCCGGAAACGGAAAACGGCGAGGCGGCATCCACTTTGCCTTTGAGATCCACCGTGGCCGTGCTGTTGCTTGCGGAGGAAAGGCCCAGGATGGTGCCGCCAAAATCCTGTATATCAAAAAGGCAGTTCGGCTCGACCGAGGCATCGGCCAGGTGGAACGAGGCATTGTCGAGGTTCAAGAGACCGAGGTTGATGGGAAAGGCCAGTGCGGCTGCGGGTGGGGCATTGGTGTCGGCGGGTTTCTTCGGCAAAATGGAGAGGAGATTGGGCTGTTTATTCGTGTCAACTGCAACGGTGGTATTGAAGCCATTGACGTTCACTTCTTTGATGTCCAGTTTGTTCGGCTGCAAGGCGAAGTCTATGCCTTTGACGTTCAGGTTGGTGAATTTGACGAAGTCCTTGAACTGCACCAGGTCGGTGGTCGCAAAGTTCGTCACGGCGACGTCGCCCGTAAAGCTGATCAAGGGGGCCTTCGCATCCACCGCGTAACGAGCGTAACCGTGGACGCTCAATTGACCGCCAGTGATCGCGAGCTTGGCCTGTTCCTGCACGTAAGGCTGGAAGGGACGCATATCCACGTTGGCCAAATCAACCACCAGATCGGCGGTCAGTGGAAGGATTTTTGCCGTGCCGCGAACGGACATGGTTCCGGCTTCATTCAGGCGCAGGGACAGCGTCGGAGTGATAACGGTGTTGCTGGCGGTGCTGAAGCCTTTGCAGTCGAGGGCGATTTGGTCGAGTTTCAGCTTGGTGGCTTTAGCTGGCTTCTTGTCCTCGAATTGAACCGTGTAATTGTCCAGGGTGAGTTCATCCACATTCGCCACCCAGGGAGCAGCGGGGGTGTTGGTGGTTTTCTCGACTGGCGGTAGCGGCTTGATAAGCTGGAGAAGATTGATGGTGCCATCGGCATTTTGCCGGGCGAGCATGGAACCACCGGAGGATTTAATGGAAGCGATCTGGATGGTTTTTTTGGCGAGACTGGCTTCGGTCAAATCAACTGAGAGCGAAGGAACGGAAAGCACGGTTTCATCCGGGCTGTGTGATTTCACCTGCAAATCAGTCAATTGCACTGTGCCTTTGGAAACGGTCAGATCGAGACCGGATGCGCCGATCGCCAGCTTGTAATCCGCCGCCACATCGAGCTTGCCATCTTGCACTTCCGCCTTGGTGAAATCACTCAGATAGGGCGCATATTTCTTGAGTGTCAACTGGCCGATTTTGAAATGTCCGCTGGATTGCAACGGTTCAACGGTGACGTTCCCAGCCCAGGCAAAACTCTCGCCGGATTCGCTGGTGGCGACGAAGGAATAAGGATCGTCGGTGTTGGGCCGGGTGGTAAAATCAGTCAAATGAATGTTGATCGGCGCGATCTTGGTTTGGAACGGGCTGGTGCGCGTCAGGTCGGACACAGACAACGCTGCACCTTCTATGGTCAACACATCAACGATCACGCTGGGCAACGGTTTTTTAGCAGGCGGCGGGGCATTGGTGTCGGCGGGAAGGATCAAGTTGTCGAAATTAAACTTTCCATCCGCCAAACGCGTGGCCTGGGCGAACGGTTGTTTGATGGAGATTTCGCTGAAGACCCACGCCCCGTGAAAAATGGAGGAGAGTTCGAAGTTGACGTAAAGTTCCTCGAAGCCAGCAAACGGTTCATTGTTGGTTTCCGTGAGGGCCAGACCACGAATGGTGAGAGAAAGGGAGTAGGGATTGCAAAGGACCTGGCGCACAGCAGCTTGTCGCTTGGTCAGGACGGGCAGACGCTCCAGCAATTGCGATTTGATGACAGCCGGCGCGACGAAAAAACCGATAACGGTGTAGGCAAGAACAATGGCCGCGAGCCAGATGAGACGTTTTTTGAGAACGTTCTTTCCGTTTTGCGGCGCTTTATTAACGGTATAGGTTTTACGATTTGCCATTTGTCAATGAATGCCTATACTTAACGTATGCCTGCTTTGATGCAACATCGTTTTACCAGACAGGAATATCACCTGATGGGGGAAAGCGGCGTCTTGAAACCGGACGCGCGGGTGGAACTTTTGGATGGAGAAATCATTGATATGGCACCCATTGGAAATTTTCACTGTGGATCGGTCAATCGCCTGGTCCGAATTTTCGTCAAGCTCCTGGCCCAGAACCGCTGTGTGATCTCGCCGCAAAATTCTCTCGCACTGGATGAACATTCCGAACCGCAACCGGACCTGATGCTGCTGAAACCTGAACCGGACGATTATACCACGCATCTGGCGACACCGGATGATGTGTTTTTGTTGATTGAGGTTTCAGATACAACGATAAAATACGACCGCAATCAAAAGCTTCCGGCTTATGGAAAAGCGGGGATTCGTGAAGTTTGGATTTTAAATTTGCCTGAGCAGGTATTGGAAATTTATCGGGAGCCTCATTATACCGGTTTTGGAAGTTCGGTCATTTTGCGCGCCGGAGAAAAGGCTTGTCCACAGGCTTTTCCAGACGTGACGATTGATGTGACTGAGTTACTGCGGCGGACGAAGTGATTTTAGTTTTCCCTGGACCCCCCCGGTTCGTCAGTAGCCTCACCCCACCAATTGCGGATTAATTCGGACGTTTTTTCATGTGACGATGGACCATGAAATAATAGAGCGCGGCTAAGATGGCGAGCGCGCCGACGAGCCAGAGGGTGATGTGTTTGAGATCGCCGCGCATGAGTTGTTCGTCGTTGCCGGCTTTGACTCCAACCCAGGCCAATACGGAACACCAGATGGCGGAGCCAAGAAGAGTGAAAAGGGAATAGAGCTTGAAATCCATTTTCACGATGCCCATCGGGATGCCGATGAGATGACGCACGACAGGAAGCAATCGCGCCATGAAAACGCCAAAGGAACCGAAACGGGCGCACCAATTTTCGGCGGCATGAAGTTTGGCTTCGGGCACCATGAAGTAACGGCCATAGCGCAGGACAATGGGACGACCCGCCACCCGAGAGGCCCAATACATCAGGGTCGCGCCGAGCCAAGAGCCGATGGTCCCGGCGAGTACAATGCCGATGACGGAAAATTTTCCGGTGGCCTGGGCGCGCTGGGCGGCAAAGGGGATGACGAGTTCACTCGGAATCGGGAGAAACGTGCTCTCCAATGCCATCAATCCACCCACCAGCCAATAGCCTCCCGTATCAAGCTGACCTTGATACCAGGTGATGAGATGGTGGATGAGGTCTTTCAGAAATTAAGGTTGGTTAAAGCGGAAAAGCGGTGTCAGCCCCGTTCCCCGCCAGGCACCGCACTCCAGACGCTTCGCGCGGAATGTTGTCGTTTGGGTAGTTTGCGCGGGCATTTGGTTTTGGCCTCCTCTCCCCTGCCCTCTCCTCCTCGCGGAGGAGAGGGAGTAAGAGAAGTTGCTTGAATTAGAACTTGCCACCGTAAACGGCGTTTTTGCCGAGTTGCTGCTCGATGCGGAGCAACTGGTTATATTTGGCCACGCGATCCGTGCGGCTCAAAGAACCGGTTTTGATCTGGCCCGCGTTGGTCGCGACGGCGATGTCGGCGATGGTCGCGTCTTCGGTTTCTCCGGAGCGATGGCTGATGACGGCGGTGTAATTGTTTTCCTTCGCAAGTTCGATGGCGTCGAGCGTCTCTGTGAGGGAACCGATTTGATTGACTTTGACCAGGATGGAATTGGCGATGCCTTCGGTGATGCCGCGCTGGAGGAATTTCACATTGGTGACGAAGAGATCATCGCCGACGAGCTGGATTTTATGGCCGAGTTTATCGGTCAGAAGTTTCCAAGTCTTCCAATCGTTTTCCGCGCAGCCGTCTTCGATGCTGACGATGGGGTATTCGGCCACCAGTTTGGCATAAAAATCCACCAGTTCCGCGCCGGTCAATTTGCGGCCGGAGCTTTTCTTGAAGACGTAGTTATTGGATTCCTTGACGTAAAACTCGGAGGAAGCGACGTCGAGCGCGAGGAAGATCTGTTTGCCGGGTTTGTAACCGGCGTCCTTGGTGGCTTGCAGGATGGCTTCGATGGCGTCTTCGGCGCTGTCAAGCTTCGGGGCGAAACCGCCTTCGTCGCCGACGGTGGTGGTGAGGCCCTTTTTCTTCAACACGGATTTGAGCGCGTGGAAGATTTCGGTGATCGCCTGAAGCGCGGTGGAAAAAGTGTCAAAGCCCTTCGGCACGATCATGAATTCCTGGAAATCAATCGGGGCATCGGAATGCGCACCGCCGTTGATGACATTGGCCATTGGGACAGGCAGAACTTTGGCGTTCGGGCCGCCGATATATTTGTAAACCGGCTGACCGACATGCGCAGCAGCGGCTTTGGCGTTGGCCAGCGAAACGGCCAGGATGGCATTGGCGCCGAGATGCGATTTCGTTTCCGTGCCGTCGAGCTTCAGCATGGCGCGATCAATCGAAAGCTGGTCGAGAGCGTCCTTGCCGTGCAGGGCGGGCAGAATTTTGGCTGTAACGTTTTGTACGGCTTTGCTGACACCTTTGCCCAAATAACGCTTCTTGTCGCCATCCCGCAATTCAATGGCTTCGTGTTCGCCGGTGCTGGCCCCAGAGGGGACGGCCGCACGGCCAGCCGCGCCGCTGGCGAGCATCACATCAACTTCAACAGTGGGATTGCCGCGGGAATCAAGAATCTCGCGCGCTACGATTTCAGAAATAGTACTCATGTTTTATAAAAGAACGTGGATGATAAATGGCGGGTGGGGCGAGTCAAGAACGAGGATTTAATTCTTTCAAGATTTCGCAGAGGCCCGCAAGGCGCGGAGTTGGGACATTCTTTCGTTTTGCTTGGGCAAGCGGTTCAAGGAACAGGGCTTGCAACTCCAGTTCCTGGCCGCGCTGGTAATCTATCAAGGTGGAGGCTTTGTAGGGTCCCATGTCTAGGGTGCGGTTAATTTGCTGGTTGGCGACGTCATCAGGCACGTCGAGGCCGAGCGCCTGAGCGGCGCGGATGGTTTCCATCATGAGTTCGCGAACGAGCTTTTCCCAGCGCGGATCAGCGAGCAGCAGGTCGGTAGTCAGGCAGGGTTGGAGTTTTTGGCCGGGCGCAAGTTGACCGCTTAAGATGGAGTCAATACCAGCCGCGCTGGCGACACCGAGGCCATTGAAAGGAATGTTCCAGACCAGTTTTTCCCAATGCGCGGCCTCAAGATTTTCGGCGACGTCACAAGGGATGCCGGAGTTTTGGATCACGCGGGTGATTTCAAGGGTGCGTGGTTGGGGCTTCCGGGCACGGAGCGCGGTTCTGTGAACCGCAGCAGGTTGGTCGAAGGAAGGTGTTTGAAATGCTTGAATCGTTTGATCTAGTGACGTGCTGCGAGTCACAGACTCGCGCTCCGACGGCGGGATATAATCGCCCATGACGATTTTGCCGTGGGCGATGTGCTGGATGACGCCGGGGGCGGTGCGGTTGAGGCAAACGAAGCACAGGCCACCCAAGGTTTTTTCCGCTCCGACGATGGCGGCAACTTGGGCTTCGTTGCCAAGACCGTTTTGCAGGGTGAGGACGGCGGTGTTCGGACCGACCAGTAGCGGCAATAATGTTGGCAGGACAGCGTTAGCAGTGGTTTTCAGTCCGATGATGACGAGATCGCAAACGCCAATCTCTTCCGGGGTTCTGGCACAATGGGGACGGACGGAAAAATTTCCATCGGCACTGAGGACTTGGACTCCGTCGCGACGAACGGTTTCGTAATCGGACCGGAGAAGGAAATGGACTTCCTGGCCGGACCGGCAAAGTTGCGCGCCGTAATAACTGCCGAGGGCGCCGCAACCGATGATGGCGATTTTCATGGGTGGAATTTTATGCGGGCAGAACTGGAGCTTGCTTGGAAGAAACCATCTTGCTGGAAGATAAAAATTGAAAAAAACCTCACCTCACCCCAGCCCTCTCCCCTCCATCCGATGGAGCGGAGAGGGAGAAACGCCCACCGTTTTTTTTGGTATTTCATATCTTTTTGACTAAGCAAGCTGGGGCTCGGCGCTCCAATAAAAAAAGGCACTCTGAAAAAGATCAGAGTGCCTCTGGTAAAAACGGAAATTATTTCGCGCCGAGGATGGCGTCCTTGGCGGCTTTGGCCACGCGGAATTTCACGACTTTCTTGGCCGGGATTTGGATGGGAGCGCCGGTGGCGGGATTACGGCCGAGACGCGCCTTGCGATTGACGAGAACCAATTTGCCGATGCCCGGGAGAGTAAAGGTATTCTTGGCGTGCTTGTAAGCCAGGGTGGCCAGATTTTCGAGAAGTTCGGCGCTGGCCTTCTTGGTGAGGCCGCTCAGAGCGGCGACTTCGGCTGCGAGTTGTGATTTGGAGAGTGCTTTAGCCATAATGGTATCTTTTCTATTAATTGTTTGGGCGCGGATTATAACCGCGACATTGACGCTTATTAAATCGCTTGAACGGAGTGGCGCAAGCAGAAAATAGAATTTTTCCAGAATCATTTTTCCCATTTTTATCCGCAGCCAAGGCTTGACTTGCCGCGCGGTTTTTTTACAACATGAGCTTCGTGCCTGGTCTCTTTACCATTCAAACTGAGTTCCGCTACGAAATCGTACGCAAGATTTTCGAGGGCGGGATGGGAGTGGTCTATGAAGCCGAGCAGCACGGCGCGCGCAATTTCGTCAAACGCGTGGCCATGAAGGTCATCCGTCAAAATTACGCCAACCAGAAGCAGTTCATCGAAAATTTTGTCGGCGAAGCCCGCCTGGTGGCCGACTTGATCCATACCAATATCGTCCAGACCTATCATCTGGGCGAAGCGCGCGGTCTTTATTTCATCGCCATGGAACTGATCCACGGCGTCAATCTGGAGCAATTCGCCCAGCACATCTACGATCAGGACAAGACTTTACCGCCGGAATTGGCCGTATTTATCACCAGCCGGGTGGCGCGCGGGCTGGCTTACGCCCATGCCAAGACTGACGAGAAGGGCAAGCCGATGGGCATCGTCCATCGCGATGTCAGTTTCAAAAATATCATGATCGCGTTTGCCGGTGATGTGAAGCTGACCGACTTCGGCATCGCCAAAGCCAAAGGCTTTCTGGAAGACAACGAGGGCGAAGTGGTGGCCGGCAAGGCTGATTACATGAGCCCGGAGCAGGCGGATTTTCAGATCACCGACGGACGCTCGGATATTTTCTCTGCGGGTGTCGTGCTGGGGAATTTGCTGCTGGGCTACAATATTTTCAAAGGCTCGACCGCCGATGAATCGCGCGAACGGATCATGACGATGGAGATCCCGGATTTTCGCACGAAAAGTCCGTTGATTGACGATCGGTTGAACGAGATTTTGCAGCGCGCCCTGGCCCGTGATCTGAAGCACCGCTACCCGACGGCGGATGAGTTGTTGTATGATCTGGAATATTATATCTACCACAAGGGTTACGGACCGACCAATGAAACGCTGGGGAAATTCATGCGCGAATTGTTCACCACCAGCGGCGTGCATATTTCCACGCCATCCCGGGGCAACACCACCATGCTGGAACGAGCCACTTTGCCGATCCCCCCGGCCTGATTTCCTCCCCGGTGAATTATCGTCACCAGTTTGAACAGTGAAAAAAACAATCTCCAAAAAAAACAAGTCGCCGCAGGTCGTCCTCGGCCTGATTCAAACGAGCTGCTCGGATAAACCGGCGGAAAATCTGGCCAAGACCGTCAAGCGCATCGAACAGGCCGCCAAGCAGGGCGCGAACATCATCTGCACTCAGGAACTGTTTCGCTCGCAATATTTTTGTCAGTGCGAAGATCACGATTATTTCAAGCTGGCCGAACCGATTCCCGGACCGAGCACGAAAATTTTCCAGAAACTCGCCCGCAAACACAAGGTCGTCGTCATCGGATCGCTTTTTGAGAAACGCGCGTCCGGGGTTTATCACAATACGGCTGTCATCATTGACGCCGATGGAAAACTCCTCGGCATCTATCGCAAGATGCACATTCCCGATGATCCGCTTTATTACGAAAAATTTTATTTTACACCGGGCGACACCGGCTTCCGCGCGTGGCAGACGAAGTATGGGAAAATCGGCGTGTTGATCTGTTGGGACCAATGGTATCCGGAAGGCGCGCGCCTGACCGCCATGCAAGGAGCGGAAATTTTATTTTACCCGACCGCCATCGGTTGGCATCCCGGCGAGAAAGCGGAATACGGAAAAAATCAGCACGGCGCTTGGGAAACTATCCAACGCAGCCACGCCGTGGCCAATGGTTGCTACGTGGCCGCGATCAATCGCATCGGCTTGGAAAAACCGATCGGCGATCCGGGCATAGAATTTTGGGGTCAAAGCTTTGTCGCCGGCACCTCGGGCCAGATCATCGCCAAGGCCAGCGTGGACAAGGAAGAAATCCTCATCGTGCCGATTGAATTGGGCAAAGTGGATACGACCCGCACCCATTGGCCCTTCCTGCGCGACCGCCGGATCGATGCCTACGAGGGGTTGACGCGGCGTTTTATTGACTAAAATGCAAAACGCGCGTCCGGTCTGGATCACTGGGGCCGGAGGATTGATCGGGCATCAGCTTGTCCGGTTCGCGCCGTCCGCCGGAGTGCGACTGTCCCCAGTCGCAGCAGGGTGGAGCGAACGAGAGACTCAGGTAAATT
>CAIYOY010000149.1 GCA_903927905.1 uncultured Verrucomicrobiales bacterium | reverse complement strand
GTCTTGGCGCTGGCTGTAAGCGATGTCTTGGCACTGTGCCTGTGACCCGCAGCAGCGTGAAATGGTAAAGATGCTTTGAATCACTCCACACCTTCTGCCCGGCGACGCTGCTGCGGGTCACAGACCCGCGCTCCGGCCCCACTGAAGTATGCTCCATTCTTCAAAGTAGCCCACTACCAGCCAAAGACCCGGCGTGACATCTGGCCGAAGTCGGCTTATATCTATACGTGACCAACAATTGTATATGAAAAGCCGATGTGGAATTCAGGGGATTGCCTTTGCGGCGGTTTTGTGGCTGATTGCGCCTAATATTATGGCTGATAAAGAACCTGCACCGCCTGCTGACATGCCAGTTGCCGAACCGGGAGTGGATGGAGCGCTTGATGTCGTCATCATCAACGCCAACATCCACACCATGGACCCGCACAAACCCCGTGCCACCGCCGTTGGCATCATCGGTAACCGCATCCGCATCGTCGGCGACACCGACAAAGTTCTTTCGCTGGCTTTCGACCGGACCAAGGTCATTGATGCCAAAGGCAAAATCGTCCTGCCCGGTTTCAACGATGCGCATGTTCATTTTTTGGACGGCGGTTTTTCCCTGGCCAATGTGAATTTGCGCGATGCGGCCACGCCGGAAGAATTTGAGAAACGCATCGGCGATTACGCCAAAAAACTGCCCAAGGGGAAATGGATCACCGGCGGCGAATGGGACCACGAAAAATGGCCCGGCACACCGTTGCCGACCAAAGAGATGATTGATGCGCTCACGCCTAACAATCCTGTTTTCATCAATCGCACTGACGGGCACATGTGCCTGGCGAACAGCCTTGCGCTCAAGTTGGCTGGCGTGACGAAGGACGCCAAGGATGTCCCCGGCGGCTTCATCGTGCGCGATCCCAAAACCGGCGAACCGACCGGCATCCTCAAAGACGCCGCCATGGAACCGGTTTGGAAAGTGATGCCCTCACCCGATGCCGATGAGCGCATGACCGCCGCCATCAAAGCATCGGAATATGCCGCCTCGCTCGGCGTGACCAGTGTCCAGGATATGTCGGCTGGACGCGATGTTGATCTCTATATGGCACTGGCGGACCACGGCCAGTTGAAGACCCGCATTTACGGAATGAACCCGATTTTGCGTTGGGAAGAACTGGCCAAAAACGGCGTGCGCGCCCACTTCGGTTCCGACATGGTGCGCATGGGCGGGATGAAAGGTTTTGCCGATGGCAGCCTTGGTTCTTCCACCGCGTATTTCTTCGAGCCGTTCACCGACGATCCAAAAAACACCGGCCTGCTCGGCGAGCAAATGTTCCCGGAAGGCATCATGCTCAAACGCGTGTTGGGCGCGGACAAAGCCGGTTTGCAAGTCATGATCCACGCCATCGGCGACAAAGCCAACATGGAAATTTTGGACATCTATAGGCAAGTGGTGGCCCAAAACGGCCAAAAAGATCGCCGCTTCCGCATCGAACACGCGCAGCATTTGCGGACCAACGAAATCGTCCGTTACGGCCAGCAACAGGTCATTGCCTCCGTCCAGCCGTATCACGCCATTGACGATGGCCGCTGGTGCGACGAACGCATCGGCCCGGAACGTTCCAAAGGCACCTACGCTTTCCGCTCATTGCTTGACTCGAAAGCCGTGCTGGCGCTCGGCACCGATTGGACCGTGGCGCCGCTCGACCCGATGATCACGATTTACGCTGCTGTCACCCGCCGCACGCTCGACGGAAAACATCCCAACGGCTGGGTGCCGGAACAAAAAATCACCGTGGAAGAAGCGGTCCGGGCCTACACCCTCGGCTCGGCCTTCGCCGAATTTACCGACACCAAAAAAGGCTCCATCACGCGAGGCAAACTGGCCGACATCGTCATGCTGGATCAGGATATTTTCACGATTGACCCGGTCGAGATCCAGAATGCCCACGTGGTCATGACCATGCTCGATGGCAAAGTGGTTTACGAACGGAAATAGGAGTGGGGACGAGTGATTGTGGGTGCAACCGAAAAAGCGGCAGAGGACTGGCCGCACTCCAAAAGCTTCGCCATTTTTAACACCCTCGACAACGCTTGCGTCTTGGACTGCGGCCAGTCCTCTGCCGCTTTTTTCTGCGCAGACGGCTAAATGAAACCATTCCCTCACCCATTCTAATCGCACTCGAGCCGCCCACCCCATTTTCCCCCTTGCATTTCCTAGCCCGCTGTTCTATTGTCATGCACATAGCCTATGACAACCAGCGGAACCATCGGTACCGTTTTACACCACAAAGGCTGCACCGTGTGGTCAGTTTCTCCGGGTGCGACTGTGTTCGAAGCCATCCAACTGCTCGCGCAAAAGAACATCGGGGCCGTGCCGGTGATGGAAGGCGATAATTTAATCGGCATCTTCTCCGAACGCGATTACACCCGCAAAGTCGCGCTGGAAGGCAAATCTTCCAAAGACACCCGCGTGCGAGAAATCATTTCGCTTAAACTCATCGTTGCCGCCCCGCAACATACCGTGGATGAATGTCTTCGGGTCATGACCGCCAATCACATCCGCCATCTCCCTGTCCTTGACGGCCAAAAGATGGTCGGCATGGTTTCCATCGGCGACCTGGTGAACTGGACCATTTCTTCGCAAGAGGCGACCATCGCGCAGATGGAGCAATATATCTCCGGCAGTTACGCGGAATAGTTCCGCGTCCGGTCGCGTAGAGCCGGACGTCCCGCCCGGCGTCTGCTCCCCGAATCCCAAGGG
>CAIYOY010000148.1 GCA_903927905.1 uncultured Verrucomicrobiales bacterium | reverse complement strand
GGTCGGGTCTCGGCCACAAACGCACCGGGAGCGTTGAGTCGCTCGTGCAGTTTCGATGCATAGAGCACCCCACACATGTAGAAGATGGCGTGTGGTGCGCGGTCCTCAATGCCAAACATGAGGGCCGCCTTGGCTCGGCGCAATTGGTCGCAAAACTCGCCAGCCCCAAGGGCTGGGTGCGCGACACCGCGCAGCAGCTTCTGGTGGAACGGGCCAACCCGGATGTGATCCCCGCCCTGAAAGCCCAGGCCATCAATTCGCCCAATCCCCTCGCCCAGATCCATTCGCTCTGGACCTTGGACGGCATGCAGCAAACCGACAAGGCGACCCTGCTCAGTGCGCTCGACGCGAAGTCCGGCAAGGTGCGCTCAGTGGCCGTTCAGCTTTGCGAACCGCTTTTCAAGACTGCGGACGCCTCGGTGTTGCTGGCCAAATTGACCACCATGGCGCAATCCGATTTGGACGCGGATGTGCAACG
Source organism: uncultured Verrucomicrobiales bacterium (assembly GCA_903927905.1). GTDB lineage: Bacteria > Verrucomicrobiota > Verrucomicrobiia > Limisphaerales > Palsa-1400 > CAIYOY01. The sequence goes on along the minus strand of CAIYOY010000148.1, from coordinate 11,575 downwards.
GCAGCTCGCCTTCACTTTTGGCGAGAGTTCCGCGCCGGAAGCGCGTTCTGGTTTGTTGACTGTGGCCAAAAATTCGACGGGCAATCCGTTGACGCGCGAAGCCATTCTTTCCAGCCTGGCGCAACGGGAAGTGGATTTCCTCAAGGCGTTGTTGGTGGACAAGAGTTTTGCCGCGCCGGATCACGGCCGCAAAGAACTATTCGCCGGACTGGCCCAGTGCATTTTGAATGAGCGTAAAACGAATCACATCGCCCAAGCACTGACACTGGCCACTGAAGCCACGGGTTGGCAGCGTGTGGCCATTCTGGACGGACTCGCCTCCAAGGTCATGACCTCAAAAGGCAAGGTAGTCTCAAAACCGAAGCTGGTTTATTTTGCCGCCGAGCCGGAAGGTCTGGCCCAGTTGGAGAAGTCACAGGATAAATCTTTGGGCAATCGTCTGGAAAAATTGAATCATGTGATCACGTGGCCCGGCCAGCCCGGGTATGTCGCGCCGCCGGTGATCAGGCCGCTGACCGCCGATGAGCAAGCGCTTTACGACGCGGGGCAAAAGACCTTCTCGGAAACCTGCGCGGCCTGTCATCAATTGACTGGTCTTGGCATGGCGGGTCTCGCGCCACCGCTGGCGGATTCGGAATGGGTCCTCGGCTCCGAACAACGCCTCGTCCGCATCGTCCTCGCCGGCCTGCACGGCCCGGTGAAGGTCGAAGGCAAATCCTACGATCTCGAAATGCCAAGCTTCGCCACTTTTACCGATGAACAAATCGCGCAAATCCTGACCTACATCCGCCGCGAGTGGGAACACGGCGCAAACCCGGTAAAGGTCAGTTCGGTCAAAGCCATCCGCACCGCCGCGCAAAAGCATGAGGAAGCGTGGAGTGAGGCGGAGTTGCTAAAGATTCATTGAGACCGTTTTTAGGCCCGTAGGGCCGACCTGTATATAAATTACCCGTCTAATCTGATTTAAGCGCCGTAGGCGCGACCTGTTCTGTGACTGATCGGGACTTGTTGACAAGAACAGGCCGCGCCTACGGCGCCATAGATAAATAAAAACGACAGGTTCTATAGACAGGCCAGCCCTACGGGCCTAAAAATCCAAATCCCCTCGGGAAGCCATAATTGCCCCACGCATTTTTCTTTCCATTCTGCGACGACAAATTAAGCTGCTCGGCTAAGAAATGTCCTTGAAGCTTTTTAATACGTTGTCGCGTTCGGTCCAGGATTTTAATCCGCTGGATCCGGCGGGCAAAAGTGTCGACCTCTACTGCTGCGGGCCGACCGTCTATGATTTTGCCCACATCGGAAACTTTCGCACGTTCGTCTTTGCCGATCTGGTCCGGCGTTACCTGGAATTCAAGGGCTATGCCGTGCGCCATGTAATGAACATCACGGACGTGGAGGACAAGATCATCCAACGCGTCCGCGAAAATAAAACCACTCTGCGCGAATACACCGGAAAATTTGAAGCAGCCTTTTTCGAGGATTTCCAGGCCCTCAGTTGCTTGCGCCCCCACGATACTCCGCGCGCAACCGAGTATATCGCCGACATCATTGCGTTGGTGGAGAAACTGGTGGCCCGTGGCATCGCGTATCGCGCGGCGGATGGCTCGGTTTATTTCAGCATCGAAAAATATCAAGGCTGCGGCTGCCGGTATGGGCAGTTGCTTAAATTAAACTTCGACGAAATGCGGCCCGGCGAACGGGTCAGCAGCGACGAATACGAAAAAGAGTCAGTGGCCGATTTTGCGCTCTGGAAAGCGCGTGTGCCGGACGATGGCGAAGTGGCGTGGCCGAGTCCGTGGGGCGAAGGCCGTCCCGGCTGGCACGTGGAATGTAGCGCCATGAGCATGAAAATCCTCGGTGAAAGCTTCGATCTCCATCTCGGCGGCGAAGACCTGATCTTCCCGCATCACGAGGACGAGATCGCCCAAAGCGAAGGAGCAACGGGGAAACCTTTTGTCAAACATTGGGTGCATGGCGCACATCTGCTGGTCGAAGGCAAGAAGATGAGCAAGCGATTGGGGAATTATTACACCCTGCGTGATTTATTGGGCAAAGGGTTCAGCGGACGAGAAATCCGCCACCTTCTGCTTACCGCGCATTACCGGGAATCATTCAACTTTACCCTCGGCGGTTTGCAGGGCGCTCGCGCCGCGCTGGCCCGGTTGGACGAATGTGCGGACAAGCTGAAGGAAATCGCCGGAACGACCACGGCGACGGCAGAACCTGAATTGATTCAAAAAGTCGCCGCAGCCCTGGACGAAGATTTGAACATGTCCCGCGCCTGGGGCGAAATTTTTGAATGGGTCCGCGAAAAAAACAAACTGCTTTTGCCCGACAATAAATTATCTCCGGAACAAGCCGCCGCCAGCCTGGGAGCCATCAATAAAATCCTGGCCCTGCTCGGTTTGGAAAAAGCCGGCGCCGAAGAAATCCCCGCCGAGTTGACCGCCCTCCTCGAACAACGCCAAGCCGCCCGCAAAGCCAAAGATTTCAAACGCTCCGACGCCATCCGCGATGAACTCAAAGCCAAAGGCTGGGTCATTGAAGACACGCCCAAGGGGCCAAAACTGAAAAAACTTTGACGGCATGCTGGCGATAACGCATTAATCCGGCTTGCCAAAAACCGCGTCCAGTCCCGGGTCGCATGGAGGACTCGCCAAATCAATGAAGTCTTTGCGCATCCGTTTTAACAGAACGAATCCCCAGCTCTCCGCACAGTCCCAAAGTGGAGTCGCCCCGTTCCCTTTCGCCAAACAGCACAAAAAAAACGAACCGCTCACGCGGTTACGCAGTCCAAATTTGTCACAGGTTTAATTGCGTCACCGAATGTGCTGGCGTCCGGGGTTTGATTTTCTGATTCTGACGGGATGCCGAAGTGGGTCAAAATGATAATCGGGATTTTGTTGCTGCCCTTTTGCCTTGGGACGACCAAGGCTTTGTGGGTCATCATCGCCCATGCCAATGGCGCGGACAAGGTCTGGCTCCCCATGCTCGCGGGCGCGGCCTGCTGGATCGTGGTATTTCTAATGCTGCCCAAACCGATGTGGATTTACGTCTTCGGTCATGAATTGACACACGCAGTCTGGACGTGGATTTTCGGCGGCAAGGTGAAGAAGTTCAAATCGGGATCGGAAGGCGGACATGTGATTGTGACCAAGAACAATTTCGTCATCGCGCTGGCACCGTATTTCTTCCCGCTCTACGCAGTCATGGTGGTGCTGGTGTTCATGATCGGGAATGTCATCCTCAACTGGCGTCCGTATATGGCCTGGTTTCATCTCCTGCTGGGGGCTGCCTATGCGTTCCATGTGACCTTGACCTGGCATGTTTTGAAGACGAAACAGTCAGACATCACGAGCCAAGGATGGATTTTTTCGTTCGTGATTATTTTTCTGGGGAACGCGATGGTGCTGGTGATCGGGGTGCCGTTGATCACTGGCCAAGATTTGCTTCATGCGCTGGGGGAATGGGTTCTGTACAACCACCAGATGCTGCATCGGGTGGTGAATTTGATTTAACGGGATTCGGTCTCCTGAATGCGTTTCGAGGTTTCTTGATTGTTCGGTTCAAGCGCGTGCAGAGCGCGCAGATACGGCAGGGCTTTTTGTCGCTCACCCAGGTTCCAACAGAGTTGCGTGTAACGACGCAAAGCGTAAATATTCGTTGGATTCATGTGCAAGGCCGTTTCATAGGCAACATGGGCCTCGGACCAATCTTTGGCCGCACCATAAGCCGAGCCTAGATCCACCCAACACTGCGACTCGTTGGTATTTTGACGCGTCGCCAGTTGGAGGAGCGGGATGGCATTGCTCAATTGTCCGGTGACGGCGTAAGTGATTCCTAGTGCGCTGGTGATGCGTTGTTCGTCCGGAAGAAGTTCGTGGACATGATTGAGGGTTTGGAGGATCGCTGCGGGCTGACCTTGCGGCATGGTGCCGACGCCGAGTTTATGCGTTTTCTCATCCAGACTGAACATGGCGTGAACGTGGGGCAAATTAAAAACCGCGACAACCGCGTTCTCCCGGATGCGCGGGATCTGCGGATTTTGCAGGCGGGTTCGGAGAAAGAGAGTGACTTCATCGTGCCAGATGTCGGCGCGATTCCAACTGATTGGAATCCACCCGATCACCAAAACAGCGGCAATCCACGCGCCAAGATCTCGACGTGGAATTTTGACCAAGACCGCCCCCAACGCCAGCAACCACCCGATCATGGGCAAATAAAGAAAACGTTCCGCCATGTATTGCATCATGGGCAGGAGGTTGGAGACGGGCAGCAGAAAAAAAACGAACCACAACAGACCAAGAGCGGCCGGCCAAAAATTTTCTGCGCGCCAGGCCATGACGGTCAAAACACCCAGCACCATCATCAGTGCAATCCCGGCAAGTACCGCCCCGGACACAACGGCTAGGTGACTCGGCATATAAGTGTAATCAATGCAAAAAGGCGGGATGCCCCATAAGAGTCGGAGGTACGTGGCCAATGCCGGAACCGTATCAATCAAGGTTTGGAAGTAACTCCCGGAGATCGGCGCAATCTGGGAAGAACGCCCCAGAATAAAATGGCGATGCACTACATACGCCATGGCCAGGCCAAAGAACGCCGCCGCCCAGGGCGCAACTTGCCGCCAGCTAAAGCGATGAAAGCCAATCAAAATTATCACGGCCACCGCCGCAAAAGGAACGGCGGATTCCTTGGAATAGAGCGCCAAAACAAAATAGACCAGCGCCGCCACCAGATATTTTTTGTTCCCATTCCACTGCAACAGCGCTCGCGTGGAAGCCAGGACAAATACTGCGGCCATGATGTCATCCAATGATTTGGCCCAACAGACGACTTCACTCGTGGCCGGATGAACCGCAAACCCGGCGGCGATCAGGAACGCGATCAGCCGGGCCGTCCCGATTTCTGTGCCGCGTTGAAAAATACGGGAAGCAACCGAGAAAAACAGCATGGCGGCGCTCGCGTGCCAGAGCAGATTGGCCAGATGAAAAATCCAAGGTTGGGGCGAAGGTTTTCCGCCCAACACCACCAGCACCGCATAAAACATCGTTCGCAGCGGACGGAAAACCATAAATTCATCGGGCAAACTCGACTGCGCGGATAACTGCGTGAACATGGCCGGAATATTGGCCAGCGACCGGATGCTGGGATTTTTGACGATGAAATAAATATCATCCCAAACAAACTCGAACCCGATGGTTTTACCCCAAACCGCCAATACCAGCAGCCCGAGAAGGACAAAAGGCACCCACGGTCTGGCCAAGTATTCTTTGAGTTTTTGCATCCGAAAAAAATCTAGCAAAGAATTAGCGAGGATTACACTTGAAATAGTCCGCGAGTTGGGGCGAAATGGACAGGCTTTAGATATGAACCTTGGTGATATTTTATCGGGACCCAGCAACATCCTGCCGGAAATGCAGGCCGCCAACCGGTGGGACGCGATTGACGAGTTGATCGGCAATCTGGTCAGCACCGGCAAAATCAAACCCGAAAACCGGGAAGCCATCACCGCTGTCGTAAAAAAGCGCGAGACGTCCATGAGCACCGGCATCGGTTTCGGCATCGGCATTCCTCACGCCTCGACCGATCTCATCACCGATGTCGTCGGCGCCCTGGGCCGGTCAAAGAAGGGCATTCAATTTGACGCGCTCGATAACCAGCCGGTGGATCTGACCGTGTTGTTTCTCGTGCCACAGGGCCAGTTTCAAAAACATCTGCACACCCTGGCCAGCATGGCCAAGCTGCTTCACATCAAAGAATTTCGCACCGAACTCAGCCAGGCCCCCGATGCCGCGGCCATTTACGAAGTCATCAAGAAATATTCCACGCCGAAATGAGGCGGGGATATTTTTGATCGCGCCCAATCGCGCAAGTGAAGGAGACCATGCTGCCCAAGAACCTTGAACACCGATTGCAACAAGCCGTCTCCGCCGTCCTCCCCGACGCGAACACCGACAGCGTGCTTGTCCGCCCCTGCCCCGATCCCAAGTTTGGCGATTACCAAAGCAACGCCTTGATGGCTCTCGCCAAGGAGCGCAAAATGAATCCGCGCCAATTGGCCATCGACGTGGTGGCGAAGCTGGACGTGAGCGAGTGGTGCGAAAAGGTGGAAATTGCCGGGGCGGGTTTTCTGAATTTCCGGTTGAAGCCCGGCGCGATTGCCGGAGCCTTGCAAGAAGCCGCGAAAATGAAAGACCCTTTTGTGCAAAAGGCGGTGAAGCCGCGCACCGTAGTGGTTGATTTCAGCGGCCCCAACATCGCCAAACCCATGCACGTGGGCCATATCCGTTCGACCATTCTGGGCGATTCACTGGCGCGAATTTTACGGTTGTTGGGGCACAAGGTAATTACCGACAATCATATCGGCGATTGGGGAACGCAATTCGGCAAATTACTGGTGGGTTGGAAAAATCATCTGGATCGCACTGCGTTGGAGAAAGATCCCATCAGCGAAATGGAACGGCTTTACAAATTGGTCAACAGTGCGTGCGAGACCGATGAGAAAGTTTTGGAAAGCGCGCGCCAGGAATTGGTCAAACTGCAAAACGGCGACGGGGAAAACCTGGCCATCTGGCGCGAGATGATCGCCCTCTCGGAAACACAATTCGCGCGGGTCTATGGGCGCTTGGGGATCAAGTTTGATCACACCTTCGGCGAAAGTTTTTATAATCCGCGCCTCAAGACAGTAGTGCAGGAGTTGCGGGACAAGGGCATCGCCCAGGAAAGCGAGGGGGCCATTTGCGTTTTTTCCGACGGCTCGCTACCACCGCAAAAAGACCCGTTGCTCAAGCAGGAAGACGGCAAATCAAAACCAAATCCCTGCCTGATTCAAAAAAGCGATGGCGCGGCAAATTATGCCACGACCGATCTCGCCACGCTGGCCTACCGATTGGAAACGTGGCAACCGGATGACATCGCTTATGTGACCGACGGTCGGCAGCAATTACATTTCAGCCAGATTTTTTCCATCTTTAAACGCTGGCATCCCGAGGCCAAAACCAAACTGGCTCACGTCTGGTTTGGCTCCATCCTGGGCGAGGACGGCAAACCTTTCAAAACGCGCTCCGGCGATACCATCAAACTCGAAGACCTGCTCGACGAGGCACAGGAACGGGCGTTCAAAGTGGTGCAGGAAAAAACCACCGGCCTGCCTGAATCACAACAGCGCGAAATCGCCCGTGTGGTCGGGCTGGGCGCGATCAAATACGCCGATCTCTCGCCCAACCGCCAGAGCGATTATGTTTTCAGTTGGGACAAAATGCTCGCATTGCAAGGCAACACCGCGCCCTATCTGCTTTACGCCTACACTCGCATCCGCAGCATCTTCCGCAAACTCGGCGAAGAGGCTTCGACTGCGCCGGTGAATTTTCTCCTCGCTGCCCCGGATGAAATCACGCTGGCGAAACATTTGTTGAATTTTGGCCTGACGCTCGAAGCCGTGGCCGAAGATTATAGGCCCAACTTCCTTTGCACCTACCTGTTTGAACTGGCCGGACATTTCGCCCGGTTCTATGAAAATTGCCCCGTGCTGAAGAGCGAGGGCCCCGAACGCGCTTCACGCCTGGCCTTGTGCGATTTGACCGGACGGGTTATGAAACAGGGGTTGGAAATGCTGGGCATTGAAACGACCGAGCAAATGTGAAAAAAATAATTTTCATCCTGACCGCGAGCCTGTTGACCGCGTGGTCCGCTTTGGCGCAAATCGAACCGGCCACGGTCAAGATTTCCGCTGAACCCATGCACGATGGACGGGTCAGTTCCCTGCTCTTCGGAAATTTCATCGAGTTGCTGGATGATTTGGTCCCCGGCATGCGGGCCGAAATGTTGAACAACCGCGGCTTTGAAGGCGTCCAGCGCCCGGCCAAATGGGCTTATTACGACGGGGCCCTCAACACCTGCGATCGCGATTGGGAAAAATACAAGGCGGACGAAGACACCACCCAACCTTTCAACGGCGCCCGCTGCATGAAATTTAACGCTAATAACCTCCGGCTCGCCTACATCCAGCAGGGCGGCCTGGCGGCGGACATCAGCAAGGCCTATGTTTTTTCCGGTTATTTTCGGGCCACTCAACCCAATTCCGAGGCCGTCGTCGTCCTCAAAACCAAGTCCACCACCGGTATCTGGACCGAACTCGGTCGCGAGCATGTCCCCGAGATCGGCACCCAATGGAAAAAACTAAGTTGCGAGTTCCACTCCAGCGGCACCTCCGATCATGCGGTCTTTGAATTGCAGATCGGCGGCTTCGGCGACGTCTGGGCCGATCAACTTTCTCTGATGCCCAAAGACAACGAATTCGGCTGGCGCTCTGATGTCGTCGAAGCCATCAGACATTCCGCCCCCTCCGTGATACGCTGGGGGGGAAGCGTGGTGGATCCAGGCGGGTACAAGTGGAAAAACGGCATCGGCGACCGCGACAAACGCCCGCCTTTCACCAATACCATTTGGGGGCGAATAGACTCGAACGAGGTCGGCATAGATGAATTTTGCCAATTGTGCCGCTTGGTGAAAGCTCAACCCATGATCTGCGTTAGCTTGGCCGACGGCGCGCAAAGCGCGGCGGATCTGGTGCAATATTGCAACGGCCCGGCCAGCACCCCGATGGGCGCGAAACGCGCGGCCAACGGCTACCGGGGGTCTTACGGCGTTCCTTATTGGCAGGTGGGCAATGAAATCGGCGGAGATAATGAGAATTATTTGCGTCAACTGCCCGAATTCATCCAAGCCATCAGAGGCGTTGCTTCGCGGGCCAATATCATGTCGTCCTTTCCCACACAAAAATTACTCACCACGGCGGGCAAAGACCTGGACTTCATTTGTCCGCATCAATATTCCTCTGATTTTAATGCGTGCGATAAGGAACTTAACCGCTTGACAGCGATGATCCACGGAACCCCGGACTGCAAAAACCTCAAAATCGCGGTCACCGAATGGAACACCAGCGGCGGCAACTGGGGCTTTGAACGCGGACGGTTTCTGACGCTGGGAACGGCATTGCTCAATGCGCGTTACCTCAATCTGCTCATGCGACATTCCGATGTCGTGGAAGTGGCCAACCGCTCCAACCTGGCCAACAGCATGGGCAGCGGAATTTTTGAAACCCGCAATAATGGCGTGCTGTGGCGGCCATCCTTCTACGTCATGCAACTTTACGCCCGCCATTCCAGCACGAAGAAGGTGATTCTAAAAACCGGCAACGTGCCTGACAAAGTGGACTTGGTGGCGCTCAAAATGGAAACGCAACGGCGGGTCACCGTGTTTGCCGTCAACCCCAAAAATGAACCGGTGTCAATCAAACTGGATTTGTCCGAAATCAGTCCGCAGCTTCACCCGGGCAGCGCGGAAACCGTTTGCGACACCCTGGATGCGCGCCAGCCCGATGTGATGAACCACTGGGATTCCACTCCCCGCGTCAGCACCGTTCCGTTGGCAGTGAATGGGGATACTGTTATTTTGCCCGCCTTCTCCGCCTCGGTCATCGAATGTTCCACCGCTGTCAAATCGGAGAATCAATAATCTCGATCACTTCAAGAGTTGCTGCAATTTCGGCTGAAGCGTGGCCACCGCTTTTTTGGAACTGGCTGCGCTGATGACATTGGTCAATTCCCACGGGTCGGACTTCAAATCATACAGCTCATCCATCCCCGTGAGATCAACGTAATGGATCAATTTCCAACGATCGGTGCGGACACATTGGTAACCCATCTTCAACATGCGCGGAAAAACTTTGTCCGACCAATATTCCACCAGAAAAGAATCGCGCCACGGCACTTTTTTGCCCTGCAAAAGCGGAACGAGCGAACGGCCATCCATATTTTTCGGGACCGGCACGCCGCCGATTTCCAGCAATGTCGGCGCAATATCAATGTTCAAAGCCATCTGTGGAATGGTGGTGCCAGCCTTGATCATTTTCGGCCAGCGCATGATCAACGGGATCAGCGCGGATTCTTCATAGGCCAAACGCCGTTCGACACTTAAGCCGTGTTCGCCGTAAAAATAACCTTCGTCACTGGTGAAAATGATGAGCGTGTTGTCGAGTTGGCCGGAGTCTTCCAGAAATTTAAAAATGCGCCCGACACCTTCTTCAGCGGATTGGGTGACGCGCCAGCGGTTGCGGACGGTTTCGTCATCGGTACCGGTCGCGGCGGTCAACGGAGGAAGATTGCCGATTTTTCGGGCGAGAGCCGGTTTGTCAGTCGGCGACAGACCGTAGTTGGGGCGATGCGGGACAGGCGCACCGGCGTATAAATTTTTGTGGCGTTCAGCCGGAATAAATTTGCCCGCGCTCGGATCGGATAGCGTGCCATCGGCGGCTTGCTGGAGATCGGGATGAACGGCTTTATGCGCAATATAGAGTAGATAGGGTTTGTCGTGTTTCTTCTGCAAAAATTCCATGGCGTAGTCCGAAAAAATATCGGTGACATAACCGGGGATCACTTTGCGGGTGCCGTTGACGTTCAGTTCAGGATCGAGATATTGCCCCTGCCCTTTCACGCTGACCCAGTAATCAATGCCCGGCCGGACATTGTCATCCAAACCCATGTGCCATTTGCCGACGAAACCGGTTTCATAACCGGCATCGTGCAACAGGCGCGGGAAAGTGACCAATTGATGGCTCAGCGCATCGTGCGCGGTATTGTCAATCACACCGTGATGGTGCGTGTACTGGCCGGTGAGAAAACTGGCTCGGCTCGGCGAACAGAGCGGCGTGGTGACAAACGCCTGGGTGAAACGCGCGCCTTCCTTGGCGATGCGATCAATGTTCGGCGTTTTGACCACCGGATGACCGTAACACCCCAGATCATCCCACCGCTGGTCGTCCAGCAGGATGAAGATGATGTTCGGGCGAGCGTCAGCGCCAAAAGCACAAGCTCCAAATTCCAAGCACCAACATCCAATGAAGCTCCAAAATACAAACTTCAAATAAAAGGCCCAAGGCCGGATGTTGCGCTTCAGGCTCATGCTTTGGCCGCCGGCGCAACGTCCTCAATTTTCGCATTTTGGACGAGCAGACCGATCACTTTTTCCTGGAGAAGCTGGCGATAGATCTCATTGATGCCATCGTTCTTTTCCAGTTCCTTGATCAATTTATCCACCGGCATTTTATATTGGGCAGCCATGGCCTGGAGACGTCCAGCCACTTCCATCTGTTCCACGCGCGTGCCTTCTTTATCGGCGATGCGGTTGAAAACAAAGTGCGCCTTGATCCGTTCCTTGGCCGTCTGGTTGGCCGAGGCGTAAATTTTCTCCTTCTCCGCATCAATCATTTCCTTGGAAACGCCGCGCTGCTGATTTTCGTGGACGATATTATAAACGATATTGCGCGTTTCCTGCTCGATCATGGTTTCGGGCAGATCGGTTTTCACTTTAGACAGCAAACCATCCACCACCTGCTCGCGCAGACTGCGGGTTTGCTTGACGTTCAATTCATTCTGCAAATCCGCCCGCACGCCTTCGCGCAATTTTTCGAGATTTTCCGCGTCATACGACTTGGCAAATTCATCGTTCAATTCCGGCAGGACGCGTTCTTTGACTTCGACCACTTCGACTTCATAGACGCCTTTTTTCC
>CAIYOY010000147.1 GCA_903927905.1 uncultured Verrucomicrobiales bacterium | reverse complement strand
CGCGCTGCGGGTCACAGACCCGCGCTCCGCCGAAATTAGCGCCGCACCTTATCCGCTTCCCATCATTGACAGAAGCATCGCCCGCAAGGAATAGTGTGACGGAAGTTGTTCCACGTTTTCACCAATGATTTTTCGCGCCGGCCATTTTAAATTCGCCTTCCCGCGACCGGCGCTGCTCATGGGCATCGTCAATGTCACGCCCGACTCGTTCTCCGACGGCGGCCAGTTCGCCACCACCGAAGCCGCCATCGCCCACGCGCGGCAATTGGCGGCGGACGGCGCGGAGATCATTGACATCGGCGGGGAATCGTCGAGACCGAAAGCCGCGCCGGTGAGCGAGGCGGAGGAGTTGCGGCGGGTGTTGCCGGTGATCGAGGGGTTGGCCGGGAAGATCACGGCGGCGATTTCGATTGATACGGTCAAGCCCGGCGTGGCCCGCGCGGCGATCAAGGCCGGCGCGAGCATCGTCAATGACATTGCGGCCAATCGCGCGGACGAAGAGATGTGGCGGGTGGTGGCGGAGACGGGCGCGGGTTATATCGCGATGCACATGCAGGGGTCGCCGCAGGATATGCAGGTGAATCCGGTGTATGGTGACGTGGTTACTGAAGTCGGTGATTTTTTTGGAGAACGTTTGAGTCGTTTGGCGGCTTGCGGTGTCCATGCTGAGCAAGTGGCGTTGGATGTGGGCATCGGTTTCGGCAAGACGGTGGAGCATAATTTGCAGTTGCTTGCGGGTCTGCGACACTTTACAAAGTGGGGACGCCCGTTGGTGCTTGGTGCTTCCCGAAAATCGTTCATGGAAAAGTTGCTGGGCGCGAAGACGGACCAGCGGCTGGCGGGTTCCCTGGCTTGCGCGTGTTGGGGCGTGGAACAGGGTGTCCAGATCATCCGCGCCCACGATGTGGTTGAGACGCGGCAGGCGGTGAGAATGACGGAGGCGGTGATGGCCGCTCATTGATTGTAGGAGACGACGTGACGAGACTCTAATATTTGTCTCGTTGCTGAGAAAGAAAGTTAGAGTCTCGTCACCTCGTCTCCTACAAGAAGTAGGCTTTGCAGAAGCATGCATAACATTTTACATCTGATACATGACGGCTGGAGGCCGGCACTGGAAATTGCTATTTTGACAGTGGCGATTTATTTCAGCTTCAAATTCGTCCGTGGCACGCGCGGCGCGCCGGTCGTTTACGGGTTCATGCTGCTGGTCCTCAGCCTGACGGTGGTTACCCTGGCATTGCATCTGGAAGTGTTGAGCTGGATTCTCCGTTCGTTTCTCGCTTTTGCCGCCGTGGCGATCCTGGTCATATTCCAACCGGAACTTCGCCGCATCCTCGGCGAACTCGGCAATCATCCCCTCTTCAGCACCGCGCGCGAACAACGCGAGAATATTGAAGTCATCATCCAGACGGTCGAGCGTTTGGCCGAGGTGAAGATCGGCGCGCTCATCGCCATCGAACAATCCATCTCGCTGCAACAGGCGACGGAATCGGGCATCATGGTGGATTGCGAGGCGACGCCGGAAATGTTGGAAACAATTTTCTTCCCGAACAACGCGATTCACGATGGCGGTGTCATCATCAAAGGCGATCGCATCGCGTTTGCCGCCTGCATTTTTCCGCTGACGCAACGGCAAGATTTGACCGCGTCATTGGGCACGCGGCATCGCGCGGCAATTGGTTTGACCGAAGAAACGGATGCGGTGGTGGTGGCGGTTTCCGAGGAAACCGGCGCGGTTTCTCACGCTTACAAAGGCAATCTGGTGCGCAACGTCACCTCGGAACAATTACGCGCCTTTCTGACTTCGGTCCTGATTCAAAGGAGCAAATCCAACCATATCTTGAGCTGGCTGCGGCCTCACGTCGAGGCGGTCAAGCCCGGAGCGGCGTTGACGAAACCGGAGGATAAGCGACCATGAACTTGCGCTATCTCATCTTGCACAATTTCTGGTGGAAACTATTTTCCTTCGGCCTGGCCATCATGATCTGGATGACGATCCATTACAGCATCCACAACCCGGCGCTGAATCCGGCCGAGCAACGGACCATCCGCCTGCCAATCTCGGCCATCAAACTGGCCGACGATGGACGCATGTACAAAATCAGCCCCGATGAAGCCGAAGTGGTCGTGGCCGGGGAAGAAGCGCTCCTGCGCAATTTGGACAAGGCGAGCATCAAACTTTATATTGATTTGACTGACGTTCACTCGATGCCGACCAATGTGATTCTTCACGCCAATGTTCCAGCAGACGTCACCCTCGTCCAAATCAACCCGGTGGCGGTCAGTGTGGAGCAGATCCCGCCTTGAGTGGGGTGTGATTAAAAGTAATGGTCCGGAGCGCGCCTCTGTGAGGCGCAGCACTTCGCTACGAAGGAGGCGGAAGTATTTTAAGACTTTTTCGCCGGCCACGTGCTGCGCCTCATAGAGGCGCGCTCCGTTCACCTCCTGAGTCCCGCGCTTTACTTTCCTGCGTCCTCCGCCTAATTTCCACCCGTGAAGCTCTCGGTTAAAAGCGATTATGCCGCCCGTGCTGTTCTCTGGCTCAGCCAGCATCATCACGAAGGCGCGGCCCGGACGGTGGAAGAAATGGCCGTTGAACAGGGCATCCCGCCGAATTATCTGGTGCAGATCCTGATCGAGCTCAAATCCGCCAACATCGTCAAAAGCCAGCGTGGCAAGGAAGGCGGCTACATGCTGGCTCGTCCGCCCGGGGAAATATCCTTCGGCGACGTGCTGCGTTGCGTGCATGGGGAAATTTTTGATTCCCCGGCGCTGAGCGACGCGCATTGCCCGGCGGAATTGCGCAAGACCTGGCAGAAATTACAGCTCGCCCTGAACGACACGGCCAACGCCATCACCTTCCAACAACTGATGGAGCAAAGTTCGGAAAAAGGGAAGATGTATTATATCTGAGGGCCCCATGAGGGGTCGTTAAAAAATCATTTTTCGTAACAGCCGATGTGAACCGGCTCTAACTGTGCTTTTTCTGATTAGAGCCGATTCACATCGGCTGCTACTTTTTTACGGCAGAACCAGGACCTGATAAAAACGATTGGTGATATTGGCCGCCGGATGATCATCGAAGAGAATGGAACCAGTGAACGGGCTGTTGGTGACGATGGGGAACCACTGCACCAGATTGGTGCTCATTTCCAAAATAGCCGCGCTGGCGGTCGGACCGGTAAAATTAAATTGGATATGACCGTTGGCCAGGCGCTTCGGCATCCCGTTAATAAAGGGCGGAACCACCCGCAACGTGACGGCATTGGCATTGTATTCCACTTTCCAGGCCGAACCAAAAGGCAGAAGCGGAAGTTGCGTGGCGGTGAATTGTCCAGTGTGTGATCCATAACCGACGATGTCAAAACTGCTGCCGTTGGTCGGGATGTAGCCGTTGGCCAGCGCGACTTGCAAGGTGCCGGTGAGCGGCGCATTGCCGGGAAAGGTTTCGCGGCCAAACTGGGTGGAGGCGTTGGTGCCGCTGAGCGAGACTTTTAATATTTCGGAGTTGAGCGGGCTGTATCCGGCGTTGATGGCAAGGGTGCCGGTTTGGAGATCCACGGTGCCGCTGTTATACAAGTTGATACCGCCATTGTCAGGACGGAAGGTGGTGGTGCCAGTGGCGATGGTTTTGCGCAAAGTGCCGAGGTTGTTGAAGATCGGTGCCGGAGCCCCCCCGGTGCTGAAGTAAAAATATTGGTCATTCTGTGCGTTATAGGTACCGCCATTGTTGAAGGCGGTGCCAGCCTGGAGATTAATATTGCCTATTCCCGTCCAAATCGCCGTGCCGAAATTGTTGATGGTGCTGTTGCCCAAAAGCGTTTTGTCGGCGGAGCCATTCACAGCTAGAACCGCATCGACAAGCAGATTCAGCGTTCCATAGATATTCCCTCCCGCCCAACTCAGCGCGCCGGGGCCGTGAAAAGCGCCGTTGCCGAACAAGGTGCCGCTCCGGGCGATTTCAAACGTGCCCCCGCTGGCAATGGTGTTGGTGCCATTGAGCGAGCTGGCGGCATTGGCCAGTTGCGTTTTGCCCGCTCCGGAGAAGGTGCCGCCGGGGTTAAAGTTGGCGCCGGCGTTGAAACTCAAGACGCCGGTTTGGATGTCAAATACACCGGAATTGTTAAAAAGCCATGGGGAATTATTGGCGAGAACGGTGGTGACGTTGGTGGCCACGGTTTTGCGCACGGTGCCAAAATTGTTAAAGACCGGGGCAGGAGAGCCGCCGGTGTCGTTGTAGAAAACGGAATCGTTCTGGATGAGGAAGAGGTTGGTGTTGTTAAAGACGCCGCCAGCCTGGCCGGTGAAGTTGCCGGTACCCGTCCAAACAGCGGTGCCCAAGTTGTTGATGGTGCCGCCATTTCCCACGTATTTGTCATTGGAACCATTGAGGCTCAAGGTGGAACCGGAGAGCATGGTCAAATTGGCGCTAATAAATCCTCCGGTCCAACTGAACAGGCCCGTGCCGTTATAAGCTCCGGTTCCGGCCATGGTGCCGCCCGCGATCTCGAAGATGGCGTTGGTTTGCACCGTATTTGTTCCTCCACCCAAAACAACCAGCGCGCCGTTCAGCCGGGTCACGCCCAGACCGGTGAAGGTCAAGCCGCCGTTGAAGTTATGCGCGCCGCCGGGGAGAGTAATCAAGGCTCCGGCTG
>CAIYOY010000146.1 GCA_903927905.1 uncultured Verrucomicrobiales bacterium | reverse complement strand
GTATTATTTACGCTGCCCCTCAAGCGTTGGCCCCAGCTTCTGGCGGTTCAGTTGCCGCACCAGCCGCCGCTCCGGCAGCCCCGGCCGTGGCAACGTTGGATATTAAATCGCCCATGATCGGCACTTTCTATCGCGCACCATCACCGGAATCAGGTGACTATGTCGAGGTTGGAACCGAAGTCGGCCCTGAAACGGTCGTTTGCATTATTGAAGCCATGAAGGTCATGAATGAAATCAAGGCCGAGGTCAAAGGGGTCGTTACCCAAATTCTCGTAGATAACGCCAAGCCCGTCGAGTTTGGCCAGCCCATGTTCAAAATCCGGCCGACCTAGCCCCGGGGCTTCGTTCGACTGCTTGTTCCATGTTTGAAAAAATTCTCGTTGCCAATCGCGGTGAAATTGCCGTCCGCATTATTCGCGCCTGCAAGGAGCTGAATATCCGCACCGTCGCGGTCTATTCCGAAGCCGACGTCAATTCCATCCACGTCCAAATGGCCGACGAAGCCATCTGCATCGGCAAAGCCCCCAGCAGCGAAAGCTATCTGCGGATTGACCGCATCGTCAGCGCGGCGGAAATCGCCGATGTAGACGCCATCCATCCAGGTTACGGTTTCCTTTCGGAGAACGCCCACTTCGCCGATGTCTGCGAAAACTGCAACATCCGCTTCATCGGGCCAAGTTCCCGGGCGATGAACGCGCTCGAAGACAAACAGATCAGCCGCGCCCTGGCCAAAAAAGCCGGTGTGCCGACCCCTCCCGGTTCCGAGGGCACGGTGGAAAGCGAAGCGGTCGCCTTGGCCACGGCCAAACGCATCGGTTATCCCGTCATGATCAAAGCTGTCGCCGGCGGCGGCGGTCGCGGCATGAGAGTGGCGCACAATGATATTTCTTTGGTGAAGGGTTATCACACCGCCCGCACTGAAGCTGAAAAATCCTTCGGCAACGCCAGCGTCTATATCGAAAAATTCATCGAAACTTCGCATCACATCGAGTTTCAGATCTTTGGCGACAACAAGGGCAACATCATCCATTTGGGCGAACGCGATTGCTCCATTCAACGCCGCAACCAAAAGCTGGTGGAAGAAACGCCCTCGCCGTTGCTCGAAAATAAATTCAAGCATCTGCGCAAAAAAATGGGCAAAGACGCCGTGCGCATCGCCGAGATGGCCAATTACACCAACGCCGGCACCGTCGAATTCATCGTGGACGACAAGGGCAATTACTATTTCCTCGAAGTCAATAAGCGCATCCAGGTGGAACATCCCATCACCGAAGAAGTCACTGACATTGACCTGGTGAAGCTCCAGATCATGGTGGCCATGGGTGAGCCGTTGAAATTATCCCAAAGCGACATCCATTTCAAAGGCCACGCCATCGAATGTCGCATCAACGCCGAAGATCCCTTCGACGATTTTCGGCCCTGCCCCGGCCGCATCGAAATGTATTACGCCCCCGGCGGTCGCGGCGTTCGTTTGGACAGCCACGCTTACGCCGGTTATACCATCCCTTCAACCTACGATTCTCTCATCGGCAAACTCGTGACCCGCGGCAAAGACCGCAAAGAAGCGATTGACCGCATGGCCCGGGCCTTGAACGAATACATGCTGACCGGCATCAAGACGACCATCGCCTTTGAGCAAGCCATCATGCAGGACCCGAATTTCCGGCGCGGGGTTTACTCGACCAATTTCATCGAGCAACTGCTCGGCGGCGCCCGGCGGGAATTGATCGAAGAACAAGCCTAGCGCTGGTAATGGGCCACTTTGGCGGGGCGAGGCCACCTCACAACGAAGGGTGCTTCATTTTATTGTGCTGACAACAAGCCGGGTTTGTTGCCACGCGCGGCGGCCGGACCCTGTTTCCCGACCACAACCGCTGTCCGTCAGAGACGGAACTTCCGGCCTACACCCAGCCCATCGTTTCGGAATTATTTTTGGCAATCGCCATATAAGGAACAGGGCATGTTGATGGCGCTGGAAAATAATGAGGAGCGGTTGGCGGTTTCGCCATAAAAACTGAGCGTGCATTCCTCCCCGTCCCGGAGGGACTTATGATAATAGCCCGGCATTTCAATGCCGGGTCTTGGCGTCAAACAAACGAAGTCCCAAAGGGACGGCTGAGTTTCCCTCTGTGACAGGGACATAATGCCTCCAGAGGATTTCCTCACCAGTGGTGAGGAAATTGTCACTGCTCGTCGGCCAGCCGAGATGTTCTAATTCGCGGTACACTGTCCCGCGAATTTGACCTTGGAACGCCGAACTCCACTTCCCGCCTCCCTTTCCGCCTTGCGGCGTCTTCCACCACTGCGTTAAGCTAACGCCGATTTATTCCGTGAACCAAAAAATGTAATAAACATATAATTTAACAAATTTTGCGTAGCTTCGGCTGCTGTCCGTCTCGAAACCTAGGAAATTTCATACAAAAGACAGCGCTTGAGATGCGCCCCACATGGGGCGCATTGAAAGCGTTCTTTTGTGGGCCCTCCTAGGTGCCTGAGATGGGACGCAAGTAAGTGCGTCCCTTTTCTATTTCAGGCACCAGAGTTCCCACAAAGACGGTCAACAAACAGCGCTGAGTACGCTCGTAACCAAAACTCAGCCTGTGCCTACCCTTAATTGGATTGGGAAAGAGGCGGTGGTGAACCATCATCAATCCGTCCCTTTCCATCTGCTTAAAGACGTGCCCGAACTCGCCTGTGGCGATCCCGGCAGCGGCAACCTCATTGTCCAGGGGGATAATCTCGTCGCACTGAAAGCACTTTTGCCCTACTACGCTGGCCAAGTTAAGTGCATCTATATAGATCCTCCTTACAACACGGGAAACGAAGGCTGGGTGTATAACGATAACGTCAATAGTCCACTGATGCGCGAGTGGCTCGGTAAAGTGGTGGGCAAAGAAGGCGAAACCCTTGACCGACACGACCGTTGGCTTTGCATGATGTACCCACGCCTTGTGTTGCTAAGGAAATTTCTTCGTAAAGATGGGGTTATTTTCGTCAGCTTGGACGATAATGAGATTGGTCATGCCAGATTACTCATGGATGAGATTTTCGGGGGTGCCAACTTGCTGGCCAATTGCGTATGGCAAAAGAAATACACTAGGGCAAACGATGCCAAACACTTCAGTGACAATCACGACCACTTGTTAGCCTATGCGAAGCAAAAGGATTTATTCACAATAGGGCGGCTTGAGCGGGGTGAGGTGCAGGATAGGGCGTATAAAAACCCCGACAATCACCGATTGGGGCCCTGGAAAGCGACTCCATTGCATGCAAAAAGTGGGACTGACAATTCCAGCTACACATTCAAAAATGGAATAACTTGGACCCCACCTGCCGGAACGTTTCGTCGATTTAATGACGCGTCAATGGAACGGATGGATGAAAACGATGAAATTTTCTTTGGGGCCAAAGGAACTGCTGTTCCATCGAGGAAAACTTTTCTCGGTTCTCTGTCAGAGGGGCTCGTCCCGGTGACACTTTGGACACATGAGGCTGTCGGTGATAATCATATCGGACGAGATGAAGTAAAGTCTGTTTTGAGTACGTCCGAAGACGTTTTTGATAACCCCAAGCCGACGACCCTAATTGGTAGCATACTTCAAATTGCATCCAAGCCAGGCGATCTTGTTCTCGATTCCTTCGCAGGTTCTGGGACAACAGGACATGCGATTTTGAAACTCAATGCAGCTTCACCAAAATCGCCGCCACGGCGATTTATTTTGGTGGAAATGGAGCCAAACATAGCACGCGATATTACAGCCAAGCGAGTAAAGAGTGTAGCAGAGGGATATATGGATCAAAGAGGTGTGAAGGTGGCAGGTCTCGGTGGCGGCTTCCGTTTCGGTGAACTAGGCGACCCCTTATTCGACGAGGGTGGTAAAATCCGAGACATTGTACGTTTCACTGATCTGGCGAGGCACGTTTATTTCTCAGAAACAGGCGCGCCATTGCCGCGCGAACGCGTGACGAAGTCTCCTTTCATCGGCGAGTGTCGAGGCGTCGGGATTTATCTGCTCTACAATGGAATCTTGGGCGACAAGACCGTGAACGGTGGGAATGTTCTTACCCGCACAGTGTTGGCACAACTGCCGAAGTTCGATGGGCCAAAGGTTATTTATTGCGCCGGGTGCTTGCTCGGACGCGAACGGCTGCAAGCGGAGAGCATCCTCATCCGCCAATCCCCTTACGAAATCAAGGTGTCATGATTATTCTCAAGGATTATCAGAATCGGGTGCTCGAATCACTCCGCGACTTTTTCCGTCAATGCTCCAAAGACGGTCGCCCGGAAGGCGCGTTCCAGGACGTCCAAATAAAGAACAATCGCGCGGTGGTCCCGTATATCCCTGTGCAAGCGGCGGGGTTGACGCCCGGCATGCCCTACGTCTGCCTGCGCGTGCCAACTGGCGGCGGCAAAACCTTGCTCGCCTGTCATGCTGCCGGCCTCGCCATCAGTGAGTTGCTTCACGCGGATCGCGCCGTCGTTCTCTGGCTTGTGCCGAGCAACACCATTCTCACCCAGACTGCCGATGCATTGCGCGACCCGCGCCATGATTATCGCCGTGCATTGGAATTGGCCTGTGGCGCCATTGAGGTCGTGACCATTGAGGAAGCATTGCGTTTGCCGAGAGCAACAGTGGAAGGCCAGACCGTCGTAATTGTGTCAACCATTCAATCTTTCCGGGTAGAAGATACCACGGGCCGAAAAGTCTATGACCAAAATGGTTCTTTTTCCGAACACTTGCTCAATGTACCCGCCGACCGTTTGGCCGATTTGCTGCCCGGTGCGGATGGAAAACCAAAGCCCTCATTGGTGAATATGCTTAGGCTGCGGCGTCCCATTGTCATTGTGGATGAGGCACATAATGCCCGCACGGACTTGAGTTTTTCCACGCTTGGCAACGTGCTACCCTCCTGCATCGTGGAGTTCACTGCCACCCCGGATAGAACCAAGCACCCCTCCAACATTCTGCATCGCGTGTCAGCGGCGGAATTGAAGGCGGCGGACATGATCAAGCTGCCCTTGCGTGTCATCACCCGGCATCCGAGTCAAAAAGATCAATTATTGGCCGAGGCCATCACACTGCGTGCCGATCTCGAAAAACTGGCCGCCAGCGAAGCTCAGCAGACGAGTGAATATCTGCGCCCCATCATGCTGATTCAGGCCGAGCGAGTGGACGCGTGCGAACCGTTGCGTGAGCGTTTGGTTGCGGAATTTAATATCTCCAAAGAGGAAATAAAAATTTCTGTCGGCAGTTTGGATGAATTGCCCGGAGCAGACGAAATCAAGTCACCCAAGTGTCGCGTTCGCTTCATCATCACGGTGCAAAAGTTGCGCGAGGGATGGGATTGTCCGTTTGCTTATGTCTTGTGCAGTCTCAAAGAAACCCGTTCGGCCACGGCCATTGAACAAATTGTTGGCCGCATCCTCCGTCTGCCGGGCGCAAAATCCAAAAAACATCCCGACCTGAATTGCGCCTACGCCTTTTCCATTTCGCCTTCCATCACGGAAATATTAGCCGAATTGCGGGAAGCCCTGGAGAGCAACGGTTTTACAGCCGCTGAAGCGGAGCGCATTATTATTCCCATTCCGCAGGGTGTTCTTCCGCTGGGCTCCCAACCCAAGACCGTGCAGATTGCCCCGGCTGAAATTGATGCCACGGTGGCGGCGGCGCAAGAATCAGCTCTGGCTGGCAAGGTCCGCATTGATTCCATTAAAGGCACTATTACCGTCATCGTCCCGCTCAATAAGGAGGAGGGAGAAAAATTATCCAGTTGCGTGACGACACCCGAAGCCAAGACAAAGGTGGCCGAGGCCGTCAAGTTGGTCGAGGAAGCGGAGAAAGCATTTGGCGGAACCGGCCAAACCCGTATTCCTTCACCGTACGAGTTGCAACTGGATTTTGTCGTGCCTCTGTTGTGCGTGAAAGAGAACGGCAACTTGTTTGAGTTCGAGAAAACATTTCTGATCGAACAGCCTTGGAAACTAAGTGCGAAAGATGCTTCCCTTGCCGAAAGCTATAATCCACTGGTGCGGCCGGTCGGCAAATCCGGCGTGATTGATATTGGGGACAAGGGGGAGGTACAAAGCAGCGTTCTCCAGGAGGAAATGCCAGCCAACGATTTCATCGCCACCCTTCATCAAAACGTGCTTCAACTTGGCGGTGCCGGCGATTGGACAATGGAGATGCTGGTGGCCTGGCTTGATTCCCATATTGATCATCAAGACATTCCCGCTGGGGAGTCGGCGGAGTTTTTGCGGAAAGTAATTCGCGGCCTGATGGCGAAACACGGCATCACCGACATTAGTGTGCTGGCCCTGGATCGTTTTCGATTACGCGACCAAATTGAAGCACGAATCCAGCAGCATCGCGAAAATGAAAACCGAATAGCTTTCCAAACGTTTCTCCTTCCTGAAGCCCCGCTCGCGGTCAGTGCGGAGCGGGCGATTAATTTCAAAACAATGAGTTACGAACCGAGCTGGCTCTACGAAGGTGGCTTCCAGTTTAAAAAGCATTACTTCGGCCCAAAGCCCGGCGAACTCCCCGAAAAAACTCCGGGCGGAAATATTACCGAAGAATTTAAATGCGCCCAGTTCATCGACGGCTTGGCTGAGGTGAAATATTGGATTCGTAATTTGTCGCGCAAATCAACTTCGTTCCGTCTGCAAACTTCCACCGATTGGTTTTACCCCGATTTTCTCTGCCAGTTAGTTGATGGGCGTGTCTTGGCGGTGGAATATAAAGGCGGACACCTATACGGCGGTCCGGACGCTGATGAAAAACGTGCGGTCGGTGCCGTCTGGTCGTCCCGTAGCGGCAGTAAATGCCTCTTTATTATGCCCACCAAAAGCGATTTCTCGGAAATAACAAGGTTGGTTTAAAAAAATTCCCTGCGTATCTCCGCCCCCTCTGCTTCGCTGCGGGGAGTTTCCCCCCCTGTATTACTATTCCTCAAAATCTTTAATTTTTGATCTGCATCTTTTTGACTTCCTGCCTTTATCATTTTGCCTGCGTCTTTGGTTGCAGCTTCCCATTCCCGTTCGTGTATTTCGCATTTTTCGCGGTTAAAAAACTCCCTCTCTGCGGTTGCCGCCTTTCTTTTCCGCGTTGTCAGTCCAGCCCGCCGCCCATAAGATTTCGCCAATGTTGTCTGCCAACCAACAAAGCCTGATGCAACGAGTGGATTGCGAAATCGCTTTCGACAATCTGACTTGTCAGCTTTATGCCACGGACGCTTCGGTTTATCAGATCGAACCGGCGGCTATTGCTTTTCCCGCGAACGCGCAACAGGCGGCCGCTGCCGTCAAAGCCGCTACGGAAAGTGGTCTCTCCGTCATTCCTCGCGGAGCCGGAACCGGTCTCGTCGGCGGGGCCATCGGCGAGGGTCTCATCGTTGAATTTTCCCGCTTCAACCGCCAGGTTTCCGATTTCAATCCAGAACGCCAAACCATTCGCGTCGGAGCGGGCGTTGTTCTCGATCAACTGAACGCTTTTCTCAAACCCAAGGGTTTCTGTTTCGGGCCAGACGTTGCAACCAGTTCACGGGCGACGATTGGCGGCATGATCGCGAATAATTCCTCCGGCGCGCATGTGCCGGTTTATGGTTGCACGGCGGATCATGTGAAATCTTTGGAGGTGGTGCTGGCGGATGGCCGGATCACGACGCTGGATTGGGAAACTGATGGGTTGGCCGGAAGGAAGGCGGCGCTGGCGGCGTTGGTGGGGAAGTCTGCGAAGGAGATCGAGGCGCGGATGCCGGCGGATTTGTTGAAGCGCTGGCCGGGATATGGCGTGGACCGGTTTTTGAAGGAGACGAATTTGTGTCACTTGCTCGGCGGGAGCGAGGGGACGCTGGCGGCGATCGTATCAGCGGAATTGAAAATCATGGCGCCGCCGAAGAAGAAATCATTGGGGCTGATTTTTTTTGCGTCGGTAATGGAAGCGATGGAAGCGACGGTGGCGTTGCTGGATCTGCAACCAGCGGCGATCGAGCACATTGACCGGGTGTTGTTTGATCAGACGCGCGGGCAATTGAATTTCAAGGCAGCCCGGGACCTGATGGAGTTGGATGCGAAGCCGTGCGAGGCGATTTTGCTGGTGGAATTTTTTGACGACAACGGGGATCGGCTGAAAACGGTTGGCCAACGGAATCTCGGGCTGCGGACGTTGTTGCTGGAGGATGCTGTATCCATGAATCTGGTGTGGAACATGCGGAAGGCGGGGTTGTCATTGTTGACAGGTTGCAAAGGCGCGGCCAAGCCGGTGACGGCGATTGAGGACACAGCGGTGCGACCGGCGCAATTGCCCGCCTATGTCGGCGAGTTGCAAACTATTTTACGCCGACAAAATCTCGACGCCTGTTTTTATGGCCATGCGGCCTCGGGGTTGTTACACGTCCGCCCTGTGCTCGATCTGCACAGCGCAGAAGACTTAAAAAAATTCCGCATCGTTTCCGATGAAGTGGCGGCTTTGGTGTTGCAGTTCAAAGGTTCGCTCGCGGCGGAGCATGGCGTGGGCATCGCGCGAACGGAATACATGCCGGAACAATTGGGCCCAGAACTGCTCGGCCTGATGCGCGAAATCAAAAATGTCTTCGATCCCAAAGGACTGTTCAATCCCGGTAAGATCTTTCCCGATGATCGTTATAAGATAGATACGCTTTTGCGGATGGGTCCGGGTTATGAATTGAAACTTCCGTTTGAACCGGTGTTGGCGTTTGCGGCGAAGGATGGGTCGTTCATCGGCAATCTCGAGCAATGCAACGGCTGCGGCGGTTGCCGGAAGGATGCGCCGACGATGTGCCCGACATTTCTGGCAACGGGCGAAGAGATCATGTCCACGCGCGGCCGCGCAAATGCGATCCGCGCCGCGCTGGAGTTGCGCGGGAGCGGTGATGCCCTGGCCTGCGCGGAAATGGAAACAGCGCTGAGTAATTGTTTGTCGTGCAAAGCTTGCACGACCGAGTGTCCGTCGAATGTGAACTTGGCGTTGTTGAAAGCAGAATTGATCCATGCACGGCATCGGCGCGATGGGATCACGTTGCGGGAACGGATGATCAGTTCGGTGGATCTGCTGGGAAAGCTGGGTTGTCTGGTGCCGGGCCTGGCGAATTTTAGTTTGAAGTTTGCGCCATTGCGCGTGGTGATGGAAAAGTTTTTTGGTTTTGCGGCACGGCGACCATTGCCGCCTTACGCGGACGAACGGTTTGACCATTGGTTTGCGCAGAGGCCGACTCGTTCGACGCCAAAACGCGGGCGGGTCATTTTGTGGGACGACACCTTTGTCCGTTATCACGAACCCCACATCGGCCAAGCCGCCGTCGCCGTGCTGGAAGCCGCCGGCTTTGAAGTGGCTCTGGCAACCGGTCGAAAATGTTGTGGCCGTCCCGCCTTCAGTCAGGGCGTGTTAGAAAAAGCCGCTGAATTCGGTCGGCACAATCTGGAATTACTGCGCGGCGGAACAGAACCAATTTTATTTTTGGAAGCGTCCTGTTATTCGATGTTCGCAGAAGACTATGCGGAATTGAAACTGGACGGCGCGGCGGAAGTGAAGAAACGCGCTTTTCTCTTTGAGCAATTTATCGAGGCCTTGCTGGCGCGGGAACCGGAAGCGATCCGATTCAAGGCCAGCGCGGGAACCGTGGCGATCCATGCCCATTGCCATGCCAAATCGTTATTGAACCCCTCATTTATGAAGCGATTGGTCGAACGGGCCGGGAAGAAAGCCGTGCTGCTCGAAACGGGGTGTTGCGGGATGGCCGGGGCATTTGGGGCGATGGAAAGCAAATATGACTTATCCGTCCAAGTCGCCCAACCCTTGCTGAAGCAATTGGAAGCGCAAACGAAGGATTGTGTGGTAGTGGCGTCGGGGACGAGTTGCCGTCATCAGATCGAACACTTAAGCCAGCGACATCCACGGCATATCGCGGAGGTTTTGGCAGGGGCGCTGGAAGGCTGAATTTAGATTGCGCTGACCGGGAGGAATCAGCCAATAATCTGGTGACGTATGATTTTAGATGCCAAAGCCACCGCCGCAGTCCTGAAAAAGGAGACGCCCTTGCGTCCCACGCTGGCCATGGTTCTGGGCAGCGGTTTTCAAAACGCCCTCGGCAAACTGACGGTGACGCGGGAAATCGGCTACGGACAGTTGCCGGGCTTCCCGACGGTCGGCGTGGCGGGACATGCGGGCAAACTTATTTTTGGGCACTTCGAAAAAATTCCCGTGGTCGTCCTCAAGGGGCGGGCGCATCATTATGAGGGGTTTGAGATGGATCGGCTGACCTTTCCCATTCGCGTGCTGGCGGAATTCGGCATCCGCTCGTTATTGTTGACAAATGCGGCGGGCGCGGTGAATAAATCGTATCGTGCCGGGGACTTCATGGTCTTGGATGATCACATCAATTTCATCGGCACGAGTCCGTTGCGCGGCCCGGCGCGGCCGGGGTTGCCGCGCTTTGTGGATCTGACCACGGTCTATGATCGTCCGCTGTTTGAGGCGGCGAAAAAGGCGGCCAAACAAAGCAAGTTGCGCTGGCACACGGGCGTTTATCTGGCGGTGTCGGGGCCGAATTATGAGACCCCGGCGGAAATCGCGGCCTTTCGGAAATGGGGCGCGGACGCGGTCGGCATGAGCACCGTGCCGGAAGCGATTGTGGCGCGGCAATGCGGGTTATCTGTGGCGGCCATTTCGTGCATCACCAATGAGACCGGAGTCAAAGGCGCGGCGGTGATTCATCAGGATGTTTTGGCCATGGGCGAAAAGAAAAAAGACGAAGTCGCGCAATTCTTGAATATCTTTGCGCAGCTTCAGGCGGGGAAATAGCCTCTGCCACTACGGCTAGAATTTAACCAGAGCTTCCAATTCTTTCACCCGTTTTTCAATGGCTTTGCGAGTCACCCGGGTGGTGAAGTTCAATCCAAAACCTTCGCAGCAGAATGACGCCACCACGCTGCCGTAAATCATGGCGCGACGCAGATTGCTGTCAATAGAACCTTTCGCGGTGGAGAGATAGCCCATCATGCCGCCGACGAATGAATCACCCGCCCCGGTGGGATCAACGACGTGCGGCAAGGGATAGGCCGGCGAAATGAACAGTCCCTTGGGGCCGGAAAGAATCGCGCCGTGCTCGCCTTTTTTGACGATGACGTATTTCGGGCCGAGCTTATGAAGTTTTTTCGCTGCGTTCACCAGGTTGTCTTCTTTGGTCAATTGACGGGCTTCGCTTTCATTTAAAACAAATCCATCCACCCGTTTGATCAATTTGAGCAGATCAGCCATGGCGATGTTCAGCCAGAGATCCATCGTGTCAGCGACGACGAATTTTGGCCGGCGCATCTGGTCCAGGACGTGGTGTTGCAGGCTGGGGGCAATATTGGCCAGGAGGACAAACGGGCTGTTTTGATACGAGCGAGGCAGGTGGGGGGTGAACGTTTCAAAAACACCCAACTCGGTTTCGAGTGTGCGGCGATTGTTCATGTTCACTTCGTATTCCCCGGACCAATGGAACGTTTTTCCCTCGGCGATCTGCAGGCCCTCGAGATCAATCTTATGTTTGCGATAAAGCTGGATATAACGCTTCGGAAAATCTTTGCCGACAATGCCGACCATTTTGACCGGTGCAAAAAAACTCGCGGCCACGGCGGCGTGGCTGGCGGAGCCGCCGAGCAGGCGCGGGTTTTCCGCGCGCGGGGTTTTAATGGAATCGAGGGCGGTGGAACCAACAATCAAGACGCTCATGTTTTTTCAATTTTAAAGTTTAAGTCGAGCGGACGACGGTAGGGGAAGTCTGGAGGAAATTCAAGGTTCAAACCGATCATGGTCAAATTGCTGTTTTTTCCTGTTTTCATTTTCCCGCAGTCCGTCTAACGTATGCCCCCTATGCCCACGACATATAAATTTTGCTTTGGACCCTGGAACATCAGCGAAGGCCAGGACCCTTATGGTCCCACCACCCGCCCGGCCCAGAATTTCGATTGGAAACTCAAGGCCCTGAAAAAACATGGTTACGATGCCATGATGTTTCATGACGACGACGCGGTTCCTGACATTGACGGCAAGTCCGACGCGCAAATCCGCAAGGAATGCAAGGAATTGAAGAAGAAGCTGGACGACCATGGCATCGCTGCCGAAATGGTGGCACCGCGCCTGTGGTTTTCGCCGCGCACGATTGATGGCGCTTACACCAGCAACAGCGCCGCCGATCGCCATTACGCCATCGAACGTTCGCTGCGCTGCATTGATCTCGCCCATATTCTTGACACCGACCTCATCGTTCTCTGGCTCGCCCGCGAAGGCACCTATCTACGTGAAGCGAAAAACGCCAGCCGCAGCGTGGATCTGTTGGTGCAAGCGTTTGACAAAATGTTGTCCTACGACAAAAAAATCCGTCTTTCCATCGAGCCCAAGCCGAATGAACCGATGGATCACGCTTATGTTCCGACCATCGGCCACGCTCTGGCCATCGCGCAACTGACCATTGATTCGAAGCGCGTTGGTTGTTTGATCGAAAGCGCCCATGCCATTCTGGCCGGGCTTGATCCAGCCGATGAAATTGATTTTGCCATGACCTTCAAAAAGCTTTGGTCGCTGCATTTGAACGACCAGAACGGAATGAAGTTCGACCAGGACAAACCTTTTGGCAGCACCAATCTGCGCAGCGCCTTCAACCAAGTCCGCGTCCTCGAACGCACCGGTTACGGCAAGCACGGGGAATATGTCTGCTTCGATGTGCATCCGTTCCGCACCACGCGTCCGGAACATTGGCTCAATCATTTGGACAACAGCCGCAAAACATTCCTGAAACTGGTGAAGAAGGCCCGCACCTTCAACGACAAGGCCGCGCAGAAATTAATTGCCGACCGTAATTACCAGGACTTGGATCAGATGGTCATCGAGCATTTGCTCGGCAAATAATCGGAGCGCCGAGCATTGCTCGGCGTGTCTCATTCCAGATCCGATTTAACCGCGCCCTGTTTCCGCTCCGCCGGGGACAAGCCGAATTGCAGCTTGGTAAAAGCCGCTGGCTTAAATGTCGCTTGGCCAAAGTTTGGACTGCTTACCACGACTCCTTCCGGCGTCCATTTTTCCAATTGAAAAGTCAGACTTGCGCCCTGGGTGAGGGTCGCGCGGACGTTGCCGGAAGCGATGGCTGGGCTTTTCGGCGCGGTGAAATCTATTTGCCTGATTTCTGCCAATGAAACTTCTGATTTCCCCAAGGCACCTTGTATGATCAGTTTCCCGTTCTGAATCCCTTCGATCACTCCCGCCGAGTGTGAGCCATTCCGCAACCACGCGACATCTTGCGTCATGATATTGGTCTCCGCCGATGGCACGGGCATCTGACCGTCCCACTGCGTGATGCGCAAACCGCTGAGCTTGGCCGCGCCCATGCCTTGATGAACAAAACGCATCCCGGTGCCTTGGCCGATAAAACCCTGCGGGTCTTTCCATTCGATGACCAGCGCGTCATTGATAAAAAATGCGATGGTGCCTTTAGGTTTATTCACGCGCAGATCAAGGTGCGCCCGAGGTTTTTCGCCGAGCGAAGGGATGATTAATTGCCCCAACGAACGAAGCGGATCATGTTTCGTGATCGGTTTCAGATCCAGAAAGGTGCCGTTGATTTGCAAACTGTAAAAACCGCCGAAGTCCGGTTCGTTCTCCTTCGAGACCAGGTTGACCGGCTGCAAAGAATCGGTGTAAAGCGCAATGGCCACATAGAGCGAACCTTTCCACGCGAGGTCAAATTGTATCTCAGCCACGTCGGGCAATTTTAAATCGCGCGCGATGGAGGCCGCTTTGGCCGCATAAAAAGCACCGTTGCGATAGATCCATTCGCCCGAATCCGCCGCTGCGGCCACCGCTGATTTCCCGGAAGTCCAGCCTTCCTTGCCCGTCGGCCCGGCGAAAACCGCCGGGGCCTGGGAAATCAAAGTGATTGACTGGAGGGAGGAGCGTTGCAGTTTCAACTTTCCGGCCTGCCAGGTGTCGAGGGTGAGGGTTTGAGCGTCCGCTGAAATCAGATTGCCGTCGAGCAGTTCCTCGTTGTTGAACCGGACGCGGCACGGAGAATCAGCCGGGAATGAAGGGACGGGTTGCGCGGGAAAATCAATCGCGACCACGTTGTCGGATTTGAATTCAATCGGCTGCGTCGAGTCGGCGTGACTCCAGCGGATGCCATGTTCCGCGTCGATGCCAAGCAATTGACCATAGAGCAAATCGCCATTGCGAAAAACCAGCGCGTCTTTGGTCCCGAAACTGGCATTGCCTGCCGCCGTTTTTAATGCCGGCACCGTGGCCATCTTGATGGTTGTTTGCCCGTTGCCAATAATCTGCAACTGCGCCCACCCCTGGGGGATAAAAAGACACAACGCCAACCATAACAGCCCTGACCTAGCTAAAAACTTATTCATCCAACCCCTCCAATTCATCCCGCTCCACGCGGCCTGGAGTTTCCTTGGGGCGATCCAGATTAAATTCCAGTTCCCGAATGCTGCGCGGTTGAAAAGCCAGCGGTCCGAAAACTTCGCTTTGCCCCGCAATGTGAGTGTCGTCCCATTTTTCCAGCTTGAAAGAGAGGCTGCCTCCGCCCGGAAACCAGGCCCGCACTTCTCCCGGCCCATGTGCCGCAGCCGCTGCATTGGTCGCGGCGAAATCAATTTGCGTGATGCGTTCCAACGGCACGTTGAGGTGACGCCCACCGAAAACCAGACCGACTTTGCCATCCTGCAACGTTTCAATTTTGCCTCCAGCCCGATCATGATTGATGAAGGAAACAGCGTCATTATTCGTTCGGACGCCGGCGCTGCCGACCGGCTCGAATTTACTGTCCCATGCGCTCACCAGAATATTGCTCAGCTTGATCGCCATGCCCGGCCGCATCACGTAAAAAAGTATTCCGTGGCCAGCCCCGCCGAAACCATTGCTGTCCTTCCAGCGCTTGACCAACACCCCGTCCACCAGCACAGCAACCGTGCCTTCTTCCTTGTTCGCAAAAATCGTGACGCGAATTTTGCTTTTGTCCTTGAGGCTTGGCATGGCGGCGTTTCCCAGATTGCTCGGATTCGCCCCGGCGTGAACGCGCTGCAAGCCGATCTGTTCCGGTGTCAACTCAATGAAATAGGAATGCGAACCGTAATCCAAATGCTCGTAAGATTCGCTGTAAATATTGACCAGCAACTCGAACGCCGTGGTCCACGCGAGATCAAACTCAATGCTGGACGAGCCGGACAATTGCACATCCCGCCCCAGCGCGCCGGGCCCGGTGCCGATAAAAGCCCCGTCGCGATAAGTCCAATAAGCCGGCGAGGTCCGGCCGATTTCCCAGCCGCTATCATCCGTTGGCCCCTCATATAAAACCTTGTACGCTTTGGACAAAAACGTGATGCTTTGCAGCGCGGCGCGCGGAATTTTCACCTCGCCTCCAAACCAGGTCGCCAGTCCCACCTGATCCTGATTGAGCGAAGTCAAGGTGCCGTAAAGATCGTCACCATTGGCAAAACGAAAATGGCAGCCCGGCGTGGCGCTGACCGAACCGGCCTGGGCAAACCGGATGTAATCAATATGCGCCGCAGTCAATTCAATCAGCCCCTTCGCCTCGGGATGTTCCCAACTTAATCCCTTCGTCCCCTCCAATTCTTTCAACCGCCCGTGCATGGCCGAGCCATCGAGGAATTGCAACAAGTCGCTTTTCGTTTCGGGCGCTGGCGCGGCTTTGGCGCAGAAAATCAGAAACGCGACCGCAGCGATAGGAGCGCGACTTTTAAGTCGCTTCAACATGAAAATCGCCAAAGAGCAGATAGAACCAGCACGTTCATTCACGCCGAAGTGGCTTAAAAGCCGCGCTCCAATTATCGTCATAACCGTTTCATCTCTCATAAATCGGCAAGTAACGATAGTTGAGCGCGAGGGACAACAGCGAAGTCGCCGTTCCGAAGGTCGGCCCGAATTGTCCGTCCCAATTTCCTTCCGGCCCCTGCGAGGCGCGCAGGCTGTTGATATTTTCGCGATTCCAGTTCTGCCACAATTCCGGTGAACCGTGGAAAAACGCCTGCGAACCGTAATAAAGAAAATACTGCGGATACTGATTGTCAGTATGATTGTTTTTTAGAAACTCAAAAGCTGCTTTGAACGCAGCGGAGTTTTTTTCCTTGGCCAGCGACAACACCAGACAACCGATCGCCGTGCGCGGACCATTCGGCGCGACCGCCGAGGTATAACCAAAGCCGCCTTCCTTCGTCTGACATTGAAAGAAAAATTTCAAACCGTCCTGGATGGTTTTTTCCGGCACGGGAATGCCCGCGTTGCGGGCGGCCATCAACGCGACCAGTTGCGCCCCGCTGACTGTGGTGTCCGCGTCGGTTGCTTCCGGCGCATAACGCCACGCGTGAAAACTGTTTCCCTCCTGCGCGCCAATGATCAGTTTCACCGCTTTTTGCAAGGCCGGCCCCAGTCGCGCATCGTCCACCGCCCCGTAAGATTCCGCCAGCGCCAGCGTGGAAAAACCGTGGTTATACATCGAAGTGCCGATGTAACCCGTCTTCGGATTCATCTGCTTGAGAATGTGATCCAGCCCCTTGCGAATGGCCCCGCTATACGGACCGAGATTCGGATCATCGCCATGCGCGAGCATCGCGACCACCGCGAGTCCGGCCACGGCCGGTTCCTGGCCATGCGGCTGGTCCGGCCAACTCCCGGTCGGCGACTGGCTCTTCACCAGATATTGCACGCCTCGCGTATAGAGATGGTCCACCTCGGCCGGCAAACTGCCCGACCCGGAATAAATTTCCTGAGCGTTTGCGGAAAAAAATATCCAACCAAGCGAAACCGCCAAAATGGCGCAGGCGACGGAGGGTTGAAAACCGCGCGAAGCGTCTGGAGTGCGCCCGGCTTGCCGGCGCTTTTGACGGTGCGAAAGCGGGAGCAATCTGCCCGCACTCCAGACGCTCCGCGCAGTTATTGTGCCGCTTTGCAGCCTAGCTGGCGAAGGGTCACAAACGCTCCGTTCCGCCATCAGATTAATTTTTATTCTGTTCAATCGCATGAAAATAATTGTCCAATGCTTCGCGAAATTCTGTCGGAGAATTCTCCATCACTCCAGCCGCTTTGTTCACATTTCTCGTGGCACCGGCTTGACCCGTCACATTTCCATTGGCGTTTCGGCCCGCGCGACCGGCTCCGCCGCCGTTCTGATTGTCCCCGCCCATCGGGGCCATGGGCGACGGTTTGTTGCCCGGCTGGTTCTTCATCATGCTCATCAGGAACGCCATTTCTTCCGCGCTGGGATTTCCAGCCTGTTGTGGTTGCTGCGGCTGTCCGGATGATGGTGGCGGATTCTTTTTGGCCTGTTCATTGATCAAGTTGATCAAATCAGAAAGATGCTCGACCGCGCTCACTTCTTTGTCATCCGTGATTTTGTCCGTTTGCGGTTTTTCCAGGAGGGTGGCCGTTTCGTTCATCACCGCGCTGGTTTCGGTGTACGGTTGTTGCAGCTCGGAAAGGTCGTTTTCCTGCTGCATTTTTTTTACTTCTTGTAACAAGTCTTTTTGCCCGGACGAAAGCCCATTGGCCTTGTCCTTGTAATTCGCCGCGTCGCCTTTGTCCGCGTCCAACAAACCAGTTTGATCGTGCAGCGTCATTTCCTTCTCGCGCATTCGCAACAGGGCGATGAGCTGCTTGGTCATGTCCTTTGTTTTTTGCTTGTCGCCGCTTTGAGAACTGCTGCTGGAGGAATCTTCGCTTTTCGGCTCCAGCTTGTCAGCCCAGTCGGAGAAACGTTTTGACCAGTCATCCAAACGGCCCGATGCTTCCAGGGCCACATTGTTCTGGATCATGCCGCCGACGTGATCCAACTCATCGGTCACGGTGGTGTCTTTCATTTCCCGGCTGACCTGATGATAATTGGTTTTCTGCGTCCGTTCAAAAAACCGGCTGATCTCACCTTCCAAGTTTCCGGATTCTTTCTGCGCCTTTTGCTGCTCCTTCGCCAGATTGGTGTCAAGTTGCTTGAATTTTTGCGGTAATTCCGATGGCAACTGGCCCACGGTGTCGTCGGCTGTTTTCACCAATTGCCCGCTGATGTCCGTTTCCTGCGTGCTGATTTTTCGCAAACGTTGCGACAAAGTCATGGCTTGCAACTGGTCCAAGTTTTCATTGGCCTTGTTCTGCATTTTTTCCAACGACTTGAGAATGTCCTCGGCCTTTTTCTGCGCGTCCGCCAGGTCTTGTTTGCGGGAAGATTGGTTTTGTTGCGCGGACTTCATCGCGCCAGCGGCGTCTTTCATTTTTTCCTGCGCCATCTTCTGCCAATCCTGCGCGGTCTTGCTCCACTGCTTGATCATTTCTTCGGTGAACAGCGGATTCTTCATCGCCTCGCGCAACGTTTGTTCCGCCTGCTGCGCCATCTCCTGCAAATTGGCCGAGTTCTGCATCTGATCATCCTTCGCTTGACTGATTTTGCCCGCTTCCTTGGCTTCGTCGGACGCTTTGCGTTCGGACGGCGCACGGTCGGCGGCGTCTTTGGCTTCAGCGGTATTTTGCACCACCTTTTCCTGAAGACGCGTCACTTCCTCCACTCGCGCCATGACCGATTCCAATTGCTGCCGCAACATTTCGGCATGCTGTTCCTTGCTCAGGACGTGAACGCGATACGGCGACGTGCGCGTGCGTTCGCGTTCCGGATAAAAATCATGGGCAAAACCCTGCAACTCCACCGTGGCGTCCGCCGGGATGTGGTTCAAGCCCGGACTCCATTGGAAAATTTTCTCCGCCTTTTTTTCATGCGGCGTGGCCGTCATCACTTTGACCTCCATGGCGGAAGTGGCGGTCATCGGCGTATCGGAAACCACGTCCCAACTCAACCCCAGATCACTCACCCCAAAATCATCGCGCGCCTGCACGCGGACCTTGAGGACATCGGTGGCCAGCACCGCGAAATCCCGCGGCATGTCTGGCAGATCGGGTTGCGGCGGTGCATCTTTTTGCGTCTGCACCGCCAACCGGAGAGGAGCGGCGTTGGAGAGGCCAAGATAATCCTGCCAATTAAAAGCAAATTGCGCGGTCCCGGCCAACTCTGTCGGCGTGGTCTCAAACCCCTTGCCCTCCACCTTCAATGGCGCGGCAGGTTCCGCCCCGCTTTGCACCTGTGCGGCCGTGAGCCGACGGCTGGTCTGCGCATGAAAGGCCACTTTGCTTCCCTCAAGCGCCAGCAACGCGCCGCTTTGCACCGTCTCTGTTTGATTCGAGTAGCGCAAATAATCCGGCATCTGAATCGTGGCGGTCAATTCCTTGAGCGACGGACGATACTGCGGCGAAATTTTGATCCGCGCTTCCGCATCGCCGAGCGTCACCACCAAAACTTGACTGTCCACCAATCCAGGAACTTTCACCCGGATTTTTCCATCCGGCGAAACCGTGCCCGCGCCCGGATGTCCCATGACGCGGGTCGGATGCCAGAACGAACGATATTGAACCGTCCCGGAAATTTCAAAATCCTCCCCGTGCGGCGTGATCAAGATCTCCGGGAAATTCTCCAATTTCACCAGCGTATAGCGTGGGGTTTTCGAGGTTGGTTCAACCCACCGTTGGAGCGCATTCCAACTCGCTTGCGGCATGACCATTGCCCCAACCACCACCAGCGCCAACGCGACCCCGGCGAAACCGCCGAACTTCCGCGCTGGCTGGGCACTGATACTTTCGCAAAAATCCAACCCCTCCGCTTCTTCCGCCACCTGATGAATCGCCGCGTGATAGAGGGCTGGGGAAAAATTCGCCAGATGGCGCTGTTCATTCGCCAGTTCCACGATGCCAAGCAACCGATCGCCGAGTCGGCGAAATTTCTTCTGGACGATATTGGCCAGCGCCCGCAGATCGCGTCGTTTCACCACCCAATGCCTTGCCCATTTCATCCCAGCCACGGCACCAGCCACCAGTCCCGTCGCCAAAATCCCGCAACGCAACCAGACGGGCGTGTCCCAAAACCGATCGGAGATAAACAGCGCCAGAAACGAAACCATCAACCCGCCAAGCAACGCGCAGGCGGCGACGGTTGTTTCCACGCGCCACAACCGCCGTTCCACCTCCTCAAACTGCCGCTGCAATCCCGCCGGCAGAGTTAAAGAAAAATCGTTGTCAGATTCAGCCATGCTGCGGCTCAAGCTTACACCGGATTTCTGCCATATCCTACTGTTAAAATACTGCGATGACTGCGAAAACAGCGACCAGCTACAATCTCCAGCCAGTTTTGTAATTATATTTCTCTTGGTTCCGCGTCCGGCCCGCGTTAACAATCAGCCAACAACAAATCACCTATGACTATCCTGTTCGGTTGCGGAGTTGGTTTTGTCGCATGGTTCCTCGTGCGTTACCTTGTCGCCGGCATGTACACGGTGGATCAAAATGAGCGCGCCGTGAAAACCAGCTTCGGCCGCGCCGAACGCGTCGGCAACGCCACCACCCTGCAAGATCCCATCTCCGAGCATCTTCAACCGGACGAACGCGAGCGTTACGATTATCCGCAAGTCCGCGTCATCCAACCCGGAGGGCCGTATTTCAAATGGCCCTGGGAACGGGTCTATAAAATTTCCGTCGCCACCCAGACCGTCAACATGGCCTTCGACCCCGAAAATCCCGACGCCAATAATCAGGGCACCATTCTTTCCGCCGTGACCAAGGATCAGCTTGATACCGGTCTCAAAGGCCAAATCCGTTACCGCGTATCCGAAAAAAATCTTTATGCCTACCTCTTCGGCGTAAAACGCCCCATCGTCCACGTCATGGGCTACTTCGTTTCCGTCCTGCGCGAGCGCATCGCCAATTTCGAAGCGCCAGCCAAATCCGCTTCCGACGGCACGCCCGAAGCCGCCTCCGCCGCCATCGGTATTTCCATCAACGACCTCCGCAAAAATCTCCGCGACATCAACGATCACATGGACAAGGAATGTGCCGCTTCCGCCGCGCGTTACGGCATTTCCCTCGATGCCTCGCTCATCACCGGCATTGATCCGCCGCCGGAAGTCGAATCCGCCCTCGCGGCCATCAACACAGCGTATAACCAGGTCTCCTCCGACATCAGCCTGGCTCAGGCTTCCGCCGACCAAAAAATTGTCCAATCCCATCGCGCCGTGGAAATCAACACCTTGAACGCCCAAGCCGAAGTCGAACCGCTCACCGCCCTCGCCGCGCAACTGCGCGAACTGAAAAAGAGCGGCCCGGAAAGCCTGCCCACCTACGTGCGCAACGTCCGCTTGAAACTTTTCAGCGAAGCTCGCCGCGTGATTCTGGAGGTGGGCCGTGAATAATATCGTGCAATTTTTCATCGCCGCCGGTGCCACCTTCTTCGGCATGTTCATCATCGTGCCGATCATCCTGGGCATCGTGCAGATGTTCGGTTTCTACACCATCGTCGCCGAGCGCCAGTGCAAGGTCTATATGCTCTTCGGCAAAGTCATCGCCATCATCAACGAGCCGGGCCTCCATTTCCTCTGGCTGAAAATGGGCCTGCGCGCCCCCATCGTCAACTGGCTGGGCCGCTGCCATGTGGTTGACATGCGGCTCGACCAGGAATACGTCCGCAGCCAGGCCGTCAATTCCGAGGAAGGCGCGCCCATGGGCATCGGCATCTGGTACGAAATGTTCATCAGCGACCCCGTTTCCTATCTCTTCAAAAACGCCGACCCGCGCGGCTCGCTCGCCGCCAACGTCAGCAACGCCACCGTCCGCTGCCTGAGCAACATGAAACTTGCCGACATGCTGGAAAACCGCCACGCCATGAGCCATACCGTCCGAGCCGAAGTTTCGCCCACCTCGAAAGATTGGGGTTACGACCTCGGCTCCGTCTATATCCGCAAGGTTCATTTCCGCGATGAAGGCATGATGAAAGGCATCGAGGCAAAAGTGGTCAACCGCCTGCGCCAGGTCACCTCCGCCATCAAGCAAGACGGAGCCAATCAAGTCAGCGTCATCACCAGCACGGCCGAACGCCAGGCCGCGATCGAATTCGCCAAAGCCGCCGCCATGCGCCCACGCATCGTCGGCGAAGCCCTGCAAATCATTTCCCAGGACCAGGACATCGCCAAAGCCATGTTCGAAATCCTCGAAGCCCAAAAAATCGTGGAAGGCGAAGCCGACATCACGCTGGTTCCAGCCAAGAGCGGGATGATCGGGGACTTGGTGGCGGTGCAGGAACAACGATTGGTGAAGGCAAAAGTTTGATTTCCTGCCTGGAGGTGCGGTGGCAAAATCATCTGCCGCTTTTCTCACCCCAAGAAAAAGGTCATCGAACCCTTGCGACGCGTCTGCGCCGCGAGCATGGAGTCGATGAAGATCGTTCGATCATTTCCGGATTATTGGAGCGGTAAAAAAAACAGGCCGCCCTTTCGGACGGCCTGTCTGCTCAATAAGATTGGAAATGATTTAAGCCGCAGCCGGGGTTTCACCCACTTGGAAGCGGACGAAACGGCGGATGACGATCTCGTCGCCCAATTGCTTGGCCACGCTGCCGAGGTGTTCCTTCACGGACACTTCGGAATTGCGTTTGACGAAACC
Source organism: uncultured Verrucomicrobiales bacterium (assembly GCA_903927905.1). Taxonomy (GTDB): domain Bacteria; phylum Verrucomicrobiota; class Verrucomicrobiia; order Limisphaerales; family Palsa-1400; genus CAIYOY01. The sequence goes on along the minus strand of CAIYOY010000146.1, from coordinate 23,424 downwards.
CTGGTCAACCAAACAGCACGTTTGGAAAAATTTCTCCAACTTGCCTTCGACGATCTTGGCGATGGCCTGGGGCGGCTTGCCTTTGACCTGTTCAGCGGCAATCTCTTTTTCCTTGGCCAAAACATCGGTGGCGACGCTTTCGCGGGAAACGACCGTCGGATTGCCGGCGGCGATCTGCAGGGTGATGTCGCGGACCAATTGTTTGAAATCTTCGTGGGCCACGGTGGCATCTTTGCCCGCGCCGACTTCCACCAAGACACCGACTTTGGCGCCGGTGTGGATGTAGGCAGCCACCAATCCGCTGCCAGTCACTTCATAACGGCAGAAACGGGCGACTTTGATGTTCTCGCCGATCTTCGCGACGGACGCGACGCGGTCGGCTTCGACCGAAGCCACATCGGGCGTGGCCAAAAGTTTTTTGGCGATGTCATCGCAAAACGCTTTGAATGATTCGTTGCGCGCGACAAAATCGGTCTCGCAATTGATCTCCACCAGGATGCCGGCTTTGGCGCCGGGTTGGATGAATTGGGCGATGACGCCTTCCTTCGCATCGCGCGAGGATTTTTTCGCGGCGGAGGCGGCGCCTTTTTTGCGCAGGATGTCCACGGCGCCTTCGATTTCGCCGTTTGATTCGACCAGGGCTTTTTTGCAATCCATCAGACCTGCGCCGGTCATTTCGCGCAGTTTGGCCACAGCGGCAGCGGTAATTTCAGCCATAATAAAAGTTGAGCGTTCTTCGTTAAAAGTTGAGAGACGCAGAGCGGCGGCGTTTTTGCACCGCCGCTCTGACGTCAAAGTTGATTAAGCAGTAACCAACGAGGCGACGGCTTCCGGGGTGGCAGCGGCGGCGGCGGGGTCAGCCGGGGCGGCAGCAGCGGCTTCTTCGGCGGCTTTTTTGCGGCCGTACTTGGCTTCGTATTCCGCTTTGGCTTGCGTGATGGTCTGGACCACGGTTTGCAAAATCAAACGGACGGAACGGATGGCGTCGTCGTTGCCGGCGATCGGATAATCCACCAGCAAAGGATCGCAGTTGGTGTCAACCAAAGCAACGATGGGGATTTTCAGGCGGCGGGCTTCGGCGATGGCGTTATGCTCGCGCTTGATGTCCACGACGAACATGGCGGCGGGGTACTTGTCCATGGTGCGGATGCCGTCCAGGTTCTTGAACAGGCGGCCGGCTTCGCGGCGATACATGGATTGTTCTTGTTTGACGTAGTTATTGATGCTGCCGTCGGTTTCCCATTTTTCGATCTGCTTGAGACGGGCGATGGAGCGTTTGACGGTTTGAAAATTTGTCAGGGTGCCGCCGAGCCAGCGTTCGGTGACATACATCTGGCCGCAGGCTTTGGCCGATTCCTTGACGGCTTCCTGGGCTTGCTTTTTGGTGCCGACGAACAGGACATGACCGCCTTTGCCGACGACGCTGGTGAGGAAATCACAGGCGGTTTCGAGCTGGGTCAACGTCTTGCTGAGGTCGATAATGTGGATGCCGTTGCGGGCGTCGAAGATGAAGGGTTTCATCTTGGGATTCCAACGCTTGGTCTGGTGACCAAAATGAACGCCTGAATCCAACAATTCCTTAATACCAATGCTAATCATATAATTTTCCTTTGTTAGAAGTCCGCAGCGCGTTGTGCGTCTGACGAACCATCCCGCGGAACACGGGATTATTTTTAGTGTTATTATGGCCGCCCGACTTCACACGAAGCCGGATTTGAGGCCGTTACCTTTCGGGAAACTTTCCCAAAGGAGTGGTGAAGGTAAGCAGTCCGGGGTGGTTGCGCAATCTTATTTTGGTGATTTTTTTCACCGAGGTCACCTTAATTTACCTTAATTTGGCTGAATTTACCTTTATTTGCCTTTACGCCGTTTTGTTTTGCAAGTGGCTCAGGACCAAGGTTTAACCGTGGTTATAAATGTCAAAGAGCGGGCCTATGAGAGGCCGATGGGGGCATGATGGCAGAAATGGATGAGGGTGGCGTGTACATAGTGGACACTATTCTCATATTTCTCACCGTTCTCTTAAAAAGAGGGGGCTGAGCCTCGTTAAAACAAATCTGGATCGTGTGTTCACAGCTGAATCTGCACCTGTAAGCGTTGGTTCATCATTAAATTGAGCGCTCATTGCTTTATGGAACTCACGAGCCAAACAATTTGGCAACATCAGAATTCTTTGTTCTAGCGTAACGAGGCTCGCTTAACACTTCTCAGCATCACCGAGTATTTCTGGCATTCTTCGGCGACGTCTTTCGCGTTCAAGATGGCTGAGACGACACAGATCCGATTGGCTCCGGCGACAAGAACGTCTTCCAAGGTTGTTAGGTTTATTCCGCCGATGGCGAACCAGGGGGTTTTTACGTTGGCGGCGGCCCAGCGGACGTATTCCAAGGTGACGGGTTTGGCGGTGGGTTTGGTGCCGGTGGCATAGACGGGACCGATGGCGATGTAGGCGGGGTTGGCGGCCAGGGCGCGGGCGGCTTGATCGGGGGAGTGAGTGCTTAAACCAAGCTGAGAGTTGAGAGTTGGGCGTTGAGAGTGAGGAAGATCGAAGAAATCTTCCTGGCCCAGGTGGCATAAATCGGCGCCGATTTTTTTGGCGATGTCGGGGTGGTCGTTGATGACGAGGCCGACGTTGGACTTTTGCAGGATGGGTTGGATCTCTTCGGCCATCCGGTGGATTTCGTCGGGGGAAGATTTTTTGGCGCGGAGTTGGATCAGGTCGGAGCCGCCGGCGCAAAGTTGTCGGGCGATTTCGGAAGGCTTTCGACCATGCAAATAAGCCGTGTCAATAAAAGTATAGAGATGGCATTGGTCGAACGGTTTCATGGGAGCGCAGCTTAACACGGTCCTGGTTTGGAAGTTAAGAGAGAAAGGAGGGGCCCTTATTGGACCCAACCCCGGCGGGATCGGGAAATCAGGACCTGACCAGCGTTCATTTTTACGGCGAAACTGCCAGCCGCTCCTCGTTGTTTTCCAGCGCCATCAACATGCCCTGTTCCTTGTAAGTCTTGAGCATGAAATGGGTCGCGGTCGAAACAACGCCCTGGATGGTCGCCAGTTTTTCTGAGACAAAGGTCGCGACTTCGCGCAGATTTTTTCCCTGGACCACCACCATCAGATCGTAACCGCCGGACATCAGATAGCAGGAATGCACTTCGGAATATTTGGCGATGCGTTCGGCCAGGCGGTCAAAACCGCCGTCGCGTTCCGGGGTGATTTTCACTTCGATGACGGCGCGGACGATGTCCAGGCCGATTTTTTCTTCATTCAAAATCGCGCGGTAACCGAGAATGGCCTGGCTCGATTCGTAGGTTTTAATTTTGGCGGCGACTTCGCTTTCGGAAAGATTGAGCATCTTTGCGAGTTGCGCGGGTTGGAGCGCGCCGTTTTCGTGCAGTAATTTCAGCAGTAAATCCATGGCAGATAGTTAGCAGGAATGAGCGGGGGAGAGAAAGGAGAAAGAGGATGGGTTGGAGAATTATGGGTGACTGAGCCAAAATACCGCCTGCCGATTAACAATCGGCAATACAGCAGATTGCCAATCTGCGCTACAAGGAAGCTATTGCGGGGGTGTTCATTTGGGCGCGGATGTGTTTTAATCCGGCGTTCGATGTGCGCGTCAAATTATAAACTGGTCCAATTGGTCAATGGCACCTTCAGCATTCATTCGCTGGCGGAGAAGGAAACGTTTCACCCCGTGGTCGGCCCCGTGGCCGAGGCGCAGGCGCTTTATGTCAATCAACTCAAACTCGTTGAGCGCATGGCGCAATGCACGGAAGAATTTGTCATCTGGGACGTGGGCCTGGGGGCGGCGGCGAATGTGCTGACGGCGTTGCGGGCGACACGGGAAGTGAGTTGTCCGGTTCGCATCGTCAGTTTTGATCGCACGATCGAGCCGTTGGAATTTGCGCTGCAACATGCGGGCGAGTTGGGTTATCTCGAAGGTTATGCCACGCCGGTAAAAGATTTTATTAAAGATGGGGGGACATCGTTTTTGAATGGGAAGCAGCCGGTCAAATGGGAATTGCGGTTAGGGGAATTCCCGGATTTGATCAGCCGTGTTCTCACGAACACAGCCACCAAGGCTAGCGCGCCTCATGCCATTTTATTTGACGCCTATTCGCCCGCGACCAATCCGGACATGTGGACGGCGCCGCTGTTCGCCAATTTGTTTCGATTGCTTGACCCGGCGCGGCCCTGTGCGTTGCCGACTTATTCGCGCAGCACGATGTTGCGGGTGACGTTGTTGTTGGCGGGGTTTTTTGTCGGGGTCGGCCATCCGACCGGGGAGAAGGACGAAACGACGATTGCGGCCAACACGCCGGCTTTATTGGATGAACCACTGCCCCGCTCTTGGCTGGAGCGGGTGCGCAAATCGAAAAGCGCGGAGCCGATGTGGGAGCCGGTTTATAGACAAGCGCATCTTTCGGCGGCATCATGGGAGAAATTGCAAGGGCATCCGCAATTCATTGGATGACGAAGTCCTTTGGCCGCGCGTTAAAAATATTTCTTTAAGAAATCCGCTTCCTCGGGGCCGGCCAGCACGTAAGCCTTGTCCCCCTCGCTCCAGCCGAGCACGGTTTGGGAGCTGATCTGTTGAATGGAGGGGGCGCAGCCGGGCGGATCTTTGACAGCGGTGCGGTTCATGACGAAAAGGAAAAGCATTTGTTTGTCACCGCGATCAAAGCAAACCATGGAAACCGGATTATTGCGCCAGTGCAAAACGCCGCCACCCATCACGGAAAGTTTGGTCAGCGGAATGGGCAGGGGAAAATCAGCCGGGGCGCCACGGGTGGAAAGGTGATGACGCACCTGGGGCAGGTCATTGGTCAAAATATCCATGCGGTATTCGCGCAAGGCGGACCGCACCATGCGCCCTTCAAAGTCAACAAAATGGTCCGGGACGCGCGCGCCTTTCCACATGCCTTCCAGGGCGACACACAGGCTGAGAAGCAGGACGATGCAGGCGGCCAACGGCAGCCAGTCAGGATCGCGCCACCAAGGGGGACGAACCAATTGTTTGGGGTGGGCGAGGATGTCGCCTTTGAGGCTGACCGGAACGGGAATCTCCCGGAATTTTCTCTGCAGCGCTTTTTGCAAGCGAACACGTTCATCCAACCATCCGGCCAACTCAGGGTCTTGGCGGGCAAGGGCAAGCGCCTGGGCGACTTCCAGATCCGCCCCGTCGTTGGCGCCGGGCCGGTAAAGCTCAAGAATTTTTTTTGCTTCGTTGATGGTCACAAGGGTTTATTTTCCTTTTCGCGAAATTCAGGCAAGGCGGCGACCAGGCGTTTTAATTCGGCCAAGCCGCGGGCGATGCGCGATTTGACGGTCCCCAGTGGGACGCCGAGGATCGCCGCAATGTCGTTGTACGAATAATCTTCCAAATAAAACAAAGCCACCGGCCCGCGAAAGACCGCGTCCACCTGGCCGAGCAGGGCGACGATAAGGCGGGCATCCATGCGACTGATCAAATCGGGGTCAATCGTCGGCAGCTCATCCTGGACGACGCTGATTTCGACATGGGGAAAACGGGTGGCGTGACGCCGCGACTCAAGGTAGCGGCGGTACAAGGTTGTAAACAACCAAGTTTTCACCTTTGACAGGTCTTGCAATTGATGTCCTTTGGTCGCCCAAACGGCAAATGTTTCCTGAACCAGATCGCAGGCATCGCTTTCCGAGTGCGCCAGGCTCAGGGCAAACCGGTACAATGGGCCGTGGTAGAGATCTACCAGGCCCTGGAAATCCAGTTCACCTTTGTCTCGCATCGCTCGTGGTTATGAGGGTTCAACCGGCATTTTAGTTCCCGGAAATATTTGGGTTGACGCAGTTTCTCATTTTTTTGGGGAACCAGCCAGCCTCTTTTTCATCTTATAATCAAACGCAGGATGTGATCAGGCGCAGGGCGATCCGGGCGCTGCGAGTCGAAGGCCAGATGGAGGACCGTGTCCTTTAACTTAGGTCACCAGCTTCGGGAATAAAAGTCGCTCCCCGGAGTTTGCTGGTGCGAAAAGCCGCTGGCCTTCGACTCGCGGCGTCGGGAACGTGTCTGGCTGGTTCACATGCCTTTTATTATCACGCGTAAAAAGCGGTAGAGGACAACCGCAGTCCAAGACGCTAACGCGTGGACGAACGATTAAAGAATTGGCGAAGCTTTTGGAGTGCGCCAGTCCTTTGGCGCTTTTATTCGTGTCCGCTACTTCACCGGCTGACCATCCGCATTGAGTAATTGAATGTCGCCCCAGCCGAGTTTGCGGATGCCGGGTTCGATTTTTTTAAGGTCACCAACCACGACCCAGACCATTTGGTCGGGGTGGACAATTTCATCGGCGGCTTGGACGATATTATTGACTGTCAAAGCGCGGACTTTGTCCGGAAAGGTGACGAAGTAATCATCCGGCAAACCGAAGTTGACCATTTCAGCGAGGGAACCGGAGACGGCGCCGATGGTTTCCCACGAGCCGGGGAGTTTGAGGGTTTGATTGTCCTGGGCTTGTTTGACTTCTTCTTCGGTCACGGGACGCTTGCCCAAAATGCCGCGCAATTCCTTGTCCATTTCAATCATGGATTCGGAGGTTTTATCGGTTTGCACAGGGGCGTAGGCGAGGAAGGGGCGCTGGCCACGTGCGGACATGAGGTAGGTGCGTGCGCCGTAGGACCAATGTTTTTCTTCGCGCAGATTCATGTTCAGGCGGGAGGTGAAGGTGCCGCCGAGGACGTGGTTCATCAAGCGCATGGCGATTTCATCGGGTGAGGATTTGGGTGGAGCAACTTCGCCGGCGAAGATGATGGATTGGAAGGAATCAGGACGATCCATGAGGTAGATGGTGGATTTTTTGGGATGCTCGACCGCGCTGATGTTTTTCTTGGGCACTTCGCCGCCGGTCCAGGCGCTGAAAAGTTTTTCCAATTTGGGTTGGATGGCGGCGAGGGTGGTGTCACCCACGATGACCAGCGTGGCGTTGTTGGGTTTGAACCAGGTGTCATGAAATTTTTTCATGTCGGCAGTGGTCATTTTTTGGATGGCGGATTCGGTGCCGGAACCAGTCAGGGGATTGCCGTAGGCGTGGTTGTTGCCATAGAGCAGATTGGGGAAGACGCGCAAGGCCATGCTTAACGGGGTGTTTTTTTCCTGGCGGATGGCGGCGATGGTTTGTTTTTGGACACGGGCAAAATCGGCTTCGGGAAAAATGGGGTTGAGGATGACATCGGCATATATGTCAAGCGCAGGGTCGAGGGTGGCGGTCAGGGTCGAGAGACTGACGGAGGAGGAATCGAGATCGGAACCGGTGCCGAGGCTGGCACCGAGGGAGCCGAGTTCGTCGCTGATTTGCAGGGAGGTGCGATGTTTGGTGCCTTCGTCCAGCATGGACATGGCGAGTTTGGCGTTGCCTGGGGAGGAAAATTGATCAGCCGCATAACCGGCGTCTATTAGGAGGTTGAAGGAAAGGAGCGGGGTGGCATGGCGTTCGGCCAGAATAATTTTCAGGCCGTTGGCGAGGGTGGCGCGTTGGAGCGCGGGGAATTTGACCTGGGGCGGCGCGTCAGGAGTGGGGAGATTGGCGCGATCTACCACGGTCGCATTGGTGGCGTAAGTGGGAAAAGGATGGACTTCGAGGATGTAGAGGTCATCGGTCAGCCAGCGGCGGGCGGCTTTTTTCACATCATCGGTGGTGGCGTCGCGATAGTATTGAAGGTTGGTTTTATAGAAATCGGCGCTGCCACGATAGGTTTCGTTCATGGCCAGAACATCGGATTTGCCACCGAAACCGCCGATGCGTTCGGCACCGCGCACGAAGGAGGCGAGGTCGCCGGCTTTGGTGCGGTCGAGTTCTTTTTGAGTCGGGCCTTTGGCGAGAAATTTGGCAACTTCTTCGTCTATGGCGCGTTCGATTTTGGCAAGATCGCCGCCGGGTTTGGCGGTGGCGATGATTTCGAAGAGGCTGGAAATTTCGCCGGTATCCACACCGGCGGAAACGTCGGTGCAGATCTGTTCGTCATAGACGAGGCGTTTGTAGAGCGGGGAAGTTTTACCGGAAGCCAGCAGGTCACCGGCGAGGTCGAGGTTGACGTTGTCTTTTTCGCCGTAGCGCGGGACGTTCCAGATTTTGTAGAGACGCGCCTGTGGCACGCGGTCGGAAACGATCTGGCGGCGTTCGCCGGGAATTTTTGGGATCCATTCCTGATATTTCGCAACGGGCGGGCCGGAGGGAATGGAGCCGTAATAGTGTTCGACCTTTTTGAGTGCGGTTTCGGGATCAATGTCACCGGCGAGAACGAGGACGGCATTGGCTGGGCCATAATAAGTTTTGAACCAGTTCTGAACGTCTTCAAGCGAGGCGGCATTGAGGTCTTCCATGGAACCGATCACGGTCCAGGAATAAGGATGGCCGACGGGCGCGGTGCCTTTGGTGATGAGTTCGCGCGTGACGCCGTAAGGCTGGTTTTCGCCCTGGCGTTTTTCGTTTTGCACGACGCCACGCTGTTCGTCGAGTTTGGGCTGGGTGACCGCGCCGAGGAAATGGCCCATGCGATCGGATTCCATCCAGAGCGCGATGTCGAGGGCGTTGCGCGGAACGTTTTCAAAGAAGTCGGTGCGGTCTTCGCTGGTGGTGCCGTTGAGGTCGGTCGCGCCGATTTTTTCCATGGCGGCGAAAAAGGCTTTTTGGTCGCCGCCGCCTTTCATGTTTTCACTGCCGGTGAAGAGCATGTGTTCGAAGAGATGGGCGAAGCCGGTCTTGCCGGGTTTTTCGTTTTTGGAGCCGACATGATACCAGGTGTTGACGGCGACGATCGGGGCCTTGTGATCTTCGTGGACGAGCAGGGTGAGGCCGTTGGTCAGGACAAATTTTTTGTAAGGGATGTCAATCTGGACATCGGGCACGGCAAAAGCCGGAGTCAAAGACATGGCGCACAAGGCGACGAGAGAAAGAATAATTTTCCGCATGGGATTAACGTTGCTTAGGTGTGGGCTGGTGGCGAGAGAAATTTTTGTGCTAAAGAAAAAATTAGAGCGGATTCACATCCGCTGCTACGAAAAGATGTACCCACCCTCACCGCTTTTGCCAAAGGTCGTAAAAATACAGCGCTGTCACCACGAGGCTGTGGCGGATTTTTCCGGCGGCCACCAGTTCGGGGATTTGTTTTAATGGGAGCAGTGTGGTAATCATGTCTTCGGTGCTGTCAAATTCAACCGGGTGAATCGCCCGGCAATTTTCAATCAGCACGGTGTAACACGTGTTGTTCATGATGGCCGGGTTGGGATAGACCTGGCCGATGAGGGTGGCACCGGTGCCTTCATAGCCGGTTTCTTCGCGCAATTCACGGATGGCGGTGGCCACGGGCGAGGTCTCGTGCGGGTCCATCACGCCGCCGGGGATTTCGAGTTCGACGGTTTCGGAGCCGTGACGGAATTGTTCGACCATGACCATCTGATCGTCAGAGGTGAGCGCGACGACGTTGACCCAGTTGACGGTTTCGATGACCACGAAATCGTGGGCGGTGTTGGTGCGCGGGGAGATTTTGTTGTCGGAACGAACGGTGAAGATGCGGAAGTCACCGTGGTTTTTTGAGGATTTTTTTGGCCAGGGTTTGATCATGGAAGTGAGGAGGGGAGAAAAGTTAGCTGTTGTTCGTCCTCACCCCAACCCTCTCCTCCGAGGAGAGGGAGAATTGTTTTCCGCTGCGGTTACAGATAATCGTCTAACATCTTGAAACGGGATTGGCGAGGAGATGTGAGAATAAACCAGAGACGAAATTAGACTACTCCCTCTCCTCGGAGGAGAGGGTTGGGGTGAGGACGAACTTTCTCCGCGAAGCGCTAAATCCATAACCAAGCATCGTTTAGGCAGTTTCGAATCATCTACAAACCCTTCTCCTTCGCCGCCCAGCCTTGTTGCATCAGGCGCAATAGATGCGCCAGGGCGTTTTCGTAGGTTTCGTTTTTTTGTGCGGCCAATTGCCGGGCTCGCTTGTCCAGTTGCGCGGCCATCTCCGCCGATTTTTCCGACGGACAGCCCAGGGCGACTAGAACCGGAGCAAGCTCGGCCGCGGTCATTTGACCGAATCGGCCGGGACGATTTTGATGCTTTCCACTCCCATGCGCTTGTCCGGCCGGTCTTGCGGATGGGTTTTGGTGGTGCCGATTTTTTCGAGCACATCGTCGCCTTTGATCAATTTGCCGAAGGCGGTGTATTGATTGTCCAGAAAAGACGGGTCGCCGTGGCAGATGAAAAACTGGCTACCAGCGGAATCAGGATGATTGGAGCGGGCCATGGAAATGACGCCGCGCTTGTGCGAGCGATCATTGAACTCGGCTTTGATTTTGTAGCCGGGATCGCCGGTGCCCCAAGAGTGTTCCTTCGACGGGTCTTTGGTCAGCGGATCGCCGCCTTGGATCATGAAACCCTTGATGACACGATGGAAAGCGGTGCCATCGTAAAAGCCCTTCCTGGCCAGGGTCTTGAAATTTTCCACGGTCTTGGGGGCGACATCGGTCCAGAATTCCAGGACCATATCGCCTTCGGTGGTTTTGATGACCGCTACTTCATTGCTCATATATAATTAGGGTAAAGGATTACTTGATGCTGCTGCGGGGGACGATCTTGATGCTCTCCACGTTCATGCGTTTGTCGGGGCGATCGGGCGGATGGGTTTTGGTGGTGGCGATTTTTTCGAGGACGTCGTCGCCTTTGATGAGTTTGCCGAAGGTGGTGTATTTGTGATCGAGAAACGTCGGACTGCCATGGCAGATGAAAAACTGGCTGCCGGCAGAATTTGGATCATTAGAACGGGCCATGGACAGGACGCCGCGGGTATGCGATTTATCGTTGAATTCGGCATCAATTTTGTAGCCGGGATCACCAGTACCCCAGCGGGCTTCCATGGACGCATCTTTGGTCAAAGGGTCGCCGCCTTGAATCATGAAGTTCGGGATCACGCGATGAAAAGCGGTGCCATCGTAAAAGCCTTTTTTGGCGAGCTTCTTGAAATTCTCAACGGTCTTCGGGGCGACGTCCGGCCAGAATTCGGCGACCATGACGCCTTCGCTGGTGGTGATGACGGCGACTTCGTCGGCGGCTGGGGCGGGTTTGGCGGCGTCGGTTTTCGCGGCCGGAGCGGCATCGGATTTTTTCGCAGTGTCGTTGGTGGCCGGTTCTGCCTGGCTCAACGCGGCAAAGAGCATCAAACCAAAGCACGGGAATAAAAGAGCTTTTAAATTTTTCATAGCCCGGTTTATTTGCCATGAAAAAGTTTAAAGTTCAAGGTTCAATGTTTAAAGTCTTCTGCGTTGGGCGTATCCATTCACCGCTACAAATTTTTAGGGCGTTCGTTCCAAAATAGCCCATGCCGATTTACAATCGGCGATACAGCCGACTACCAGTCGGCGCTACGCAGCAATGACAAGATGCACTCTTATTCATGGCCTCAAGGTAACGGCTCTTGCTTCTGGGGTGTTAATTGATAAAACTGGCCGGACCATTGATATAAACCAATGAATGTTCATCACCTCGAACTTTTCTATTACGTGGCCAAACATGGCGGCATCAGCGAGGCGGTGCGCAACATCCCCTATGGCATCCAGCAACCGGCGGTTAGCGGACAAATCATTCAATTGGAAGAATTCCTCGGCGTGACGCTGTTTCAACGCCGACCTTTCACCCTTACGCCAGCGGGGCAGGAATTGTTTCAGTTCATCGAGCCGTTTTTCTGCAATATCGGCGCGATGACCACAAAGTTGCAGGGCGGCACGGCGCATCAGATCCGCATCGGGGCCTCGGAGATCGTGCTGCGGGATCATTTGCCGGAATTGGTGAAAAACATCCGCAAAAAATTTCCCAAATTGAAAATTTCTTTGCGCGAATCGCATCAGCCGCAATTGGAAAGCTGGCTGGAAAGCGGGGAGATTGACCTGGCGGTCACACTGCTCAACTCTAAGTCGCCGCCGGGCATCCACACCGCCCCGCTGATCAGTCTGTCACTCGGTTTGTTGGTGGCGAAAGACAGTCCGATCAAGTCGGCCAAAGAGTTGTGGAAACGCGACAAAATAGGAGAACCGCTGATCGCCCTGCCGGAGAATGAGCTGGTCTGCAAAACGTTTCAGGAACATTTGCGGCGCCTCAAGGTGGATTGGTTTCCGAGCGTGGAGGTCAGTTCGCTGAATTTGGTGGAGGCGTATGCCGCCAATGGTTACGGCGTAGGGCTTTCGGTGCAGATTCCCGGGGTCAAGTTTTCGCCGGGCGTGCGGGTGTTGCCGCTGCCGGATTTCCCGCAAGTGACGGTGGGCGCGCTGTGGCGGGGCAAGGCGGCGCCGTTGACGCAATTGTTTTTGGATGAGTTGCAGAGGCGGGCAGGGGTTTTGGCGGGGAAGGCGTAGCTTACCACTCTTCCTGCCTTACTGGAGGGATTAAAACCAGTTAGGTTTTCCCAGTAACAACCCCGGCTCGTCGGTAGCCTCGCCCCACCGCCATCAAGGAATGCGCCTATTGACTTGCCAAGAATCGGCGGACGGCTCATTTTTGCGCCATGGAATCCCATGAGCTTTTGCGCGATGTCTTTCAGAAGGCCAGCCCGAAACAGGTGGCGGCGGAACTCGGCCTGTCCCTTTCCATGATTTACAAATGGGCCGAACCGCCCGACCAAAAAAGCGGCGCGGTCAATCCGCTCGATCGCATCGCCGGACTGGTCAAGTTCAGCAATGATCCGCGCATCGTGCAGTGGCTCTGCCAGCAGGCGGGCGGTTTTTTCATCAAGAACCCGGCGTCCAATCATCCGCATCCGGCCTTTCTGGTTCCGGCCATGAATGAGGTGGTGCAGGAATTTGCCGATCTGTTGTCGGTCATGGCGACGGCGGCGGGGGATAATCAGATCACGCCCGCCGAGGCCAAATCCATCCGGGCGCGGTGGGAGAAGCTGAAGACGGTGACCGAGGGTTTTGTGTATTCTTGTGAACGGGGAAATTTCCGGGAAACGAAGGCGGCGGCGGAAAGAAGAGCGGAGTGAAAATAAAAATTCCAAATTCCAACATCCAAGCTCCAATGAAACTTCAAACTCCAAGCCTCAATGGGGCGATTTTACGTAATTTTATACTGTTCGGCAGGAAGGCATTTTTGAAATTTGGGATTTGGTGCTTCCTTGGATGTTGGATGTTGGTCCTGGGTGCTTCCGCCCAAACGTTCACCGAACCAACACCTCCTCCACAAATAATCGAAGCCGACATCTGCGTGTTCGGCGGCACGGCCGGCGGCGTGGTGGCGGCGGTGCAGGCGGCGCGGATCGGAAAGAAGGTGGTCCTGACGGAGTTCGGCCAGCATCTCGGCGGGATGACTTCCGGTGGATTGAGCCAGACGGACATCGGCAATAAAGGAGCCATTGGCGGCATCGCGCGCGAGTTTTATCAGCGGATGGGCCGACATTACGGGACCAATGAAGTCTGGAAACTGGAACCGAGCGTGGCGGAAAAAGTTTTTCGCAACATGATCACCGAGGCCAAAATTCCGGCTTATTTTCGGCAACACCTCGCCTCGGTCAAGAAACACGGAACGCGCATCACAGAAATCAAAATGGAGGACGGCACGATTTATCACGCGAAAGTTTTTATTGATGCGACTTATGAGGGGGACCTGATGGCCAAGGCGAAGGTGTCGTATTTTGTCGGACGCGAGGCGAATGTCACTTATGGCGAAACGCTGGATGGTATTCGCGAGAAAACTCCGAAACATCAATTCCTTGTGGACGTGGATCCATACAAAATTCCAGGCCAGCCGAAGAGCGGACTGCTGCCGTTTGTGCAGAAGGACCAATTGGGAATTCCGGGCGCGGGCGACCAATCGGTTCAAGCGTATAATTTTCGGCTATGTTTGACTCAAAATCTGGAGAACCAGATTCCGATTCGTCCGCCGCCGGATTATTCGGCGGAGAAATATGAATTGCTGGCGAGGTATCTGGAGGCATTGGTGGCCGCTGGAAAAACGCCAAAACTCGGCGAATTGATGCACATCCAAGCCATGCCGAATGGGAAAACGGACATCAATAACAATGGTGGGTTCTCCACGGATTTCATTGGCGGCAATTACAAATATCCCGAAGCCAATTACAAGGAGCGCGCCCGCATCTGGCAGGAGCACGAAAATTATACGCGCGGCTTCCTGCATTTTCTCGCGACCAATCCGCGCGTGCCGGAGTCCATCCGTTCCGAAATGCAATCGTGGGGTTTGTGCAAGGATGAGTTTGCCGATACCGAGGGTTGGCCACATCAGCTCTACGTGCGCGAAGCGCGCCGGATGGTTTCGGATTATGTGATGACGCAGAAAAACTGTCGCGGCCAGGAGGTGGTGTCGGACGCCATCGGACTGGCCGCCTATAACATGGATTCGCATAACTGCCGCCGCATCGTGGAGAATGGCTTCGCCCGCAATGAGGGCGATGTGCAGGTAGCACCCGGCAAACCTTATCCCATTTCCCTGCGCGCCTTGGTGCCGAAGGAAAAAGAATGCGAAAACCTGGTGGTGCCGATTTGTTTATCGGCCAGCCACATCGCCTACGGCTCCATCCGCATGGAACCGGTCTTCATGGTGCTGGGGCAATCGGCGGCCACGATCGCGGACGAAGCGATTGAAGAAAAGACGCCGGTGCAAAAAATTTCTTACGAAAAACTGAAGGAGCGATTGCTGGCGGATAAGCAGGTGTTGGCGTGGAAGAAGTAAAATATCATCCCGTGGGTCTATAGCTCCCGCAACGCCGCCGCAATCTGCATCCTCGACGAGCGAATGGCCGGGAATAATCCGCCAAAAAACCCAATAACGATCGCATAGATCGCCCCTTGCACCAGCAATTCCGGCGTCACGGCGAAGGCGAAGGCTACTTGACTGAAGGTTTGCCAGTTGATGGTCGCGGCGCGGTAGCCGTCGAAAAGATAATACGCCACCCCGCCACCAATGGCTCCCCCCACCAAAGCCAGCACCAAAGATTCCAGCAGGACGGAGACGATCACCGGGCTGGCCCCAAAACCCAATGCGCGCAGGGTGGCGATTTCGCGCGTGCGCGAGGAGACCGCCGAATACATCGTATTCAATGCGCCGAAGACCGCACCGATGCCCATCAGGACGGCGACGATGCTGCCCAGTTTCGTGATCAAATTGGTCAGCATCCGCGATTGCTCGGCGTAATAATCGGTCTCGCGAACGATTTTGACATTCAAGCGCGGGTCGGAAGTGAGGGCGTTTTTGAAGATCTGATATGATTCCGGCGATTGCAATTTAACGAAGACCGATTGGAAGCTGGTTTGGCGTTGATAAGCGGCCTGCAACGACACCGTATCCGTCCAGATTTCGGATTCAGACAAGCCTCCTTCCGACGAGAAAATGCCCACGATGGTCCATTTATCGCCGTTCACATTCAATTGCTCGCCGAGGCCCAGTCCGGCAAATTCGCCTTCGGACGCGCAGCCGACGATCACTTCATTGCGGCCGGGAATAAAACGGCGGCCAACGCGGATCTTGACGGCTTGGCGGATGCGAAAGGCCGCCGGACCGACGCCCCGGATGGGGACGTTGGCGTCGGTGCCGGTGGAGCGTTTGGGCAAGTCCACGCTGACGAATAATTCCGCCGAAGCGGCGGGCTGCCCGTTCACCCGCAAGATGCCCGGCGCGTCGGCCACAATGCGCGTTTCTTCTTTGCTCAAGATGCTGGTCAATTCGCTGTCCGCGCCGCTGCGCATGACGATGACCGTGTCCGGATCGCCAGCGGTCATCATGGTTTTGCGAAAACCCTGGGCGATGGACAGGACCCCGATCATCACTGCGACCACGCCGGCAATGCCGAAAATCGCCGTGACCGAAGCACCCAGGCGCTGGGGGATGGTCAGGATGCTGAACCGGGTGATGACGAGGGTTTGGCGGAACCAGTTAAGAAAATGCATCATGGTCACATTCTCCTTAATGCTTCCGCCACGTTCAAACGCATGGCCTGGAGCGCGGGAAAAATTCCGGCCAACAATCCGAGGCCGATCGTGATGCCCACGCCGAGGAGCACATCAGAGGCCGGGAAAACAAAAACGGGCAGCGCGCCGTGGGTCGGGTCGCCCTGGGCAATGATGATGATGGCCAGCCCCAAACCGGCGAAGCCACCGACTCCGGACAAAACGATGGATTCGCCCAGCACCAACCCGAGAACACCGGCGTTGGTGAAGCCGATGGCCTTCAAGACGCCCAGTTCCTCGCGCCGCTCGCGCACGGCCTGGGCCATGGTATTGCCGGCCACCAGCAAAATGGTGAAAAACACCGCGCTCAAGATCGCGATCAGGATTTTGCCGATGTCGCCGATCTGTTTGGCGAAAGCCTGGGCGAACGCTTTCTCCGTTTCTGATTTGGTTTCGCCGGCGGACGAGTTGGCAAACTCCGTGTCAATCTGCCGGATGATGGAGAAGGAGTTTTGCGGATCAGCGACCTTCACGACAAACCAGCCGATCTGGCCCTTGGCGAACAGGCGGGTTTCGTCAAAGTAATCGTAGCGGATGAACATCTGGCTGGAGTCGGTCTCTTTATCCTGGCCGTCGTAAATGCCGACGATCTCAAATTCCCAAGCCTGGCTGCCGCCGGGCTTGATCCAGATGGTGGCCTGGATGGGAATGCGGTCGCCGATCTTCCAACCGAATCGCCGGGCCGTGCTGCGCCCGACAATCACGCCATCGCGCGTATTGAGCCAGGCCTGCCTTTCTTTCTCGGAAACTTTGAACTCGGAATAAACGTCGAAATAAGATTCCTGATTGACCACGATCTGCGGGAAGAAATTATAGGGATGCTGGTAAATGCCGCCGAACCAAGTGCAGGTGACCGTATTTTTGACTCCGGGGATCTGGGCGATGCGCGAGCGGTAACGGATGGGCAGCAGTTGGGCGATGGAAACTTTGTGGCGCGTGATCAACCGTTCCGCTCCCTGCATGCTGATGTTGCCGGCGAAGGCCCCGCGAATGGCCGCCAGATAACCGTAGAGCAGAAAGGCGATGAAGATGGAAAGCAGGGTCAGGGTGGTGCGCAGTTTTTTCCGCAGCAGATTGCTCCAGATGAGGCTGAAGTATTTCATGCCGAATCCGAAAGTTGAATTTTAGAAAAAGAAACGAAACCACAGATGGACACAGACACAGATGGACACAGCTCAGAAAAAGACCGGATGACAGGATGGGGAATGGATAAAGATTCTTCATCCTGTCCGTCGCCTTGCTTGCTTTCCCATCGGTGTTTATCTGTGTCCATCTGTGGTTTCAGTTTTTAAGCTCATTCCGGCATCGTGTCGCTGATCTGGCCCTTGTTCAGATAAATCGTCCGGCCCGCACGATGAGAGGCATGGGGGTCGTGCGTCACCATGATGATGGTCTTGCCCTGCGCCCGGTTCAATTCCTGGAGCAGCGACAATATCTCATCGCCGGATTTCCGATCGAGGTCACCGGTTGGTTCATCACATAAAAGGATCGTTGGGTCGGCCACAATGGCGCGCGCGATGCCGACGCGTTGCTGCTCGCCGCCGGAAAGCTGGCGCGGATAGTGTTTCAACCGATGGCCCAGCCCGACCATTTTCAGCGCGGCTTCGGAATGCGAACGGCGTTCGCTCTTGGAAAGCGGAGTCAAGAGCAAGGGCAATTCCACATTGGCGATGGCGGTCAACGTTGGGAGCAGATTGTACAGTTGAAAAACAAAACCGATATGCCGGGCGCGCCAGGCGGCCAGTTCGCGCGGAGTCAAATCCGCGATGCTGTCGCCGCCGACGGTCAGGATGCCTTCGGTTGGGCGATCAAGGCCGCCGAGCAGATTGAGCAACGTGCTTTTGCCGGAACCGGAAGGTCCCATCAAGGCGAGAAAATCCCCGGCCCGCACTTCCAGATCCAGGTCTCGCAGCACATGAATGTCCTCTGAGCCGCGGCGGTAAACTTTGCCCACGCCTTTGACCCGCACCAGAACTTCCCGGCCGTTCTCGGCTGCGCTCATAACTTGCTTTCCTGGATGCGGTCACCGGTTTTGAGCCCGGCCTGATTTTCCACGATCACTTTTTCGCCCCGGCTCAGGCTGGAAGCGATCACCACTTCCTCGCCGCGTTCCTGCGCCACTTTGATTTCGCGCCGCTCCGCTTTGCCATCTTGCGCGACCCAAATATAAGTGTGCCCGCCATCGGTGGTGAGAGCCGTCTTGGGGATGACCACCGCTCCTTCGCCCACGGCCGTCTCCGCGCCGCCTTTGAAGGAAACCTTGACCCCCATGTCGGGCAAAATGCGCGGGTCGAGTTGGTCAAAACCGATGCGAACTTTGACCGAGGCTTTTTGGCGGTCAGCCGTGGGAATGATGGCGATGACCTTGGCGGGGATTTTCCAATCCGTATAGGCGTCGAGCTTGGCCTCGACCACCTGGCCGGCGGTGACGCGGTTGATGTAATTTTCATTCACATCCACATCCACTTCGAGCGAAGTCATGTCCACCAGGGTGCAAACGCCCGTGCGCGTGAAACCGCCGCCGGCGGAAAGGGGTGAAATAATTTCGCCGGGCTGCGCGCTCTTGGCCACGACCACACCGTCGAAGGGCGCACGAATGATGGTGTCTTCCAACTGTTGCTGCCAGGTCGCGATCTGCCGTTCGGCGACGGTGATTTCAGCGCGGAGCCGGTCCATGCGCGCCCGCAGCATATCCTGCTGCGCCTGCGCCCGCTCCACTTCTGCGGGCGAAACCACGTCGTTGGTCGCGAGCGAATGGGCGCGATTCAGATCGCGTTCCGCCTGGTCCAATTGCGTCTTGGTTTCAGTCAGGCCGACCTGGGCCACTTTCAATTGCGCTTCGGCCAGGGCCAGGCCGGTTTGTATATTTGACGGATCAACCCGGGCCAGGATGTCGCCTTTATTGACCTTCTGGCCTTCTTCAAAATGGATTTCAATCATCTGGCCGGTGATCTTGGAAGCGACGGTGGCCTGACGTTGAGCGGTGACGTAACCAGAGGCGTTGAGGACGGTTTGCGGACCAGCGCCAGCCTCCATCGCGGCGATGGTGCGGACCGAGGCGGCGCCTTTGTAATTGCGCCAGAACCAAAAGATGGCGGCGCACAAAAGCAGCAGGACAACGGCAATGATCCAGCCGCTTTTTGAGGCGGGACGTTTGGCGCGGGTGCGATCAATCCTTAATTCTTCCAGGCCGCTCTTTTCAGTGCTCATGCAAATTTTTCAGCCCCTAGTTTTTAGGTTTTGCGGCGAAAGGTCAATGTTGTTTGGGGAAGGAGGCGCGATTTAAAGCGATGGCCCGGAGTGCGGACATTCCTGTCCGCAGCAGCGTGACAAATAAAAACGCGTAAGAATTAACCAGAACCAACCACCCGCACAGACCGTCTTTTAAATAAATTATGCCACTTGAACGCTCCACCCTTCTGCGGACAGGAATGTCCGCACTCCGCCGGACATCAGCCAATATTCATGGCGCGGATGAGAACTAGCACCATGGTGGCGACGACGAGGACGGCCACGAGGCTGGCGACGAAAGGTTTAAGACCCGTTTGCCGCATGGCGGCGAACCGAGTTTCCAAACCGACCCCGGCCATGCTGATGACGATGCAATATTTGGAAAGGTCTTCGAGGGTTTTGGCAAGGTTCACGTCATAGACGCCGCCGCCGAGGAAAGCGGATTTGGCGAAATGAAGATCCGGCAAGATACCGAGCGTCCGCGCAAGGGCCATCGCGAGGAAGCCAAAGACGAACATCGGGAAAAGGTGCAGATAGTTGATGCGCTTTTTGGTTGCGCCACCGTTGTCCCGGGCTTCGCCGCGAGCGTGCAGGACGCCGACGATAAAAACGACGGGGGCAAGGAGGCAGACGCGAGCCAGTTTGACGATGGTGGCGGTTTGTCCGGCGACCTGGGCGGATTCACCGTTGGCGTGGTAAGAGAAACCGGCGGCGACCACTTGCGGAGTTTGATGGATGGAAAGTCCGGCCCAGACGCCAAATGCTTTGGCGCTCATGTGCATTAAACCACCAAGAACCGGCAGGAGAAACATGCCGATCAGTCCGAGCAACGTCACCGTGGCCACGCTGAAAACGACATCTTTTTCCTCGGCTTCAATGACCGGCGCGGTGGCGACAATCGCCGTGCCGCCGCAAATGGCCGTGCCCACCGCCAGGAGCAAACCAAGTTTGCGCTGGAGCTTCATGACTTTGGCCAGCCAGAGGAGAAGTGAAAAAGCCACGACCGTTTCCAAGAGGGTCAGGACGATGGCTTCGCCGCCGACTTTGACGATATCCATGAAGTTTAATCTGGCTCCGAGAAAAACGATGCCGAGCGGCAAAAGTTTTTTGACCGAGAATTTGATGCCTGGATTGCATTTTTTTGGGACGGACCAAAGATTGCTCAGAACCATGCCCAGGATGATGGCGAGCATGACCGGTTCGATGGGATGACGTCCGCCCACCACGGTGAAAGGCCAGACCGGAAGTTCGCTGCCCCAGACCGCGATGAGCATGAGAACAAACGCGAGCGCGAAACCGAAAAGAGGTTTGTCCGGAAGCGCGACCGGTTTGGAGGCATCGGTTTTCGCCGGCTTGGCTTGCGGCAACGAGACGACATCAGAGCCGCCCTCCATGCAGTCGAGATACTCAGCCCAGGAATAATCTTTTGGCTCTTCTGCAGAAATATTTGACATAAGACGGGAAATCTTAGAGTGCTGAATGAATCGTGGGAAGGGGAAAGTGAAAAAATGGTGAATTCTAACTTGAGAAAGATGGGTGTATTTGTTATAATTCTCGAACGTCGCATCTCCCAATCAACAGCAAAAAATCATGAATTCTGGATACATCAAGGGGCTTAAAGTCGTTCTCGCGTTCTTCGCGTTTCTTTCCGCCGGGACGGTGATGGGCGCGCCAAATTTGACGCCTTATAAACCATCGGGATGGTCGGATAAGATTGTGGTGGCGCGGACAACGGGGACAACGACGGACAGCACTTCGCTCGTGCCGACGGATTCCTTATATGTGAATTGGTCGGTGATTAACAACGGGAATTCGACGACGACGAACTCATTTGTGGTAAACCTTTATGTGGATGGGGTTTTACAAACATTCTGGAGTTCTGGCGGTGCATTGCCGGCAAATAATTATTTCTATGCAACAGATTATCCGATCGGGTCGCTAAGTTCTGGGTCACACACGGTTTCAATCACGGCGGACCCGGGGAACACGGTGACGGAAAGCAATGAAGGGGACAATTCCTACACGAAGACCATCACCGTCGGCACTCCGCCAATGCCCGACCTGGCTCGCAGCACGGATAGCATCACCAATTTAACACCCCATGCTGGCGATGTGGTCCCGGTGAGCATAACAATCACGAATCAACCTTGCGCCAGCGGCACCACCAATTCAGGCGCGTTTCACGTTGGGTTTTATTTTTCGACCAATAATACCTTCAGCGGTGCAGGCGCCTTTCAGGAAACAGCTGTGGCGGGGTGTCCGGCCAATGGCACCGTGACCCTGAATCCAAGCGTGACCATTCCTTCGTCGGCCTCGAACGGCACGTATTATCTGGGTTATAAAATTGATGATCTGAATGAAGTGACGGAATGCACGGAAACGAACAACGGCATTTTTTATTGGACCGTGACGGTCACCGCCCGGGCGGATTTGGCTCCGCAAAATGTGGTGGTGACACCCAATCCGGCCGCAACGAACAGCACGGTTACAGTCAATTACACAGTGGCCAATCTGGGCGGCGTGACGGCACCGGCCAGCCATACGAAGGTGCAGATCAAAGATGCGGCCAACAATATTCTTGTTCAGCAAACTTTTACGACCGTCACACTGGCGGCTTATGCCACGGCCAATGAAAGTCGCAGCCTGTCGCTGGCCGGCTCGGTGCCGGGCGTTTATTACGCCTATGTCACGGTGGATGCGAGCAACGAAGTGACCCAGGGGCAGCAGCACCAATAATGACGTGAGCGCGGGGACGGCCATCACCGTGTTGTCACGCATCGGTCTGGTGATCAATCCCACTTTCGACAGCACCATCACCAACGATCCGCAGGCCGCGACGATTGAAGCGACGATCAATTCGGCCATCCTGGTTTATGAAACCAGTTTCACCAATCCGATCACGGTGGCGATCACTTTTATGAAGGACACAAACATTGATCTGGGGCAAAGCAGTTGGTCATACATCGGATTTTCCTATTCGAGTTATCGCGCTGCTTTGGTGACACATCAGTCCACGGCGGATGACACCAATGCCCTAGCCCATCTGGCCAGCGGCACAGGAAATCCGGTCAATGGCAACACAACCGTGAACCTGCATCTGCCTCTGGCCCGCGCTTTGGGCTTCAGCGCGGCCAGCTCATCTGATGGCACGATTTATTTGAACACCCCGATCATGAATCTTTCTGCCGCCCAGACCAATGCCACCAACTATTCACTGTTTGCCGTGGCCTCGCACGAGATTGATGAAGTGCTGGGATTGGGTTCGGCCTTGGATGGAATCGCCCAGGGCGGGGCTGCTTCCGGGCCTATCTATCCGGAAGATTTATTCCGCTACGATGGCACTGGCGCAAGAAGCTTCACCACGAATCTTAATTCGGCGGCCTACTTTTCCATTGATGGAACGACGACGCTGGCGCGGTTCAATCAATATCAGGGCGGCGACTTTGGTGATTGGTATAGCGATTATAACGGAGGCAGCGTGCCGCAAGGCACGCCGGAAGTGCAGGATGCTTTTGCCACCGAAGGTTCAACTCCCACGCTGGGCGTGGAACTGCGGGCGCTGGATGTGATCGGGTTTTCTTATGTGGCGGCAAAAACGAATCAGACGATTACCTTTGGCGCATTGGCCAATCGGACATTCGGGGAACCTTCTTTTACGGTCAGCGCCACGGCGAGTTCGGGTTTGCCGGTCAGTTTCAGTATTTTATCAGGACCGGCGACGATTACGAATGGCGTGGTGACATTGACCAACACCGGCATGGTGACGGTTCGCGCAACGCAACCGGGCAACGCCAATTACAACGCGTCGCCGTACGTGGACCAGTCGTTCACCGTTTATTCCACTCCGACATTTAGTTTCACGCCGTCGTCCTCCAGTCATACCCTGCTGCTATCTTGGCCAACGAATGTCAGCGGTTACACGCTGGAAACGACGACGAATCTTTCGCTGGCTTGGGTGGCGGCTTCACCGCTGCCGGGAATTGTAAATGGGCAGTATGCCTTTACCAACAGCACGACTAATGGGAACAGATTTTTCCGGTTGAAGAAGTGAAGAGGGTCTCAGTTGTCTGTGTTTAGAGCATTTCCATAAAACATGTAGCTTGCAAATGGTCGATGGGGTCAGGTAGGCTGGCGACATTATGCGCGCCATACCTGTTCCCATCCGTCAACGCATCATCCACCTCTATGATGCGGGTAAAACCACGGCTGAAATC
>CAIYOY010000145.1 GCA_903927905.1 uncultured Verrucomicrobiales bacterium | reverse complement strand
GCCATTGGTGAAGCGATATGCGGCCAAAGATTCCATCGCCATATTTTATGGTTCCGGCCACATGGTTGATTTGGAAAAGCGTCTTGCGACCGAATTATCTTACCAGCCAAAAGGAGATGTGTGGGTCACTGCTTTTTCCGTCAACCCACGGGCCAGCGGATTATCCGAGGCCGAAGTTGGCATGGTCAATTCCCTGATCCATTGGCAGATGAAGCTGATGAAATAGTCAGAAGTTAATGGGAGTCTGGAGCGGCCAAAAAGCCGCTTGCTTGAGGGATCCCCTATAAACAGAACCAAGGCAGTGCCGTGATCTGGTCATGCAATTGCAGAGGTCGCGGACAACGGCAAATCACATAACCATGCTTGGCCTCTTTTTTCTTTTCTTGTAGAAACGGCAGCAGATGCCGCGCATCGTTCAAGGTTGGATGCTCGGTCCATTTCACTTCGATGGGCGTCAAACTGCCGCCGTGTTCGATAACGAAATCCACTTCCGCGCCATCACGGGAGCGTTGATGGTACAGCTTTCCTTCGCCGAGATATTGGAGGCGCTGCCACAACTCAATGCCCAACCATTGCTCAAAGATGGGCCCCGGGTTCGCTTTCACCGTATCACTGGACGGCATCAACCCCGCCGCCGCGTGCCGCACGCCCAGGTCAAAAAATATAAATTTCGGGGTCGAGAGCAGATTCTTGCGCGGACTTTTGGAGTAGGCCGGCACCCGGATGCCGATGAACATATCTTCCAACAATTGATAATAGCTCTTCACCGTCGGTTGCGAGATGCCCGCCTCCTGAGAGATGTTGGCATAGTTCAAAATCTGTCCCGACTCGACGGCGGCCAGTTGCAGAAACCGCACGAACGCGCCCCAATCTTTCACCAAGGCCTCGCGGCGGATTTCCTCCTCCAGATGCACGAACGCATAAGCCTTCAACAATCCTGGCCGATCCAGCTTGTCCGCCGTCACGATGCCGGGCAACGCGCCATACGTCAGCCGCGTCAGCAAATCCCACTCAGGAAACGGATGCTTCGCCTGTTTACCGTCACTCCACGGAAACGGCAGCGGCGAGGTTGCGTGCACGATTTTACCTTCCTTCGCCGGATGTTCGGCCAACGTCAGCGGATACAAGTGATGCAACAGACTGCGGCCCGGCAGCAGATTGGCTCCAGTCAACCGCAGTTTTCTGGCCGAACTGCCGCACAGCACAAAGCGCCACCGCGTTTTGTCCGCGTCGTAAAGCGCTTGCACGGCGTCAAAGATGGAAGGCACGGATTGCGCCTCGTCCACGAAGACGAACTGGCCTTTCTTATTCGTCGGCAGGCTGCGGCAGGCTTGGGCAAATTCGCCCGGATTGCCCAAATGCCGCGAGCGCTCCTGCGGATCCGCCAGATTGAAGCAGAGCGAATCATCGGGGATCAGGCTGTTGAGCAGGGTGGATTTGCCCGTCTGTCGCGCTCCGAACAGAAGATGGACATAGGGCCGGTTTAACTTTGCCTGCATTTCACTGGCATACCATCGGTCAAACATAGGATTAATATATATCGCCTAAATATAAAATTCACTTTATATTTATCGCTGTTAAAATTCAGCCAAGGCCCCTCTAATTTGCCCCCGCCGGTTTGGGGATGAGAATCTTCTGACCGATAAGCAGACGGTCCCAATTCACATTCGGATTGGCGGCCATGACTTGTTTTTTGGTGATGGTTTTCCAACCCTTCTTTTTAAATTCCTCATTGTAGGCCATGACGATCGCCCCCAGCGTGTTGTTTGGTTTGATCTCGTAGGTGAAGGTTTCGGCGTTGCTAGCATCGGCCTCTGGCGTGACCGTCTTTTGCGGGGCGGAGCGGGCCGTTCCTCCGCCGTTGGCCAGCACCGCATTTTTCAGCTTGGCGATGGAAGTTTTGATCTCTTCGGAGATGACTTCCTTGTCGCTCTCGCGTTTTTTGTCCACTTCTTGGATGCGTTCCGCCAATTTTTTCAAGTCATCCTGGACGTTGGAATTATTGGCCTGATGAGCCACTTCCGCGCGTGTTTTTTGCAATTCTTCTTCCAGACTGGCGACGCGTTTTTGCAGGACCATATTGGCGTCGCGCAGCGATTCGAGATCGGCCGCCATGCGTTTGTAACGCTCTTCCGATTCCTGTTGGGAGGCGGCCAGGGCCGCGCGGGTGGCATCCTGGGCCGAAGCGGGCAGGCGCAGCAAACAGAGTGAAATTCCAATTAAAAAGAAAGCACGTTTCATGTCGGCAAAATAAAAGCGTGACGCCATAAGTTCAAGGTTCAATTGGCGGCGGTGAAATGGGACGATTAAACTTTGACGGCCTTCTTATTGAGTTTTCCCTCTTGGCGGGTTAAAATGATGACCGAATAACACACTGCGTCAAAACGTCTAACTGACGAAATAATTATGTCATTTAATCCGCACCCTCTGTTTGAGGACTATGTCCGTTACGAAACGCGCCGCCAATTTTTCCGACGCGGGGCCAGTTTCATGGGGGCAGCGGCGCTGGGGATGCTTGCACCGGAGATGTTTGCGGCGGAGGAAAAGCCAAATCCAGAAGCGGCTTTGCGGAAAATGATCGGGCCCCATTTCCCAGCCACGGCCAAGCAGGTGATTTATTTGCACATGGTCGGCGGCCCGCCGCAGATGGACTTGTACGATTACAAGCCAAAGATGGCTGAGTATTACGACAAAGACCTGCCGGAATCGGTGCGCAACGGCCAACGGCTCACCACCATGACCTCAGGCCAGACCCGATTTCCCATTGCGCCCTCCAAATATAAATTTCAACAGCACGGCAAATCGGGGATGTGGGTGACAGAATTACTGCCTTACACAGCGAAGATGGTGGACGATATGTGCTTCATCCGCTCCATGCACACGGAGGCTATCAACCATGAACCGGCGATCTGTTATATGCAGACTGGGAATCAGATCACTGGGCGGCCTAGTTTGGGCTCATGGGTTTCGTACGGGCTGGGTTCGATGAACAAGGATTTGCCGACGTTTGTCGTGCTGGTCGCCAAACCGACCAATACCGAACAGATCCAGGCCATCTCCGGGCGACTGTGGTCGGCGGGTTGTCTGCCGGGAGAACATGCGGGCGTTTCCTTCCGTTCCGGCGGTGATCCGATTTTATTTGTCAACAATCCAAATGGCGTTTCTTCCGCCGTACGGCGCCGGTCGCTCGACGGCCTCAAGGCCTTGAATGAAATGAATTACCGCCAGGTGGGTGATCCGGAAACGCACACGCGCATCGAACAATTTGAACTCGCGTTCCGCATGCAGTCGAGCGTGCCGGAATTGACCAACACGGCGAACGAATCGGAAGCGACTTATCAACTGTACGGTGACGAGGCGAAGAAGCCGGGGACCTTTGCCCAAAGCGCCCTGCTCGCGCGGCGCATGGTGGAACGCGGCGTGCGGTTCGTGCAGATCTATCACAACAACTGGGACACCCACTCCAACGTGTCGGGCCGATTGCCGATGCAGTGCAAAGACGTGGACCAGGCCTGTTACGGATTGATTCAGGATCTGAAGGCGCGCGGTTTGTTTGAATCCACCTTGATCGTCTGGGGCGGGGAATTCGGGCGCACGATTTATTCGCAAGGCGGATTGAGCCATGAGAATTACGGGCGAGACCATCATCCGCGCTGTTTCACCATGTGGATGGCGGGTGGCGGCGCGAAGCCCGGCATGGTTTATGGAGAGACCGATGATTTTTCCTATAACATCGTGAAAGACCCCGTGCACATCCACGATTTTCATGCCACGGTCTTGAAATTGCTCGGCATGAATCATGAACGTTTTACTTTTCGTTCGCAGGGGCTTGATTTACGTTTGACCGGTGTGGAACCAGCCAGTGTGATTCCACAACTGATCGCGTAAATTATTATGGCCGATAAATTGGCAGGCAAACTGTGGTGGTGTCTTTTCTGCGTCTTGCTCGCGCTTGCCCCCAAAGCGCGGGCTCTCGGCACCATTGATTACGCCCAATCACTTTATTCCAAGGAATGGCTGCATCATCCGGTCTATGGCGATCCTTCGTTTGACTCTTTTCTGCGCAGCCCGGCCAATCCCATCTATCGCGCCACGCCGCCGTTGGAATTGTCGGGGCATGGGTTTTTATTTTTGGATCCGACCAATGTCTCCCGCTACGCTTACATTGCCGAAAAAGGGCTGAGCAACTCCCCCAGCCACTGCATCCTCTACCGTTCCATTGACTTGGGTAAAACTTGGAAAAACCAGGGAGTGGTGTTGAAAGGAGACTCGAACCAATTCGATCACGGTGGCAGCATCACCGATGTCAGCGTGGTCTTTGATCAGGGCCGATACCACATGGTTTATGACTGGCAGGAACCGGGTGAGACGAATTTGGGCGGGCTAGGTTACGCCTGGTCCGAGCAACCCGAAGGCCCCTTCCATCGCGCGCGCGAGCCGATCACCCGCAACCAAAAGCTCCCGGTCATGCTGGGCCGTTACCAGCGCACGTATGGCGCCACCTTGATTCGCCGGAAAAACGACTGGCTGATCCTTGGCGTGATGGACAATCCGCCAAACAGTTGGTGCTATTTTGGCATGACGGCGCCGAAGCCGGAAGGGCCGTATAGTGACCGGGTCATTTTGCGTAATGTGGAGTCGAATTATTATCATCCGCCGTTGCTCGAATTTTTCCCAGCCTTTGTGGATCATGATTGGGTCTATGCGCCGGCCACTTCGTTGGCGTTGAATCGAAATTACAATGTCATGTTTCGGGTGCCGGTGGAAAAAGCGATGAGATCGAGCGCCTGGGATATTTGGCAGGATGGCTCGCTCTGGCATTCCGATGATGTGGAGAATGAGACTTACGGATTGTGGGGTCAGACCTTTTCCGGGGTGGTCGCGTCCACCGGCTATCTGCTGGCTTTATTTCCGAGCCGCGATAAAAACGGCTTCGGAACAATGAATCTGGCCGGGCGATTGTGGCGAAATCCGATGAAGACGGTCGGTTTTGTCCTAACGGGGCATCAGGGGTCGAGCCTGACGCTATTGGGCAAGGCTTATAACGAGGGCCGCTTGCAAACGCGACTCAAAGTGCGTGGAACCGCGCGTCTAATGTTGGATTACCACAGCGGGCTCGGGCCAAATATACCTGAAGCCAACGCCACCCTGCATCCGGCTTCGTTTACGCGGTGCGATTTTTTGGAGATGAGTTCAAACCGATGGCAATTGATCCAAGCCGATGAAAACACCAACCGGGTGGTGGCTTCCGGGCGGGATATTGCAAGCTGGAATTTGGACGTGCAATTTGATCAGACGGGGAAGTTAAAAATTTTGGATAATAACCGGCTGCTTTATCTGGGTAACCTGGGTCCAAAAACCAATGGCTGGACTTTTGGACTGGAAGCACAGCCCGATACTCATATTTCCTCCGACACATTTAAGATCACGGGTGAACCGCACCCGGCCAAGTTCAATTTTCTTTCCGGCGACGGGTTGTTGGGCGCGGGTGAAAAAGCCGGGGACTGGATTGAAAGTCATGGACCGGAATTTCGTTTTGGGGTTGGCGCCGTGGCCAATGCGGACAAGAAATACGTCAAATGGAATGTGCAGGGCCGCCGGGTCACCCTGTGGAGTCCGAAAGGCCCGCACTTTGGGCGCATCCTGATCCGGGTGGATGGGCAGATTGCCGGCGGCGTTGATTTGCATGCCGATCAGCCTGAGCCGTCGAAACCGGTCTGGACCAGCCATTTGCTGACGGACTCCGGTCATGCCATAACCTTGAGCGCGACCGAGGGCAAACTGGTGGTGGACTCAATCGAAGTCGAGCAGTAAGCGCAATTCCACGGCCAGGCTTATTTGGTGTTATGCGATTGTAACAGCACATCGCCATCCGCCGGTTGTTCCCGGACCACGCCGACGCCGGCGGCATAATATTTGTATTCGACCGTGCCGTCGGCCAGCATTTCTTTTACCTTCACGCAATCGTGATACGTTCCCGCCGGGGTGGCGACAGTTTCTGTCACGGATATTACTTCGTCCTTTTCATTGATTTCTTTGGAGACATCTTCGGTTTTAAATTTATCGCCGACTTTGGGATGGGCTGGAAGGACGACGCCGGGCTTTTTGGTGTCTTTGCCGAGAAGCCAGGAGCCGTCGTGCCCTTTTAATTTGCCGCCCTCGTATTCGTCCACGTCTTCGCCCAGATAATAAACCGTGCCGTCGTCGGCCTGCGCGAAATAATCCACCGCCACTTCGGACAATTCGCCGTTTTCCCATTCGCGATCTTCGACGACCAGGGCTTCGACTTCTTGTTTTCCAATCTTAAATGTCTTGTGCAGATCCGGTTTGGCTGTGCGTTCGACGCGGACTTTTTTTGGCCCCTCGCGGCCTTCGAGGACATCCTGTTTAATGTAGGACATCGGGACGAAGGGATTATAGATGTCGCGGGGATGGCTGAAAGTCGGTGTTTTTTTGACGGGCTTCGATTTTTTGGCCTGGGCCTCCAATTCCTTGGCGCGGTCATCAGCGTCATCATGCTTGGTCTCGACCAGCTTGCCGTCGGCAGTGAAGACGAGATCGGCTACCGCGCCGTTTTTATCTTTGACTCCGGCTTCGTAATAATCTTGGCCATTGAGTTGGCCATTTTCCTTGTCCACGGATTGGCCTTCTTTCCCGCCGTTGGCGACGATGGCGGCGCGGACCGCAGCCGGTAGCTCGGCCCATTTTTGTTCAGTCCCGGCGTAACTGGCGGTGGTCAGAGCGCAAAGGCAGAGCAGACTGGCTTTAAATGTATTCATATAGCTTTTTGGTTGCTGTTCGCAGATACCACTAACACAGGAATCTGAAAAAATCCCTCTTGCAAATATGAAAAAGTGTTCATTTGCGATGAAGGCGAGAAGCGTTCTTTGATTGCGAGGGACGGGCGGGGAGGTTAAATAGAGGGCTGTGGAAGTTATTATTCGTCCAAACAAAGATTCTGCCGCGCTGCTGGTGGCGCAGATCATGGCCAAAGAACTACGGGCCAACCCGCACCTGGTTCTCGGCCTGGCCACCGGTCGCACCATGGAGATGGTCTATCAACAGGTGGTTAAATTGCACAAGGAAAGCCAGTTGGATTTCTCGTTGTGCCACACCTTTAACCTCGATGAATACGTCGGACTGGCACCGACCGATCCACATTCCTACCGCTATTACATGGAGCAGCATTTGTTCAGCCACGTGAATCTGGACAAGCGCAACACCCATCTGCCTTACGGTTTGGCCAAGGACTTCGATTCCGAATGTAATCATTACGAGCAACGGATTAAAAATTCCGGCGGGATTGATTTGCAATTGCTCGGCATCGGCAAGGCGGGGCACATCGGTTTTAACGAACCGCTGTCCGCGCTGCAATCGCGCACCAGGGTCAAAGCCTTGACCCCGACGACGCGTGAACAAAATGCCGCGCTGTTCGGCGATATCAGCAAAGTGCCGCACCGGGCCTTTACCATGGGGGTGGGAACAATCTTGGAATCGCGCCGCTGCATCTTGCTGGCCACCGGAAAAAGTAAGGCGGACATCCTGGCCAAAGCGGTGGAAGGGCCGATGACCTCGATGATTTCCGCGACCGCGCTGCAATGGCATCCGCGCTGCACTGTGGTGGTGGATGAGGAAGCCGCCGGTAAATTGCAGGCAACGGATTATTACCGCTGGATTTTCGAGAACGAGCCGGAGTGGCAGGATTTCCGGTGAGATTGCTAAAGGCAAAAGCGCCAGAGGACCGGCGCAGTCCAAGACGCTAACGCGTTTCATGGAGCGACGAACTTGGCGACAGCTTTTGGACTGCGCCGGTCCTCTGGCGCTTTTTGTTCAATCAGACAAAACGATTACTTGCTCGCCTTGATCTCATTGATCATCTGTTCCAATTGCCGACCATATTTTACATAGCTGTCATAAACCACTTTGTCATCCGCCTTGACCGAGGCATCGTGGAAAACAACCGCCACATGCGGCTCAATGGAAATACCGGCATCATAGCCACGCGCGAAGGCATCCTTCAGAATCTTGCGCACATGCCCCTGGCCTTCGCCTGGGTAATTGTAATCGCAATCGTTTTTGGCCGGGACATAGGTCGCGTCCTTGATGTGGATGTGCGCGACGTGATCGCGGATGTGTTCCCAGAATTCCCACGCATCCTGACGCGGCCAGGGTTTGGGTTTCATGCGGTCGGCATTGAAAACGGGGTTGCCGGTGTCGAAGACCCATTTCAGGCCGGGACATTTTTCCAATAGTTCAAGCCCGTGCTGCCAGCTCATGCCGCCGTAATTCATGCAGTTTTCATGCACGGGCGTGATGCCCGCGCCGAGAAACATTTTGGTCACTTCGTTGATGCGATAAAAAACTTCCGCCGGAGTTTTTTCATCCGTGTCCGTCGGCTTGAAACTCATGATACGGACATACTTCGTCCCCAATTTTTGCATGCGCGGGATGCAGCGATTCACCTCGGCGACGGTGATATCAAAAGGATCGGTGATTTTCTTGGCCCAATTGGCGATGGCAGAACCGAAGGCATAAACGCCGATGCCGGCCTTGCTCAATTCTTCCACGCAAATATCAAAGGCTTGGTCGGGAATGTCGTGGAAATTGGCCTTGGCAAAGCCAGGCACTTCCACGAAACGCATCTCGAGATGTTTCCAGCCGAGTTCTTTGGTCGCTTTAATTTGCGCGTCGAGTTTGACGCCGGCTTCGTCGCCTATTCCTGTCAGGATCATAAAATTATCGGGTGAATGACTTGGTGAAATCTTCGTTGGAGATTTGCACCACTTTTTTCTCGGTCTTGGAATTGGCGATCAATTCGTTCAGTTTTTTCTCGTAGGCGGCGCTGTCCATCGGCAGTTCAATCGTTTGATTGATCAAGCCGGAGTAGAGCATGACGTTGGCCATTTCCACGGATTGAATGCCTTCTTCACCGGGGCAGATCAACGGCGTGCCGTCGAGGATGGAGTCAACGAAATTTTGCATCAACGTGGCGTGCTGGGCGGGTTCGGTGGAGATGGGAATATCCACATTCCAAATCGCAGGTTTCTGGAAACCGAGCTTGGCGGTTTTGCTTTGCTCAATCATGGAAACTTCATTGCGGGTGAAGCTGAGCTTGTCGTTTTCCAGGACGATTTTGCCCATGGTGCCGACGATTTCAAAACGGTTGGTGCCAGGGGCTTCGCCGGTGGTGGAAGTAAACACGCCAGCCGCGCCATTGGGAAATTCCATGTACGAGGTGACGTTATCTTCGACCTCGATGTTATGGAAACGGCCGAGTTGCACAAAGCTGCGCACGCGCGCGGGCATGCCAAGCAGCCATTGCAACATGTCGAGTTGGTGCAAACATTGATTCAGGAGCACGCCGCCACCCTCGCCCTTCCAAGTCGCGCGCCAGCCGCCGCTGGCATAATACGCCTCGGTGCGAAACCAATCGGTGACGATCCAGGAAAATCGGGTCAATTCACCGAGGCTGCCATCGGTGATAAGTTTTTTGATTTTGACGTAACGGTTCTCGGTGCGGAGCTGGAACATGCCGCCGAAAACAAGTTTGGGATTTTGCTTATGCGAGGCGATGAGTCGTTCGGCATCGGCTTTGTGGGCGGAAATCGGTTTTTCCACCATGATATGCAAACCTGCTTTGAGCGCGGTGATGCCGAGGGTGGTATGCTGATAATGCGGCGTGGCGATGACCACAGCATCCACTTCGCCGGATTTGATCAAGTCTTCGCCTTCTTTGAAGACCTTGATTCCTTTGGCGGTATAAGGCGCGAGTTTTTCCGGGAAAGCATCGGAGACGGCGGTGAGCTGGCAACGGGAGATCTTGCCGGCGGAAAGATATTGGGCATGGTGACTGCCGATGTTGCCCATGCCGATTATGCCGAGACGAACTGATTTCATATTCGGTAATAGTATCGGTCGGGGGCTAAACGGCTTTCAAGAAGATTCTGTCCCGGCAATCAGGTGCATATCGTTCGCTTCCCGGAAACACATAATGGATGATTCTGAGGGGGCTGCACTGCTCCGGTGTTCTGGTAAATTCATGAAAATTGGTGACGATGCGACCGTCTAACTATTGAATAGGGACATTTTCCCGATTCACGTAATATTATCAAGCCTCAGTTGTTAGGCTGGCGCAATATTTGGGTTTGGCCAGAGCTTGCTTCGGCGGCGGTTTTGGGGTAGAAATTAAATGTGAGCTTCAAAGGCACAGTTAAGAATGGGGTTGTGGTGCTACCGCCCGAAGCGGGTCTGCCCGATGGAACGGCGGTGGAGGTGTTTCCAGAAAAATTGACGCCGGAGCAGGATCCCTTTCTGGCGGCAGTGGAGAAACTGGCCAAACCCCGTCCGCATTGGCCCAAAGATTACGCCCGAAATCTCGACCATCATTTGTACGGAACTCCCAAGAAGTCGTGAACGCTGTTTTTGCTGACACGTTTTTCTATCAAGCGCTATTGGATGAACGTGATCCGTTGCATCGCCAGGTCATGGCGGAGTCAAAGCTCAACCGGATGATTGTCACCACGGAGTTCATAGTTTTGGAGTTGGGTAATGCCTTTTCTCGTGCAGAGGATCATTCCGATTTTCTGGCCCTGCTGGCCGGAATGAGAGCCAGCCCTCGCACGAAAATTATTCCCTTGGATTCACAACTATTACAACGAGGCTTGGAATTATTCGCCCAACGTGCTGACAAAAACTGGTCGCTGACCGATTGCATTTCTTTCATCGTGATGCAGGAACATGATCTCAAAGAAGCCCTGACTGAAGACCGGCATTTCGAACAGGCTGGATTCAAAGCCATCTTCGCTTGAGCGACTGATTAACGCAACAACCACGTCAAGAGGGGCGCGAGCGCCAGGCTGGGGAGGTAGTCGGCGACTTCGATTTTCTTGAGTTGCAAGATAATCAAGGACACGCAGAAGATGAGCAAACCATCGGTGGCGTAAATGGAATCAATCAACGGTAAAGCTTGCTGGTGCAGTGTTGGCTCGAGCAATCGAACAGTACGGATAATGGTCGCTTGCAGCGCAAAAACCGGGAGAGCAGAAACGAGGACGCCCCAGCCGAACATCCGGGCGAAGGCCATCGCCGCCAGACCATCCATGATGGCTTTGACGATGAAGATCGGCGCGAACCCGGCCAAACCTTCCTGCACGGACGCGAAGGGAGTCAACGGCCCGATACAGAACAGGCCGGTGGCAACGAGGAACCCGTCGCTGAATTTTTTAGAACCGCCATGCTCCATTTTGCGGGTGGCGAATTGTCCGACACGATTGGATTCTTTTTGCAGATGTAATAGTTTTCCCAAAAGTTTGCCGAGGGTCATGGCGAGGAGGACAATGGCCAACTGTTTCAGGACTTGGCGAAAACTGCCGTTCAGACTGTTCCACGTCAGCTTTAATCCGAACCAAAGGATGAAAACGCCTAGGACCGCCTGCAGTCCGGACTGGCGTTTGGCCGGGATCGACTTTTTGACGGTCAAACCAAGAACTCCACCCAGAACAATTCCCGCAACATTGATGGCCGCGCCGATCATCTTTAACTTTGAATTTTAAACTTTGAACTTTGAACTTCCAACGGCCATGATTTAACGCCAAATGGAAGGCAGAGTCAAAATAGCACTGGTTGGCGCCGGCATGTTCGGCGGTGATGTTCATTTGCGCGCTTACGCGGATTTGCAGCGCTTTGGCCTTAGTCCGCAATTGGGCCGCGTCGGATTGGACAAATGGACGCGCGATTTTTCCGCGATCCAATTTGATCTGGTCGCGGTGGCGACGCGCTCGGAGAAATCGGCCAAACGAGCGCAAAAAAATTTCAAGAAATGGACCGGTCACGCTCCGAAAGCCTATTTTGGCGCGACCCCTTGGGATGATATTTTGCGGGATTTTCCTGATCTGGATGTGATGGCCGTGGCCACGCCGGACAATCTGCATACGGAAGTCATTTTGGCCGCGCTGAAAAATGGCACGCATGTCATCACGGAAAAGCCGATGTGCCTTTTCACGGATGAAGCGGACAAAATCATCGCGCTCGCCCAAAAGAAAAATCTCATCGTCTCGGTGGACATGCACAAGCGGTATGACCCCGATCATTTGCGCATCCGCGATGATATTCAAAAACGCATCGGCGCGCCGCTTTATGGCACGGCCTATCTGGAAGAGCCGCTGGAAGTTTCCCTCAGCACGTTCAAATGGGCCGAGCAAAGCGATCCGTTCAGCTATGTCGGTCCGCATTGGGTGGATCTGATCTGGAGTTATTACCACAGCAAACCTGTTTCTTTGACAGCAGTGGGCCAGAAAAGCCGGCTGAAACGCGCGGGCATCAACGCCTACGACGCCGTCCAAGTGCGGGTGGATTTTGCCAACGGCATGAGCATCAATTTTCACAACAACTGGATCACGCCCAAAGATTTCGAAGGCCCGGTGAATCAAGGACACGAAATTGTCGGCGCGGATGGCAAGGTGGAATCAGACCAGCAATATCGCGGGTTTCGTTTTTGGAACAATGGCGGGGGCAGTCGCACTTCCAACAACCATTTCACTCGTGATGTCCTACGG
Source organism: uncultured Verrucomicrobiales bacterium (assembly GCA_903927905.1). Lineage (GTDB taxonomy): Bacteria > Verrucomicrobiota > Verrucomicrobiia > Limisphaerales > Palsa-1400 > CAIYOY01. The sequence continues at coordinate 57,907 of CAIYOY010000145.1, read as the reverse complement.
CCCGACGGAACGAAAGCCTACATCGGCTACGGCGTGGACAGTCTGACGGTTGGTTTTGCGGCGGTGTGCCGGAGTAAATTCTGGCAGGAGAAACGGGAAACGTTGTCGGAGCTATATCCCACGGCGGAGGATGGGCGAATTGTCGTGGCTATCATCGAGGCGGCGGCGGCAGTGCGGGATTTGAATTATAAATACCTCCAAGCGGGAAAAGGCGCGCCGGTGACGGCGCGTTTTGGCAAAGATGGAATCACCCTTGTGGATCCGCTGAACCCGAAGAACAGCTTTCGGAAAATTTACAGCAAATCAATTTAAGCTGCTATGGCAGCGTGGTCGGCTCCGAAGCGCTTTCCGCAACCGTGTGCGCCGCTTTCTTCTCCGGTTCGCGGAAGAAAATGAGGAAGACCAGCATCACCGCCACCGCGCCCAGCGCCGGGACCGTCCAAATTTTCGACCATTGATGCACGGCGATATCATTGGTGGTGACGGTGTAATGGCTCAGCACCATTCCCGCCAGGCTCGCCCCGACAAATGCGCCAATGCCCCACAGGATGAAGGCGATCAAACCCTGGCACGCGCCGCGAATCCGCTCGTTGGATTCGTCGTCCACATAAAGTTGGCCGGCAATGAAAAGAAAATCGTAGCAAACGCCATGCACCACGATCGCGGCAAAGATCAAAACAGTTTGCAGTTCCATCATGTTCGCGCTGGCCCCCAGGAAAAAATAGCGGAGCGCCCACGCGAAGATGCCGATGAAAATGGTTTTCTTGTAACCCAAACGCCGCAGCATGATCGGCAGCAGGAAAAGAAAGATGACATCAGAAACCTGCGCCAAAGTCATTTTCAGAACCGGATAGGTCCAATGCAAATCGGTCAGATAAATGCCCATCAGCGCAAAGTAAAAATAAAGCGGAATACAGATCAGGAACATGCAAACAATGAAAATGGCAAAGGACGGTTTCCGCAAAAGCACCAGCGCATCCAGCCCAAGCAAGTCGCCCAGGCTGACATTTTTGCCGGTCTTTTTTGGCGGAGTGTGCGGGAGCATCAGCGACATGATTCCCAACAAAACGGAAGCTCCGCCCGCGAGGTAATATTGAATGGGCGATTGTTCCCCCTTTAACAGGCTCAATACTCCGCCCCCCGCAATCCAGCCGACGGCGGAAAATATCTTCACCCGCGGAAAATCATTTTTCGCGTCCTGCAAGTGATGCAGTGAAAGCGAATTGCCCAGCGCCAGGGTCGGCGTATAGAGGGCGCAATAAGCGATGAGCATCGGATAAAACGAGCCAAATGACGTGATGGCAGGCAGCAAGCAAAGCACCACGCCGCCCAAGATTCCGAGAGCCGCCAGCATTTTCTCCGAGGAAAAATAGCGGTCGGCGATCAAGCCGACAAAAAACGGAGAGATCATGGAACCAATGGCAAACGCCCCGTAAGCCGCGCCGACCTGAACGCCGGTGAACTTCAGGGTGGTGGTCAAATAGGTTCCGAGGCTCATGTACCACGCGCTCCAGATGAAATACTGGATGAACATGAAGAGGGAGAGTTTGACTTTCAGTTGGGTTTGCATGGCGTGAATTGGGGTGACTCTACCGGAGCAGGCTGGCGGAGAGAAGGAGAAAGATTTCAAACTTTATCGAGCGGGCGCAGCCGCCGTACAAAGGAAGCCCTGCCTGGTTGCCCAAGCAGGGTGGTTTGGCTTTACAGGGGCCTGACGTGCGATAACCCAACGAAACCGCACACCTACAGCCGCTGCGAAGTTCTAAAAAATCGGCTTGAGGCGATCCGGCGCCTCAAGGTAACCCGAACTTCAGAGAAGGGTGAACAATTAATGTTCAATCATTTGCGCGCTGGGGGGGGCGCTCAGGAACGGATCGGAGACAAATTGATCCCAGCTAACGCATCTTCTCAAAGAACTCGGTTTACATGTGACATCCTACCGTTATCGGAGGTCAAAACAACCCATCTAAATACGGATTTTATTGTCGGGTACTGTACGGACAAACTCAAGCTAATTATTCAGCTTTAACAGCCCGTGGGTGATGGCGAACTTAGTCAGGCCGGCGATGGAATGGATGTCTAGTTTCCGCATAAGTCGTTCACGATGAGTCTCAATGGTCCGGACACCCACTCCTAGTTTGTCGGCGATTTCCTTGTTACTCAATCCCGAGGCCACCAAACCGAGGACTTCGCGTTCGCGCTCAGAAAGTTCGGTGGCGGCTGATTTTTCCGGACGGGAAAGTTCCTGCAGGAGGACGGTGGAAATGGCCGGACTAAAAAAGGCCTGGCCGGAATGAACCGATTCAATGGCGCGGATCAATTCGTTGGGCGGACTGTTTTTCAGAACATAGCCGCGCGCGCCCGAACGCATTATCTCGACCACATATTCGCGGTCCTGATGCATGCTCAAGACCAGCACCTTGGTCGCGGGCGCCACACGGCTGATGGCCTTGGTCGCTTCCAGTCCGTTCATCTCCGGCATGTTGATGTCCATCAGGATAAGAGCAGGGGATAATTCTTGGACCAATCGAACGGCCTCTTTTCCATTTTCCGCCTCGGCCACAATTTTTATGTTTGATTGACTGGAGAGCCGGGCGCGAATGCCTTCGCGGACGATGGGATGATCGTCGGCCAGGATGATTTTGATGACATTTGAATCGCTTTTGCTCATGCGGGTTCCGTTCCGTTGACCCCGGCCGGTAGTTTGACTTCGATGATGGTGCCATGGTCGGGGATGGATCTGACTTCCACCGTCCCCCCGGCAAAGGCCGTTCGTTCCTGCATCCCGACCAGCCCCATGCCGGATTTGCGTTGGGGGGCGGACGATTGCAGGCCGACTCCATTGTCCTCAATGTTCATAGTGATCCAGGGGTTTGCCTGGGACAGGGACAGTTTGACTTCGGTTGCTTCAGAATGTTTTTCCACATTGTTCAAAGCTTCCTGCACGATGCGGTACAGGGTCAATTCAATTCCCGGCGGAAGCGGGGTGGTCCGGGCCAGTTGCAATTCCACCTTGATCCCGGTTCGATGTTCAAACTCATGGCACAAACTGCGCACGGCGGGAATCAGGCCCAGGTCGTCCAGTTCGCTGGGGCGCAAGTTGCGGGAAATGCGCCAGACCTCGTGCATGGCCTTGTCGAGTAATTCCCTGGCTTTGTTGAAATTTTCCAGGGCGGGACCGGCGGGCGGCGGGCCGGATTCATCCACGGAATCCAGCCGGAATTTGGTCGCGGAAAGAATTTGATTGACGCTGTCGTGCAATTCCCGGGCCACGCGCATGCGTTCCGCTTCTTCGGCCTGGAGGATCTGGCCGGGCATTTCGCGCAGCATTTTTTCGGTGCTTTTGCGTTCGGTGATGTCGCGCAAATAGCCGGTAAAAATCGGGCCGCCCTCAATTTGCAGCGGACTGACCGCCAGTTCGGCGGGGAATTCCACCCCGTCCAGCCGCCGGGCCATGATTTCGATGCGTTCGCCGAGAAAGGTGGTTTCGCCCGTGGCCAGATAGTGTATGAGTCCATCGCGCAGGCGATCGGAGAAGGGGGCAGGGAGAAGGAATCCAGCCATCTCGCGCCCCAGGGCCTCGGCCCGGGAACAGCCGAAAGTTTTTTGGGCGGCGGAATTGAACTCCATGATTTTCCCTTCGCGATCCATGGTGATGATGCCGTCGAGGGCCGATTCCATGATGGCGCCCTTGAGGGCGTCGCTGCCCCGCAAGGCGGTTTCGGCCCGAACGCGTTCGAGCGAGGCGCCGCAATAATCGGCCAGGGTTTGCAGGACGCGCAAATCTTCCTGATTATAGGCGTTCAGCGAATAACTTTGCACGGACAACACGCCGACCACCCGGTTGCGATTGCGGGTGGGGACAAACATGAGCGAAGCCGAAGGACGAGACTTGTCGCCAAAGGGAGAGATGTCCGGCAACATGGTGATCGGCTCCTTCTTCAGCACGAGTTCACCACTGCTTTGCAGCATATCGCGGTCGCGCTGGGAAAAATTCTGTCCGATCTCGTCATTGGAAATTTCTTCACGCTTACCATTGATGGTGTCCACATTCAGAATGGGAGAAATGGCGACTTGATCATTTTCGTAGGTATAAAGGTTCAGGGTAAAGGCATCCCAGCCAAACAGATCATTGGTCACCTCGCCGATGGCGCGGGCCGCTTCGAGCGCTGACCGCGCCGTGCTCAAATTCTGTCCGAGTTGCGAGATTTTGGCCCGGACCGCTTCGCTTTGTTTGCGTTCGGTGATATCCCGAAAAATGGTCAGGAGGAGGGGTTGCTGTCCCTCGAGATCGAGAAAGGAATTGGAAAGTTCGAGGTGGATTTTTCGACCGTCGGCCAGGGTCATCTCTTTTTCCACATGCGGATCAAAAGAACGGTTTCGGAAATCCTCGTGATGATGCTGGAGGATTTCCTCACGACGATCCGGAGGATAAAGGATGGCCACGGAATGTCCTTGGAGTGATTCGCGTGGACGCTCCATGAGTTGACAATAGGCGGTGTTCACCGCCAGCATGAGGCCGGCCTCGTCCATCAGGCGCATGCCGTCAATGGAGTTTTCCCAAACGAAGCGGAGTTGCAGTTCCGACTGGCGCAGGGCGGTGGCCACCCGCTGGCGCTCACTTAAAATAAATGCGGCCACCAGCACCGTCAGGCTGACCATCGCTAAAAATATCTGCAGATTGCCCCCTCCTCCAGGCGACACAAACGACAAGCCGAACATGCCCCCCAAATAGACGGCGGCAAGAATGGCAATGGCGACCAGCAGCTTCTTCATGGCGATATTACGCCGCCCAGCCTAAGCCCTTTTTCCGGCCAAGTAACGGAAATATGATCAGCTTATTTTTTCAGCGCTTGTTGCAGATCCGCGATCAAATCTTCCGTCTCTTCAATCCCGACGGAATAGCGGATCAACCCCTCGGGTATGCCCATGGCCGCGCGTTCTTCCGCCGTGCATTCGACGTGGCTGGTGGTGGCCGGCGGTCCGGCGATGGTTTCCACCGCGCCGAGATTGGCGGCGAGATGGGCATATCGCAGGCGCGGTAGGAATTCGCGCACGGCATCGAATCCGCCCTTTAACATGAAACTCAACATGCCGCCAAAACCGCGCATCTGCCGCCGGGCGACATCATGATGTTGGTGCGATTCCAAGCCGGGATAAAACACCTGGCTGACTTCGGGTTGCGCGGCCAGAAAGCGCGCGATTTTTCCGGCGCTTTCGTTTTGCTGGCGAATGCGCAGATGCAGCGTCTTCATGCCGCGCAGCAAGAGATAAGCGGCCATCGGATCCAGCGCCGCGCCGGTGATTTCCCGGAAATGATAGATTTTTTCCACCAAACCTTTGCTGCCGCAGACCACGCCGCCCAATGCATCCGCGTGACCACCGAGGTATTTGGTCGCGCTGTGCAGCACCAGATCAGCCCCGAGCGCCAGTGGGTTTTGATTGATCGGAGTGGCAAAGGTGTTGTCCGCCACGACAATGGCTCCGGCTTGATGCGCCGCTTTGGCCAAGCGTGCGATATCGACCACTTTCAGCGTCGGATTGGTCGGCGTTTCCAAATAAAGAATCCGGCAACCTTTGGCGATCTCGGCTTCGATTTTTTCGTGGTTCCCCGTGTCGCACAATTCCACCTTGACCTGGAATCGGGGAAGAAATTCGAGAAAAACTTTATTGGTCCCGCCGTAAGTGTCTTTGACTGAAACGACCCGGTCCCCCGGTGAAAGCAGGGTGAAAAGAATATTGCTGATGGCCGCCATGCCCGAGGCAAAACTGGTGCTGGCCTCGGCGTTTTCCAAAATCCGGACCTTGTTTTCAAACGCGGCCACGGTTGGGTTGGTATTGCGCCCATAAATATGGCCGGGCGTGCGGCCGAGGGCCACGTCGCGCCAGACATCCACATCGGGATAGCCAAATGCAACGCTATGCACGACGGGGACCTGTGTCGCGCCCCACCATAAATTTTTTTCTTCTCCGGCCCAAACCGCTTGGGTGCCGGGGCCGGGTTGATGTTGTTTCGACATGGAGAATACATGACACAAACCCCGCCCCAAAAGCAACGAGTTCTGATCGTTTTAAGGCACTGGTGGCTGATTCATTCCCGGCGTCCCCGTCTGCCAGCGGATATCAGGGTGTTCTTTGTCGCCCAGGCCGCACCCCAAATAATCACCGGAGAACGCCTGGACATGCCCATCGAGCAAAGCGACGTTGGCTTTTTTGCTGTGCCGGGCTTGGACGGAATAACCCATGATCGAAGGCACCGTGGCGCACCAGGCGCACGGGCCGTCAGCCATGAATGCCAGCGAAGACGGCTGGGGGATTTCGCGCAGATTATGCGGACGATCAAAATCCCACGGAGACAAATACATGTTCATGGCATAGGGCATGAAGTTGGCGTACTGGGGAAGTGGCAGGGCCGTTGGGCAAACCCAAACGGATTTGCTGCCTGGTTTTGGAACGTTTCCATTAGTGGCCAGGGTTTGATAGGAGGGCAGGCTCAACATGGGCGGCAAGCAATTGAACCAATCTTCCGGCCGCGACAGATTGACCAGCGGCTGCACTCCCTGGCCGCGGCGGGGAATGACATCCTTGTTTTCCGCCAGATAGAGAGACAGGGCCATGCTCCATTGATGCAGATTGTTGACACATTCGGCGCGGAGGGCGTTTTCCTTCGACCGGCCGAGGGCGGGCAGCAGCAGCGCCGCCAGCAGGGCGATGATGGCGATGACCGCCAGCAGCTCAATCAGGGTAAAGGCCCGTGCCATGGTGAAATTTCGTCTGGTCATTCTTCGTTATACTTGCAAATATATAACGATGGGCAAGAGATAATTCTCTTGTCCTCTGTTTTTCAATGAGACCGATCATCGTCATTCTAATGGTGGGCTGGGCCATGGCCGGGCAGGCGGCCGGCATCGTTCTTTCGCCGGTGGCCGACACCAGCTTGTTCGAGCAAAACCCCGACAACAACCTCGGTGGCGCCACGAATTGCGTGGCTGGATCGAACACCAGCGGTCTCCGCAGCCGGGCTCTTTTGCGATTTGATCTGACGGGCCAATTGCCCACCAATGCCGTCATCCAATCCGCCGCGCTCACGGTGAATATCATCATCGTTCCGGGCGGTGGCGGGGTTGGATCCACCTTTGATTTGCGGCGGATGCTGGTGGGTTGGACCGAAGGCACGGGGACGACAAGCATGGGGCAGGCGGCCAAAACCGGCGAATCTACTTGGAACCATCGCGCCCATCCCTCCGTTTCCTGGTCCACGCCCGGCGGCGCGATTTCAAATGAATATTCACCCACGGTCAGCTCCTCGGTTCCAATAGACGCTATCGGCGCCTACACTTTTGTCACCACCACCAACATGGTCGCGGATGTCCAACAGTTGTTGCTGAACCCATCCACTAATTTTGGCTGGGCCATGTTTTCAGAATCAGAAGGTGTTGGCCAAACTTCGCGTCGGTTTGCCTCGCGTGAAGCCGGAGTCATCGGGCCATTGCTGACGATTACGTACACGGTGGCGTCTGGTCCGCCCGCTGCTCCGACTCTGCAAAATATCGCGCGGACCGGAAATCAATTTCAATTCTCCTTCCCGGCCGTTGCCGGGCAAAGCTATACTGTGCAATACATCAGCGATCTTGTTTCAGGCGGATGGTCCAACCTGATCTCGATTCCTCCTCCCGGCGTCGCCACCGATATTATCGTGACCGACGGTCCGGCGACGAATTTGCAACGGTTCTACCGAGTGATCGCCCCTTATTGAGCCTGCAATTGAAAAACTCCCGGAGAATTTGTTCCGATAAAAAATCCCGCGCCGTAATTTTGCTGTTGCAATAAAGCGCCTTTGATCGCGTTCGTTCCGGCGTTGGCATCACTGAAACGTCCGGACACGGCTCCGTTGGTCAGGTTCAATTGCAGCGAGAAAGAAGGGATGTTTGAGCTGATAAAACTGATTTTATTATTCGTGGCCAACAGGAGGGAAGCTGTCAGACTTGAGGGCAAGCTGCCGCCCGAGACAGTCGCGGAAAAATTAGTAAAGTTCATCACTCGACTGCCTTTGCCTGGAGGGTGAAAGCGCGAGCCGGCCACGGCCAGAATGTTGGTGAAACCCGACGGCCAAAGCGCATTGGTCCACGACTTTTTAACCCAGTTCAAATTGCCGGTCATGATTGAATCGGGCGCGTTTGACACCGATAACCAGCCCAGCAGGAACCCTTTATTTTCGGCGCGAAGGCCGATTACGGAAATATTCGTCAACCACGCTTGGTCGGGATATAGCGGCACGTAAATCGGACATTGGCCATTTTGAGAAACGGGCACAGTTTGACTGATGTTGCCGCCATCGGCGAGGCTTCCATTCAACGTCAGGTTTCCACCGAGGCTGATCGTTCCGAGGCCGTAACCAAATCCACGCAGATCCGGCGGTCCATTCGTGTCCGGCGGCAACAATAAAGTATATTGACCGGCCCAAGTCGTCGCCGGATTTGTGGTCGCGCTATAAACCTGCCGATAAGCCAGAATGTTGGCCGACCAGTTGGCGTCACCCACTGCGCCTTGCAGGGAATCATTCGGCGCGCCCAGATTCAATTGCAGGGAAAGTTGCAAGGTGGACTTCCCAAAACGCGGCACGGACAATCGCGAAATTCCGTCCAACGAAAAACTCCCGCTCAACGAGTAGGCGATCCCGTCCACCTTTAATGTGCCGGTGTAACCACCGGCGCCGGTCAGGATCACATTGATGAAACCCGCATTGTCCGAGGCCACGGCATTGGTCGGAAGGAAAAGTCCGTTATAAATTCCGCGCACCGCCAGAAATGGGTTGGTGATAAAATTGGCTTGGATCACCAGGTTGGACTGCATGAAAAAGGCCAGGGTGGCATTCGTGGCCGATACGCCACCGCTCCAATTGGTGAACACGAATCTCGTCCCAGGCATTGCCCTATTGGTGTACCATCGCCCGATCTCAAGAAATTTCCCATTGTAATTGGGAGTAGTCAAGCCGGTGCCGTTGATCATCACCGTGAGTTGATTGGTGACGACAAAATACCGGGTGATGGCCAGTGGCGCGGATTCATGTCCGCTGTCATCCAGCGCCTTGATGACAATATGATTGGTGCCTGCCGCGAGGTCGGTGGTGAAAGTCCAATTTGTTGTGCCGTTGGCGGTCTGGAAATCGCCACCGTTAACTTGATACAATACCTGTGTGACCTGGCTGTCGTCGCTCGCGCGACCGGTAAAAGTCACCGGGCCGTTGGTGATGCGAAAACTATTGGTGGGCGAAAGCAGCCGGACGGTCGGCGACTGATCCGGTTTTAAGACCAGTTTTTTGATCGTGTTGCCAGTGTATGAAGCCAGCAGGATTTCCCCATCGCGTGGATCTTTGCCGAATGCGCAAACTCCCGGTTCATAACCGATGAGCGAGGAAGTCACCGGCGATGCCCCTTGATAATTCAACGTCCAGAAGTTTCCATCCACAAAATCGCAAAAAACGTAAGAGCCAATGAGGCGCGTCAATTTTTGTCCGCGATAAACCACTCCGCCGATGACGCAATCGCCCCGGTTCGTTCCCGTGCCGTGGGCATAATCAAGAATCGGATTGATGCTGGAGAAACCCGCCGGTGGAGCAGGGGAACCGGGACGGGCGATTGTGCCTTCGCGGTAATTCCAGCCGTAATTTCCTCCCTTGGTGATGATATCAATTTCCTCCCGCGTATTCTGCCCCACATCGCCGCAGTAGAGCAAACCGGTCGCTTCATCGAAGGAGATGCGCCACGGATTGCGCAGGCCAACCGCCCAAAATTCGGTGCGGACCTGCGTCGGATTGACCGCTTGGCCGTTGAAGCTCGTCGCGCCGACAAAAGGATTGTCCGCCGGCACCAGATAATTTGTCGTGACGGCCGGATGGGGATTGGGCCGCAGGTTGCCCGGACGTTTATCCACGTCAATCCGCAGGATGCCGGAGAAGAAATCTTTATTGATCCGCTGGCTGTTGGCGTATTGATCATTCGCTCCGCCTTCATCACCCAGCGGCACATACAAATAACCATCCGGCCCGAAATGGATGTCCGCCCCTTGATGATTCGGCGCCTGATCGAGCTGCGAAAGGATGATTTGTTCCGAGCCAGGCAATCCGGCGTTCGGATTCGTCGGATCGGTTTGAAACCGTGAAACGCGGTCGAAGCGTGTGCCGCCGGAATTGGTCGGCGTGAAGAACAAATAAAAATATCCGTTCACCGCGTAGTTGGGATGAAAGGCCAGTCCGACCAACCCACATTCGCTGCTGGTGTCCAATTTGTTGGTCAAGGCCATGAAGACCGTTCGGTTGGGAGCGGCCAGATTGGTGATGACCGTGACGCGCCCGTTTTTTTCCAGAATAAAAAGCCGGTTCGTTTCACCGGGCGGAGAAGCCAGCGCCACCGGCGAATAAAAGGTCAGGTTGCTGAACGCCGGCACGATGGTATAACCGACAAACGCGTCCGCTGAAGCGGCCCGAACGGAGAGCCACAATAATCCGGCAATTAAGACAGCATATCGGCGCATAGAAAATAGAAAATCAGCCTGGAAAATATAGCGTATTTGGGTCTTTCCGCAATTTTTCTCCTTTTGCGCGCGCGACCTTTCCATTATCGCTGTGCTGTGAGCAAAAAACGAATTGTCTCGTTGCTGCCGAGCTGCACGGAAATGGTCTGCGCCCTCGGGTGCGGCGATTTGCTGGTCGGATGTTCGCATGAATGTGATTTTCCACCGGAAATCAGCTCGCTCCCGGCCTGCACCAAGGCCCGGCTCAATATCAATGCTTCCAGCGCCGAGATTGATCGCGAGGTCAAATCGCTTCTGCAACAGGCCCTTTCCATCTACGACATTGATACCGCGCGCCTGGAACAATTGCGTCCGCATATTATATTGACTCAATCGCAATGCGAGGTCTGCGCCGTCAGCGTGACTGAATTGGAAAAAGCCCTCGGAAAAATGGCGGGGCTTCAACCCGAAATCATTTCCGTCGCCCCGACCCGCCTGGCCGATGTCTGGAAAGATATTCAAACCATCGCCGATGCCTTGGGCGCGGTCGAAGAAGGGCGAAAAGTAGTCAATGCGCTCAAAAATCGCGTCGTCAACGTCATTGAAAAAACGTGCATGATGAGCAAACGACCATCGGTGGTATGCGTCGAATGGCTCGACCCGCTCATGGCTGCGGGCAATTGGGTGCCCGAACTGGTGGAATTTGCCGGCGGCAAAAATCTTTTCGGCGAAATCGGAAAACACTCGCCGTGGATGGAATGGTCGGCGCTGGTGAAAGCAAATCCCGACATCATTATTCTCATGCCCTGCGGTTTCGATCTGGCGCGGGTTCGGAAAGAAATGACCGTGCTGGAGCAGAAACCGGAATGGCGCAAACTGCGCGCGGTTAAATCCAACAAGGTTTTCTTGGTGGACGGCAACCAATACTTCAACCGCCCCGGCCCGCGATTGGTGGAGTCATTGGAAATTCTGGCGGAAATTTTTCACCCGCAGATTTTTACTTTTGGGCATGAGCGCAAGGGGTGGAAGAAAGCGTAGCGGCCTTCCATCAAACTTATCACAAACCCTGTCTTCTTAGAGTAATTGCCCGATAAATTTTCAACAAGCCATACTCAAAGCGATGGCCCAAATGTTCTTTGACTCCGCCAATATCGCCAAATCCACATTTGGCAAAAGCGGCGGCAATTTGCTTTTCTTCTTCCTCGCTAATAAGCCGCCGCAAATCAATCTCAGCGCCAGTTTCCACGATGGACGCCAGATGACCGCAAATCGTGCCGACGGTGAAACCGCGCTTTTCGGAAATCTGCTCAACCGATTCACCCGCTTTGAAAAAACTCATGCTGGCGTGCGCTGAATCACTTATGACGGGTTTGGGCGGCGGCACGAACGAATCGTCGGCAAAAATCTGGCGCGGATACGTTTGTAAATAATCGGCGATTTCGGCCAGGAACGCAGCACCGAATTCTTTACGTTTGGCTTCACCCACGCCGCTGATGCGGGCAATTTCTTGGTCGTTCGTCGGATAAGAACGCGCCATTTGCCGCAAGCTCACATCGGAAAGGACAATGTAAGCAGGCACGTTGCGTTCGTCGGCCAACTTCTTGCGCAACAGGCGTAAACGCTCGAACAACGTTTCGTCGCAGGTGATTTCTCCGGCGCGCGGAGCTTTCTGGCGGGCTTCGGGCGCAGCCAAAGGCTTGGTCAAGGTGACCTTCTTTCGCTCGCGCAAGACGGCTCGGCCTTCAGGCGTCAGTTGCAGGACATTAAATTTTTCCGCGATTTGCCGGACGTAACCGAGACGGACCAGTTCGCGGCCGATGACTTTCCATTCATTCCGGCCCCATTCTTTGCCGATTCCGTAAGTCGAGAGGGACGCATGGTCCCACTTGCGTACGCCTTCCGTGTTGGCCCCGGTCAAGACTTCGACGATCTGGTTGAGGCCGAAATCGCAACGGCTCTTTTCCTGGACGCGATAAATGCAGGAAAGAAATTTCTGGGCATCAGTCGTCCCATCGTACGTGTCGCGTGGCGAGAGGCAATTATCACACGCCCCGCATTGTTCATTAAAATCCTCGCCGAAATATTGCAACAAAGTCGCCCGCCGGCATTCGCTGCTCTCCGCGTAATGAATGATTTGTTGCAGTTGCTCGCGCGCAATCTGACGCTCTTGTTCGTCGGGCTTTTCATCAATGAACCGTCCATGTTTAACCGCGTCACCCGCGCTGAAGAGCAGGATGCAATCGCTGGGCAATCCGTCACGTCCAGCCCGCCCCGTTTCCTGATAGTAGCCTTCAATATTTTTCGCCAGATCATGGTGAATGACAAACCGCACGTTCGGTTTGTTGATGCCCATGCCGAAAGCAATCGTGGCGCAAATCACCCGCACCTCGTCACGCAGGAAGGCTTCCTGATTTGTGGAACGCTCCTCCTTTTCCAATCCGGCGTGATAGGCGCGGGCGGGGATGCCATTATCGTTCAGGCGCGCGGCCAGAGTTTCGGTGCTGGCCCGGCTCGAACAATAAACGATGCCGCTCTCGCGCGGACGGGCGCGCACATAGGCGTAAATCTGGTCGTAAGCGCCGCTTTTGCCGAGAACACGATAAGTCAAATTTGGCCGGTTGAAACTGGCCACAAACCGGCTTGGCTCATGCAGACGGAGAAGATTCACGATATCCTCGCGCACGCGCGTGGTCGCGGTGGCCGTGAGCGCCATCACTGGAACTCCGGGAAAATGCGCGCGCAAATCGGAAAGCTGCCGATATTCCGGACGGAAATCATGCCCCCATTCGCTGATGCAATGCGCTTCATCCACCGCGATCAGATTTACGCCCCAGAGTTTCAGATCTTCCAAAAAACCGGCAATCATCAACCGTTCCGGCGCGACATAAAGCAAACGATACTCGCCATTCCTTAATCCTTGGATGCGATGCCGCGCCTCAACTGTGCCGAGGGAAGAATTCAGAAACGTCGCCGCTACGCCGCTGGCCTGCAACGCATCCACCTGATCCTTCATCAGCGCGATCAACGGTGAAACCACCACCGTCAGTCCAGGCCGGATCAGCGCCGGCAATTGGAAGCAAAGAGATTTTCCGCCCCCGGTCGGCAGCAGCACAAAAGTGTCTTTCCCATTCAGCGCATCGCGGATGATCTCCGCTTGCAGTGGACGAAAGGAACTGAAACCAAAATACTGTTTAAGTATTTGCAGCCAGTTTTTTTCGGCCGTATTCATTCGGGCGAAAGTAAAGAGGAACGCTTTGGAAAAGGCCAGAATTATGAATGGCTCGGCCCTTGTGTCAATCGCTAGAAGGATGGCGGGTGCGATCAAAGTGATGGCCCTCGTCCATTCTTGATTGCTTCTTTCGTTTGGGAACTAACTTGGCATGGCTTTCAGAATCGGTGCGATTTGTTGCTTATTCATATTGTTAAAGAAAAGTCCGATACCTGTGTTTGCAATAAATTTTACTGATTATCCTGTGGCGGCCCCGGCGGATTTCCGCCTTGTTGGTTTCGATCGAAACCTTGTTGTCCTTGTGATGGCGGTGGGCCGTTTCTGCCGGTGTTTCCCCGTCCTTGTGGCCCGCCATCGCGGCCTTGATCAAAACCGCCCTGTTGGCCCTGCGGCGGACCGTTCCGTCCTTCACCGGGAGGACCTTGCTGCCGACCTTGACCCTGGCCCGGGCCGCGCCCGCCAAATCCGCCCGGCGGGCCGCGTCGCTCAAAACTGGCATCCGGCATCCCTTTGAAAATGCGTGGAACAAATGGATAATCTTCCGTCAGTACATAATAATAAGTGCCCGCAGGAAAATCCGGTGTCGGGCCAAAGCGGCCGTTGCATTCGTCCAGATCACCGGCTCCTTTGATATATTCGAAATCGGCCAAAAACGTGCCGTCATAATTTCCGCCCGGCGCGCCGTTCCTGGCTCCCTTCTTGACCCGGTAACTAGAAGTCATTTTCTTCAACCGGCTCTGTGGATTCTTCGCGTCCGCAGAACACATCGGCCCGTACATCGGAAACCCGTCCGCCGCCCAGCCCAAAATCACCATCTTCGACTGGCCGCCAAGCTTGGTCATCAAACCCGCCGGGATCGCATGATAATGATACGCGCCGTTCGGCTGAACGTGCGCGTTGTATTCGTCCAACCCCAGTTTCCCCGGCATGTTGAACGGCTCATATTGCCAGCCGGAACTCTGGTCGCGATTCCACCATTCGGCCGCGCCCGGATCAAAAACCACGCCGTTTACCGCAATGCCAAACGGCTGCATCCGCAATTTGGTTTCCTGCACGGCGATGCGTGGATGCAGCGGCACCTTGTAGTAGTAACGTTGCGGCGAAATGGAATTCGGATTATGCGCATTGGGAAATTGGCCCGGCGGATGATCGGGAATGCCGTTGGCCTGGATGACCCGATACGCGCCGTTCGTGGTCATGGAAACGTAATTGGTCAATGGCCCGGTATAACGCTGGCCAAAATTCTGCCGGCCAAAACCGCCGCCCGGCGGGCCGCCACCGGGGGGTTGAGCGGAAACAGAGAGGACGAGAACGATGGCCCCGAGGGCGACGATGGGTTTTTGCATTTTAAATTTTTATTCGGGTTTGTTGGCAGCCAGAGTGGACTGATATTGGCTGTCCGTCAAAGTTTTCAGGAACGCGACCAGCGCTTTTTTATCGGCTGCGCTCAACGGCACCCCGCCATCGGGATGCTTGGCGAGGTTGGGATCGAGCGTCGCGCTGCGTTTCATGCCGGTGGAGTAGTGTTCCACCACTTCTTCCAAAGTTTTGAAACGTCCGTCGTGCATGTAAGGGCCAGTCAAAGCCACGTTGCGCAACGAAGGCACGGAAAATTTTCCCTGATCATAATCCTTTCCGGTGACCGCTGAACGACCCACATCCGAAAACGTCGCATCCAAACCGTTATTGGCAAAACTCTGGCTCTGGAACAACGGCCCGCCGTGGCAATGAAAACAATCCGCGCCGTATTGTTCGCGTCGCGGATCATATTCCGTGACGAACAATTCAAAGCCGCGCTTTTCCTGCTCGGTCAGTTTTTCCTGGCCTTGCAAGGCGCGGTCAAATTTCGAATTACAGGAGATCCGCGTCAGGACAAATTGTTCCAACGCCCGGGCAACGCGATCAGCGGAAACTTCAGTCGAACCAAATGCCCGCGCAAACATTTCGCGATAATTTGCGTCTTTGGAAAGTTTGCTGACGACCCGATCCAGATTCTCGTGCATCTCAATCGGATTTTGGATCGGTTGCAAGGCCTGCTCCCGCACCGTGGCGGCGCGTCCATCCCAGAAAAACGACCGCTTCCACGCCATGTTAAAAATCGGCATCCCATTGCGCGTGCCAATTTTCCCTTCGGCACCGGTGGCGAATTGTTTGCCCGGATCGGAAAACGCCGATTCCGCCCGATGACAAGACGCGCACGATTGCCGCCCATTGATCGAAAGCATTTTCTCGCCAAACAATTTATGGCCCAGTTCAACGCCCTCTTCCGTCAATGGATTGTCCCTGGGCAACTCCGGCATCGGAAACGTGGCGGAAAACGAAAAGCGATACGGATGCGCGTTAGGGGAAACGAGGACGCCCTTGGCCAGTTGTTGGTGTTCACGCTTCAGCGTGTCCGTCACTTCCTTCACCGAAAATCCTTTCTCGATTTCGCCTCGCAAGATCGCCGCCAGCGCATCTCCTTTGCGCGAATGAGTCGAAGAATCATCCTGCGCGAATCGGTGGGTGAAAAATTTGGTCAAATCGAGCGCAAGTTCCATTGATTGATCATTCTCCAATGCCAGCGCCGTCGGCAATTCCACCGTCATCAACATCTCGTCATTGGCCAGATGATAAGAAAATCCACCCAGCTTGCCATCCGTCCCGCGCCAGCGACCCTCCGCCGCAAAGAAAATATAACCGCCCGCCCAGCCCCAATGCAGTCCGTTCAGGTTCGGATTGAGCGCATGATCCGGCGGATATTTGGTGATGTCCGAATGATTCAATTCTGGACGCAGACCCACGTGAAATCGGATGCGCTGATAGGACTCGGGCGGAATCCCCGCGACCGAAAAACTCGACCGCTTGTCCGCCAGGCTTAGAAACGCCTGCCAGTTGGTCTGTTCCAGCCACACGCCATCGCTCCGTTGCAGGGCGAAATCCGAGAGCAAAAAATCCAAACGCGTGACGGAAAATTTTTGTCCCGTTCCGTTGGTCAATGAAAGCGACTCGAAGGTTAGCGGAGTGGCGGTGTGGGTGGCAGAAATGTTGACTTGGAGAGAAACTCCAAATGCTGAAAGGGAAACTCCAAATCCCAACATCCAAATTCCAAAGAAATTCCAAAATCCACCCCCAAAGCGCCCGATCCTTCCGAGCGCCATTTTGGAGTTTGGAGTTTGAAGTTTCCTTGGGATTTGAACTTTGAACTTTGAATTTTTCAACGTCAATTAATCGTGAAATTATTATACGTGTAACTCACCGTCGCCGCCATATTGGTCGGTGGCCCCGGAAACGTGACCGTCACCGTTTGCCATCCCGTGGTGGCATTCGAGGGAATGGTAAAACTCGCCGTCACCTGCGTCGCGCTGACATGCGTGGAACTGGTGGCGGTGATCGAGCCCAGGGTCACGCTGCTGATCGGTGCAGACTGCGGCGGCGCGTTCACCGATGAACTGATATTGATCGTCAACGTAAACGTCGTATTCCGGTTCGCTGAAGTGGGCGAAACACTGGTGATGCCGTAGCCGGAACTGACCACCGAGTCATAATTTGAAACCGCCGTCCGCGTCACCGTGAAAAACTCGAAATTGGTATTAGCCGCCGCGCTGAAAGCCGTCGTCGTTCCCTGCGAAGCAAGATTGGTTGCCTTGCTGTTCCAACTCGTCGTGTTCGTGGAAGAAACTACTTGATACGTCCCACCATCCACCGAACTCCACGACAACGTCACCGTGTTGTTGGTGATCTTCGGCTGGGTTGCTTCAATCACTGAATTCGCCCCGCCGATAAAATTGGTCGTGACCGTTTCCGTGATGCCGGTCAAATTCGTCCCGGTCGGATTGCCGAAAAACCGGCGTGGCACTTGATAAGGAAACTGCGGCAGGCCGTTGGAGGTGATGCACTCGAAATAAGCCCATGTGCCGTTGGGATAATCCGGCGTCACGCAAAAACGGACATTGAATTCGTTCAGGTCGAAATCCACCCCCTGCGTTTTGCCCACGTCACCGAGATAGGCGTAATCCTGCATGTAACGCCCCAAAAAATAAGTCGTGCTGACCGCCGGCCCGGTTTGATTGGTGGAAACATTATAGGCTCGCGCCGCCCAGGCCGGAATAGTGGCCCGGGAAGAAGTCAGATTGTCCGTCCCGTTTTGGCCGTTGCGTAGTTGATAGCCGGAGATCATCCGGCGCACCGTGCTGTTGGAATTCATGGCCGAGGAATAGCCATAAGGCCCGTACATCGGATATCCGTCCTTTGCCCAGCCCAAAATCGGCGAATGTTTGGGCGTCGCGTTGGTCGTGTTTTCCTTGTAAGTCTTGGCCGCAGAATTAAACAAAATGTTGTCCCCCATGAGATACCTCAGTGCCAGCGGATCAACATGATAATGATACGTGGCCGACTGGTCTTGATGCGCATAATTTGGGTCGAAACTCGGAAACTCATTCGTATAAGCATCGCGATCCCAATAGCCCGTCCCCTGGTTCGTTTCCGTCGTCCCGTTCCAAAAATACGAATCGCGTCCGTCATACATCGCCGCGCCATCCACAAAATAACCCACCACGCCAAGGGACGTCAGCGTATTCGTCGCGATCACCGGCGTCCGCGGAAAGCGATACAACGTTTTGGTATTTGCCGGATAATTGGGAAAGAGCTGCGTTTTTTGCGCATCCAAATACCACGGCCCCATGATGTGCGAGCCGAGACCGGAAGAGCGGATATAAACCCAGCTCGTCGAAGAATCCACTTCCTGCACACCGCAATAAGCCGGGCTCGTTTGCACACCCGCGCCCTGGCTCCAAGTGGACACCGAGGTGCCGGCCGTCTGGTTCGCCGTGGTGGTATAAAGCCGCGCGTATTTGCCCGAGTACGTCGTGAACCACGATGTGATTAACGGATCGGCTTGAAGATCTCCAGCCAATTGGATGGCACATGCCATCAAAACAAGGCCCAAATATTTTCTAATTTGCGTTTTCATGGCGTAAAATTATCCCAGCCAACCTTAAGACAAGATGAAGGCCGCAAACTATTGCGGCACCTTGCCATCGGGCAGCAGGAAATTAGGCGGCGTCGGCGGCTTGCCCAGAAACCGCTTGTCTCCTTCAAACAACACCTTTCTCTTTTGGATGGTAAAGGTCGTCTTGCCCGCCATGGAAATCGCCTCCAGCGCCTCATAGGCGGTCAAATCATAAGCCGCAAAACTGTGCCGGAAAAAATGGTTGCTGGCATGAACATGGCCGGCCGGGAGCATCTTGGTGTCCAAGTCAAATCGCAGGATGGGGAGCAAAAAATCCCAATCTTTGTCGAAGTAACGCACCTCCTTGTCAAACTTCTTCTTGCGGATGCGGTTCGCCGTCGCCTCATCTTGGATGATGCCGAGCGGTTCCAACGGATCCTCCGCCGTGTGCAGCAACAAAAACGGCGGCCGCACCGTGGCGCGGATCAGCGTTTGGTTGGTCAGGGCCACGACCGCATCCAGCATGGTGGGGGAGGGGTTCGTCAACTTCGCATGAGCCCGATGGAAAAAATTAAATTCATCCGTGCAACCCGGCATGAAAATGATGGCCTTGACCGCTGCATTCCTCTGAAACGCCCCCAGCATGGTTTTGATGCAATTGCTTTGCCCCAATTCCGTCACTTCCCCCAGCGGCATCCGGGCAAATTCCTCCTGCCAGGTCGCTGCCGATGATGAGCTCGTGGCAAACAACCCCGTCAGGAGAAAAATGGAGGACACCCAACGAAGACTTAAAAACCACCGGCCAATGAGCGACCGTCCATCTATAGAGTTGTGACATTCGAATTTCAAAGGAGCCTCAGCCTACCGGAGACAACAAAAAATAGAAAGAATTTGCTTCCATCCAGGCAGCACCAAGATCGCGGTCGTCGTCAGCCACGCAGTCGGATGAATCTTGCCCAAGCTCTCAACTGAGACGGACATGGCAACTCGCGGCGGAATTTTCGTGAAATGGGCGGAGTTTAGCGAGGATGAGATCTCAAAACTGAGGTCGCTTACCGAGGGCGAGCCTATCCCAGCACGTCAGGGCAATTGTTACACCAAACCCGGCTCACTGCGATGTGTTCTACACCAAAATGCCCCCTATTTCCGCAAGACTGTATCTTTCTTCCCCCACTTCCGATTCGTCTTGGGATAATCCAGATTGTAATGCAACCCACGGCTCTCCGGTCGTTGAATGGCACTGTTGATGATCAACTCTGCCACCGTCGCGATGTTCCGCAATTCCAACAAATCGCTGCTGACAATAAAATCCCAATAATATTCCTGGATCTCTTCCTGCAAATTCGCGATGCGCGCGCGGGCGCGTTTCAGGCGTTTGTTGGTGCGCACGATGCCGACGTAATCCCACATCATGCGCCGGATCTCATCCCAGTTATGCGAGAGGACGACCAGTTCGTCGGGATTGAGCGCGTGACCGGAACGCCACGGGGGGATGGAAATTTTGGTTTGTGGATCGGGCTTTTTTTCCACCAATTCCGCCGCGCGATTCGCGCAGACCAACGCTTCCAGAAGCGAATTGCTGGCGAGCCGATTAGCCCCGTGCAGGCCGGTGCAGGCGACTTCACCGACCGCGTACAAACCCGCGATCCCCGTCTTGCCGTTCACATCAGTTTGCACACCGCCACACTGATAATGCGCGGCGGGCACGACCGGCACCGGTTCGCGCGTCATGTCAATGCCGAGTTGGAGGCAGGTTTGGTAGATGTTCGGAAAATGTTCGATGATGAAATTGGCGGGCTTATGGGTGATGTCGAGCAAGACGTGATCGGCACCGCTCCGTTTCATTTCGTTGTCAATCGCACGGGCCACGATATCGCGCGGGGCTAGCGATTTCAGCGGATGATATTTGTCCATGAAGGCGACGCCATTCACGTCCTTGAGAATGCCGCCTTCGCCGCGGACGGCTTCGCTGATCAGAAAGGATTTTGCTTTCGGATGATACAGGCACGTCGGGTGGAACTGGATGAATTCCATGTTCGCAATCGCCGCGCCTGCGCGATAGGCCATGGCTACGCCGTCGCCGGTCGCGATGTCGGGGTTGGTGGTGTAAAGATAAACTTTGCCGCAACCACCCGTGGCGAGCAGAACAGTCCGCGCGGCGAAGGTCTCCACCCGGTTGGCCTTCTTGTCCAAGACATAGGCGCCGATGCAGCGATTGGCTTTTTTCAGCCCCAACTTTTTCGTGGTGATCAGATCAATGGTGAAATGATTTTCGAAGATCTGGATGTTCGGCTGCGCGGCCACGGCGGCAAGCAGGGCGCGTTCGATTTCGCGACCCGTCACATCCTTGGCGTGGAGAATGCGGCGCTTGGAATGTCCGCCTTCGCGTCCGAGGTCGAGTTCCTTGGCCCCGTTGTGTTCGCGCTCGGTGAATCTCATGCCGAACTCGATCAACTCCGCGATCCGCGCCGGACCTTCTTCCACAATCGTCCGCACCACGGCTTCATGGCAAAGCCCCGCGCCCGCCTCCAGCGTATCGCGCACGTGCATCTCGAAGGAGTCCTCTTTGCTGGTAACCGAGGCGATGCCGCCCTGCGCATAATTGGTGTTGGATTCCGCGCTGGTTTTTTTTGTGACAATGGCGACCTTGCCCAGCCGCGCAGCCTTCAAGGCAAAGGAAAGCCCCGCGATACCGCTGCCGAGGACGAGAAAATCAAATTTTTTCATGACCGTCACAGGATTGAACACCAAAGGAGGGGATTAGGCGAAGGGAAAATGAAGGGTGGCTTCTAAATAAAACCTGTGCCAATCTTTAGGGACTGAGATGAGCATTCAAGGAATATTCATTTTTAGCTTATTTGTATTCTACATTAGCTTGCTGACGACACGCGCCTTTCAAAGACGAAGTGTGTTGCGATGGCCGTCGGAACTCTACGTTCTATTGCTAATGACCCTCTTTCCTCCTGTTGCCTGGTATTGTGTTGGCTCCGCTATTTTAGAACGTTCATTCGCTCCGCGGGCTGGTTTGCTTAGTGCAATCCTCGCTGGATTGGCGTCAGTTTTTTCGTATATGCTGTCGTTTCAGGCGAACCGGTGGCTCGCATTCTTTTTATCTGCATGGTTTCTGGTTCCGATGGGGCTTTGGATTTCTTGGGGTCGGATAATTTTACGATCCCGCATGGCAGACAGCAGGCCCAATGATTGACACTTTTTGAGATTAATGGATCAAAATTTAGCCTCGTCAATTCGGTGGGTTTTGCGAGCAAAAAAGTAATTCGCCAGTCTTACCCCTGTCATGTTATAGTTTTGATGTGGAAATGATTGAGCAACTGAGCAGCCCGCCATTGGCCCAAAGGCTTGGGGCGACGGTTCATGTTTCACTCTTATGGCGCAAGATTTGCCAGATGAGCGGTTGCCCGGAAGATCGTGTCGGTGAATGGCTGCTCAAGGGCGCAGTTCACCGGGGAGCCAGTCATTACGAGCGCGATTTTGCCGACGATTTGCCGCCAGATTGTTCGGAACTGAGCAATGAAGAATTGGCGGTGGGTTTGTGTCTCGGCCAGCATCCGTACAACTCCACGTTCATCCGCGCCGCCGCACAATTATTGAGTTCACCACAGACTGACGCACCCAAGCTGGCGCGGTTGGCGGTGCGGGAAAGGGTTGAGCCCGTGTTGCTGCATATCGCCGCGATTGCAGCCCGTTATGCACCCGGGATTCAGCCTTGGGAATATTTGCTTCGGCATCTGCCGCCGGGCCAGCCTTATCCGTCGGATGCGCTGCCGCACTGGTCGCGTTTTGTCAGTCAAACGGGGGTTACTTCTTTCGGAGGCGGCCCGGACATCAAATGGCTCCGACGGCGCGAACCGGTGGAATGAGCAATCCGTTGCGCATCCTGGGAACACTTGACCGGCACCTTGCGGCCCCGGCTGAGTTGACACTTTTTGGACGTTCGGCGTTGGCGCTGGGTTATCCGCAAGCGCCGAAACATTTTCATAACACCCAGGATGTGGACGGGATTTTGCCGCTGGCCTGGCTGCAACCACCTGATTCCCATGAAGATTTCTGGCAAGCCGTGCAACGCACCAATGAGGAATTGGAATCGGACGGACTTTATTTGACTCACTTGTTTCGCGAGCTGGATGTGATCTTGCTACCGGACTGGATCACCCGCCGTTTGCGGCTCGACGTGGGTTTGGCGAAACTGGCAGTTTTTCGACCGGCAACGATTGATCTCATTTTGACGAAGATGGCGCGGGCGGACGATGATGATTTGCAGGATATCCAATTTTTACTTCGACAAGAATCGTTCACCCAAGAGCAGTTGAAGGCGGCGTTTGCCCGCGCGCGAGTGCCGGAGATGCAAGAGATTCAGGAGTTGTTTAATCGCGCGATTCCAAAGGTTTTGGCCATGGTTGCGGTATACAGGTTTAAAGCTTGGCGTTATCAATCAAACGTGTTTTGCCGAAAAAGACCGCCAGCGCCATTTGGGTGCCGCGCCGGACCAGTTTTTCCGGGGCCAATGTTTCTGGATCAAAAAACTCCACGTAATCCAGGCGCGTCTCGGATTGCGTGCTGATCAGCCACGATGTCATTTTGGTCAATTGTGCTGCTGGCACGGCTCGCTTTGCCACGGCGGTTTTCGCTTGTTCCAACGCCAGCCAAAGCACCCCTGCCTGGCTGCGTTGCGCGGGAGAAAGATATTTGTTTCGCGAACTCATCGCCAAACCGTCCGCTTCACGCCAGATCGGCGCGACGATGATCCGCAGCGGAAAATTCAAATCACGCACCATCTGTTTTACAATGGCGGCCTGTTGAAAATCTTTCGCGCCGAAGATGGCGACCGTTGGCAACACCATGTTGAACAGCTTCGCGACCACGGTCGTGACCCCGCGAAAATGCGTTGGCCGCGATGCTCCTTCCATCGAGCGCGACAATTTTTCCTCAATCACATAGGTGCTGAATCCTTCGGGATACATTTCCTTGTCGGTCGGGGCAAAAATCACATCCACCCCGGCATCCGCGCACATTTTTTTATCGCGGGCAAAATCGCGCGGGTATTTGGAGAGATCTTCCGTTGGAGCGAACTGCGTTGGATTCACATAAATGCTGACGACCACCAGACCCTTTGCGCCAACCGCTTTCCGCGCCCGTTGCATCAGGCTGACATGGCCGGCGTGCAGATAGCCCATCGTCGGCACAAACCCCACGCCCAATTTTTTGGCCTGCCACTCTTTGGCCAGCCGTTGCATGGCCGCCGCCGTCCTGACAATTCGCGCCGGGCCGGGCATTACCTGCGAAAATTCAACGCCGTCGCCTGCGGCATTTCGTGGGCGCAAGGCTGATTGATCGGAGCGTCGGGGAGGATCTCATTCGGGGCCACAAGATTGTTGGCCAGCATGAAAGATTCCACTTCTTCGCCGCTGATGTCTGGCAACATGCGCCCGTTGATTTCCACGCAGGGGCTGAGCATCTGGCCGCTTTTCTCGATCATTTCCTGGCGTTGCACCGGGTCGTTGATGATGTCACGGTCTTCGAAGGGCAAATCGTATTTCTTCATGACGGCGCGAACTCCCATGCTCCAGCCGCAACTCGGTTTCAAATAGGCGATAATCTTGGGCTTATCCATAATATATAAGCACAAGATGCCATAGCTTGCGGTGTTGGCAAAGCATAATTCCACGACTAAAGTGGGCGCGATGTCGCGCCATATACTCATCGTTCCAGATAAATTCAAAGGCACCTTGACCGCCCAGGCTGCGGCCCAAGCCATTGCGCGCGGTTGGAAAAAATCCTGTCCCAACGATCAACTTGAACTCCTCCCCATGAGCGACGGCGGGGATGGTTTTGGGCAAGTGTTGCGCGATTTACTCGAGGCGGAAGAGCGGATGGTGAAAACGGTGGATGCAGCGCATCGTTCGATCCGGGCGGTTTGGTGGTGGCAGGAGAAAAGCCGGACCGCCATTGTTGAAGCGGCCAGAGTGAACGGCCTGGCCATGTTGCCGTCAAAAAAATTTCATCCGTTTCAATTGGACACGTTTGGCCTGGGGGCGGTGCTGGACGCAGCCGAAAAGGCTGGAGCGAAGAAATGTGTGGTGGGCATCGGCGGCAGCGCGACCAACGATGGAGGGTTTGGGTTGGCTTGCGCTTTAGGGTGGAAATTTTTCGGACGCTTCGGCGATCCAATCCGCGAATGGTGGCAACTGGAACACCTGGCAAAAGTTCAGGCACCCGAGAAACCGCTAAAGCTGAAGGTGACTGTCGCGGTGGATGTGGCGAACCCGTTATTGGGGCCAAAAGGTTGTTCGCGCATTTACGGGCCGCAGAAAGGATTGCGCCCGGATGATTTTTTGTTCGCGGAAAAAAATCTTGGTCGGTTGGCCGAAGTGATGCGGCAGGAAATGGGCAAAGATTTTTCCAAAGTGCCCGGTTCTGGCGCAGCGGGTGGGCTGGGTTTTGGGCTGATGACCTTTGCCGCCGCCAAAGTTGAATCCGGCTTCCAGATTTTTGCAGACCTGGCCCAGTTGGAGAAACGGATTCGAGCGACAGACCTCGTCATCACCGGGGAAGGCGCGATGGATGAGCAGACCTACATGGGAAAGGGAGTCGGCCGGATTGCGCAATTATGCCGCTGGCATAAGGTTCCATGTCTTGGGCTGGCCGGTGTCGTCGTCAATCCTGGACGGGCAAAAAAGTTCTTTTCACAGACGCGGTCTTTGGTTAAATTCGCTGGAATCGAAAAAGCCATAAAAGAACCCGAAAACATTCTTTCCATACTCGCTGCCCGGGCTGCCTTTCGATTGAAACCATAATTAAGTGCGCGGCAATCTAAAAACGTATAAAGCACTTCGTTGCCGGAGCTGGACGCTGATCTTTGCGTTCACTCTGTTTTTCGCTGCCTACATCGGGCGCGCCCAGCCGGTCATCCTGACGCAGCCTTCGCCCCAGACCAACATCACCGGCGGCACGGCGGCCTCCTTCACGGTGGTGGCTCAGTCACTGGCCAGTTTGCCGCTGCGTTATCAATGGCGTTGCAACGGGGTCAACATTTCCGGCGCGACCACATCCTCACTATCCTTCAGCAGCGTTCAACCGACCAACTGCGGCAGCTTCAGCGCCGTGGTGGCGGATGGCGTTGACGCGGTCAGCACCGTCACGGTTCCATTGACGTTCAATGCAACGGTTATTACCACCAACGACCTTTTTATCACTGCGGCCAACTTGGGGACAACGCCTGTCGGTGCCGTGCGCTGTTCCAATGTCAATGCCAGCCGAGAACCAAATGAACCGAGAATTTTGGACAACAACCCCGGCGGCAAATCAGTTTGGTTCAAATGGCATTCCCCGTTCGGCGGCATTGTCACTGTGTCCACTTCGGGCAGCGGCTTTGACACCATGCTGGGGGTTTATCAGGGACAAAGCGTCACCTCGCTAACCCCGGCTTCAGCAGTGGTCAATGATGACGACTCCGGCGGTTTTCTCACCAGCTCCGTCACGTTTAACTCGGTGAACAACACCAACTACTACTTTGCCGTGGACGGTTATTACGGAGCATCGGGCGACATTGTGCTCAGTTGGAACGCCCCGATTACGACCAATATTATTCCTGCCTTCTTGTTTATGCCGGTGGCTCGGTCGGTGGCTTCTTTTGGCCATTCGGTCGTCTTCACCTGCCAGGCCACCGCCGGGACCTTGCTTTGGAATTTCAACGGCCAGTCCACTGGTGTTCAAGGAACCAATTTCGTGGTTTCCCATGTGGACGACTTCAGCGTCGGCACTTATGTCGCCACCATTCCCGTTCCAGGCGGCTTTCTCACCGGCACCACCCCGAGCCGCCTGCAAGCCAACGCCCTGGACGACGGCACCACCGCCACCAATTCCTTCGCCTATAATAAATTCCTCGATTCCGTCGGCTCGCCGTTTTCCAATCCAGGGCAGCAAGGATCGTTCACGGTAAAAAGTGGCGGCGATTCCCGCAGCTTTACGGTCACTCAGACCTACAGCACCGTCGGGGCCGCCGCCGAACCCGGAGAACCCAATATTTGCGGACAAATCGGTGGTGCGCCTTCCTGGTATGCCTATGTGGCCACCACCAACGGTTCGCTTTACGTCAATACCGACGGCAGCTCTTACAACACCATGATCGGCGTTTTCGTCGGTCCCGGCGACAGTTTCAGCACCCTGACCAACATCGGCTGCGGCTACACCACCAATTACACCAACCTCGGCCAGCCCCGGGTTTTTATTGACAAGGTCGCGGCCAACCAGACCAACTTCATCCTGGTGGACGGTTACAATGGCGCCTCCGGCACGGTGCATCTGAACATCGGTTTGGGTGACCCGCTGGTGATCAGCGCGCCACCGCAAAGCCAACTGGTGCCGGCGACTTCCAACGCCGTTTTCAGCATCACCGCCACCGGCGGCACGCCTAAATATTACTTCTGGAAATTCAATGGCAGCACGATCAGCGGCGCGACCAACGCCAGCCTGACCGTCACCAACGTCCAAGCCGGACAGACCGGCACCTACTCGATCCTGGTCAGTAATTGCGTTTCCACAGTGTCAAGCAACGTCACTCTTACCCTGGCCGCCGCCCCCGTGATCACCAATCAACCGTCCAGCCAGGAAGTCGTCCAGGGAACCAGCCCGGTTTTCACCTGTCTGGCCGGCGGCATTACCCCGGCCTACCAATGGTTTTTCGGCAGCACAAATCTGGCCGGGGCCACCAACACCTCGCTGACCTTGACCAATGTGCAAGCCGTTCAGGCCGGAAGCTATCTGTGCATCGTGACTAATTATATTGGAGCCGTGACCAGTGCCGTCGCCGTCCTGACCATTGACACTCCGCCCTCGATTTTGGTGCCGCCCGCCAGTCATACCGTTCCCACCAACACCACCGCCAGCTTGACCGTCACCGCCACCGCGAATCCCGCGCCGGCTTATCAATGGCTTTTCAACGGCTCCGGTGTGGGCGCGAACAGCAGCACCTTGAACATCCCCAATTTTCAATCCGCCAACCAAGGCAGCTACCGTGTTGTTGTCACCAACCTGGTCGGCAGCGTCACCAGCGCCAATGCCATCCTCGCGCTTGATTCACCCCTTCGAGTCCAACTCATGCCCCCGACCAACCATTCCATCCATTTCCAACTGATCGGCGCGGCGGGCAGTAATTATATCATCCAGACCGCCACCAATAATCTGACCAACTGGTCCTCGATCGCCACCAACACCGTCACCACCGGATTTTTTGATTTCATCGGCACCAACACTGGCTCCAACCAATTTCAGCTTTACCGGCTAAAAACCCCGTAATCCAAGCCCGTAAAATTGGCGGCAGTCCAAAAACGTTACGTTGCCCAACCACGGACAAAAGACCACGGGCAACAAACCCCTTGATTACTTCCTTTTCTTCTCGTCCCCGACTCACTACCTTCCTGCCACTGAAATGAAAATAGACCTAGAAGATCACGCAGGCCGGATCATCAACATCGCTTGCGACGCCGCCAAAATACCTTTGACCCAGGCCGCCCAAGCCGCCGGTTTGACCGAGGCTGAATTGAAAGCCTTCGTCGAAACCGGTGTTGCTCCCAAGCCGGTCAATTATCCCGCGGTCGCCAAACTTCTCGGTCTCGACGCCGCGAAACTTGAGCGCATCGCCAAGGGCTGGTATCCGACCCAACCGGATCTTTCCCTCTGGCGCGAACTGCGTTGGATCACCAGTGTCAACGGCACCAGCATCGCCCACTGCTATCTGATCTGGGACGAGATCACCCGCGAAGCCGCTTTATTTGACACTGGTTGGGACGCCGCGCCCATTTTCAAACTCGTCGAAGAAAACGGTTTGACCCTGAAACATCTTTTCCTGACCCACCTGGACGAAGATCACGTTGCCGCCATGGGTGCGATCCGCGCGAAATATCCCAAGATGCACCTGCATGTCAGTTCCAAAACTGCGCCGCCCGAAAGCCGCAATAAAGCGAATGCCTTCATCCACCTCGGCAGTCTCCGCATCACCAATCGCGATACGCCGGGCCACACCGAGGAAGGCACCACCTACATCATCGGCAACTGGTCGGAAGACGCCCCGCATGTCGTCATCGTGGGGGACGCAATTTTTGCCGGCTCCATGGGCAGCGGACGTCAATCGTGGGATTTGGCCAAACAGAAAGTGCGCGAACAGATTTTCACCTTGCCGGACGAAGCCTTGCTTTGCCCCGGTCACGGCCCCTTGACCACCGTGGCCGAAGAAAAAGCGAACAATCCATTCTTTTAAGGCTAAACTCGAAATCCGAAGCTCGAAGCACGAAACAAATTCCAAGTTCCAGAGAAACCCCAAATTCAAAGGGAAAAGCGGTCGCAGCTTTTTGGGAAATGCTCTAACGCGAATCCTCTGGTGTTTGGAATTTTCGTGCTCTTTTGAAAATTGGCGTTTTGTTTCGTGCTTCGAGCTTCGAATTTAACTCAAAGCGTCCGATGACTCCCG
The DNA here is from genome assembly GCA_903927905.1 of uncultured Verrucomicrobiales bacterium. Taxonomy (GTDB): domain Bacteria; phylum Verrucomicrobiota; class Verrucomicrobiia; order Limisphaerales; family Palsa-1400; genus CAIYOY01. The sequence continues at coordinate 28,753 of CAIYOY010000145.1, read as the reverse complement.
TCACAAAACGGTTTCGTCTTCGAATGTTTGCAAGCGCACCACGCAATCGTTTTCTTTTCCGGGATTTCGATTTTGGTGGGCGCAAATCCCGAACCCTTGTGCGAGCCATCGCAAAACGGCTGAGTTTTCGATTGCCCGCACGAGCACCAGAAATAAGTGCCCGGTTCGCACGCTTGCACCATCGGAGTTTTTTGGCAGATAACAGGATCAGGCATGTGTCCTTTGTAGCGGCGGTTTCCGTCTGCCGCAATATAAATTCCTTATTCCAGTTGCGCTTGCCTTCGTGAGAACATTGTACTACATTGTCATGCATGAAGAACGACGTGCTGCAACTCCGGGTGGAACCTGAATTGACCGAGATGATAAATCTCGCCGTCAGACAAACCGGTTTGACCAAAAGTGAAATTTTACGGCAGGGCCTGCGCCGGGGCGTTCCGGCGGTGGTTCAAGCCTTGGAAGGGCCGCCCCGAAAAACCCTCGTGAGTGCGCTTTTGGATATGAAAGGCCTTGAAATACCGCAACGCCGCCACCCCATGAAACGCCGGTTGTGAGATACGTCCTCGACACCAATATCGTCAGTGAAACCGGAAAGGCGAAACCCAACGCCCGATGTCTGGCTTGGTTGAAGGAACACGAAACCGATTGCTGCCTGACCACCATTACCCTGGCCGAAATGCGTTACGGCTTGGAACGGCTTCCCGAAGGCAAGCGCAAGCGGGAACTGTCTCGTAAATACGATTTCATCCGCCAGGATTTCCGCGAATGGATTCTTGATTTTGACGAAGCTGCAGCCAGTGAATTCGGTCGTTACGCCGCCGAATACGAAGCCGCCCGAGGCGCGCAAGGGTTGGAAGAAGCCGACTTACGGGATTTACAAATTGCCGCCATCGCCCGCAGCCAGGGGTGGACCATCGCCACCCGCAACACCAAACATTTCCCGTTTGTTGATACGGTCAATCCGTTTGAAGCATGATGACCACTTCAATGTCGCAAATGACGCCAACATTCCGAAAGGCCGATGTCGCCACGAACCACATTCCAAAACATTGGCATGTCGTTTATCCGAAAACGGCGCAAAAAATCTGAAATGCTTTCAAAAAATGGCACCCCAAAGATCGGTCTGCCATGGTCTTGAGTGCGAAATCTCCAGACTGAAACAGTCGAACCATTCCGTGTAACAAAATCCTCGCGAATAAGAATGGGATCGCCTGCGACCAGAGCATACAGCACCACGCCTTCGGCAATCACTGGCAGACATAAAATGAAAAGCACCAACCCACTCAACCTCTCCGCCAACATGAGACAAAATGTTTTCATGTGAACATTGAAGTTAGTGATTGGCCCGTTTTCATTTTCGCTTCTTCGCCCCATGCACCTGCGCCGCGACTCTTAACCGCAACCCATTCAATCGGATAAACCCGGTCGCATCATCCTGATTATACGCCTTGGTCGGGTCGGCTTCCATCGTGGCGATGTGCGGATTGTAGAGGCTGACCGGAGATTTCCGTCCGGCACAAATAATATTACCCTTGTATAATTTCACCCGCACAGTGCCAGTGACGTGCTTCTGACTCTCGGTCACGAGCGCTTGCAGAGCCAGCCGTTCCGGCGCGTACCAGTAGCCGTAATAAACCAGTTCACCGTATTTCGGAATCAGTGAATCCCGCAAGTGCATGACTTCCCGGTCCATGGTTAGCGTCTCAATCTGCCGATGCGCAAAATGCAGAATCGCGCCGCCGGGAGTTTCATAAACACCGCGTGATTTCATGCCCACATACCGGTTCTCCACCAAGTCCACCCGGCCCACGCCATGTTTCCCGCCGAGTTTGTTCAGGGTTTTCATCACGCCAAGAGGGTTCAATTTTTTGCCGTTGACCGCCACGCAATTGCCCTGGACAAAATCCAGCGTCACATACTCCGATTTGTTCGGCGCATCTTCCGGTGCAACGCTCAACTTATACATCGCCCGGTGTTCCGGCGCGGAAGCGTCCAGCCACGGGTCTTCCAAAATGCCGGCCTCAAAAGAAATATGCAGAAGATTCCGATCCATCGAATAAGGCTTCTTCGAACTCGCCTCCACCGGAATTTTTTTGTCCGCACAATATTGGATCATCTCCGCCCGGCCCGGAAACTCCGCCCGGAACTCCGCATCCCGCCACGGAGCGATGATTTGCAAATCCGGCGCCAGCGCCGCCGTTGTCAATTCAAACCGCACCTGATCGTTGCCCTTGCCCGTCGCGCCGTGGCCGATGGCGTCGGCCTTTTCTTTCCGTGCGATTTCGATCATCCGCTTGGCGATGAGTGGCCGCGCGATGCTCGTGCCAAGAAAATACTGGCTTTCATAAACCGCGCCCGCCTGCATCATCGGGAAAATGAAATCCCGCGCAAACTCCTCCTGCAAATCATCGATGTAAATTTTCGAGGCCCCGGTCTTGAGCGCCTTTTGTTTCAGGCCGGTCAATTCTTCCTCCTGGCCGATGTCCGCGCAGAAGGCGATCATCTCGGCGTTGTATTTTTCTTTGATCCACGAGAGCAGGACGGAGGTATCAAGGCCGCCCGAATAAGCTAAAACTATTTTCATTGCCGCCATATATCGTTCAGAATGCCCCCCGAGCCAAGCGGAAAATCACCCTCTTTTCAGCCGGGGGTGCCGCCGGACATCGGCGCCTGCCGACAAACATGACTCGTCATTTGCCCGAGGCGGCCGCGCGAAGGTTTTCATCCGTGGAGTCGGCTTCGTCGTTCAGCGTGATGATGGTGGTTTGGCCCGGCTTGACTTCGATTTCGGTTTCTTGGTTTTTCCTGCCATCCGCCGACCCGGTTGGCGCCGCTTTGTGCCGTAAATGGATAATGCGATGCCTGCCCGGCGGAGCAGTGGGGAGGACGAAATGGCCCAGGTCATCGGAGATGAATTCATACGACTTATAATCGCACAAACAATCGCCATTTTTTGTTCCGATCAATTGAAAAATGTATTTGCGGCCAGGGGCAATTTTTCCATCTGCCAGGCATGTCCCTTCGACCCGGCCCCACGGCAAAACAGTGAGGATGGTGTTTTTTTTCAGATCGGCTGGAATGGCCTGGGTAAATCCTTCCGGGCTGGCGACCACCACCCGGGTGATGGTCGGGTCCGGCGGCAGTGAAAATTGACCCTTTCGATCAGTCCGGATCAATGACCGGCCCACTCCCGCGCGCGACTCCAGTCCGCCGGGAACCAGGCGCAGCAGAGCGGAAGGGCAAGCCAAACCAACTTGAATGTCAGCCATGGGCTGACCTTGCGAAGACACCACTGTGACGATCGTTGCCAGGCTGCGTTTTAAGGCGACATCCAAAGACACTTTGCCTTCGTCTGATCGAATGATCCGGGAGACAAAAGTTTCGTAGCCATCCGCTTCGAATTTTAAAATGTAACCAGCATCTTGGTAGGCATTCATGGACATCAACGAATCAAAAACCACGGAATAGTCGCTTTTGGAAAAATATTCCCAATTGGCTTCAATTTGACTCCACAGGCCAAAAGTCGGGTCGGGATTCAGCGGGGAGGGAACACCCTTTATTATGTGATACTCCGGAATAAAACCGCCGGAACCGGCCTCTCGCACAGTCCCGGTGACGATGACCGGTCGTGGCAAGACCGCCACGTGTTCTGTCCCATCCGCTGGAATCACGATGGAATAATCCATTATATGGCCGTGGGCCGTGATCTCAAAACGAAGATCGCCTTCCGGCGCATTCGTCCAAACCACGAGACCGTCGGACTCGGTGGTGGCGCTAAATTCGACCTGGGCCATCATCTTCCGGTTCACGCTTCCATTGGGATTCAGGCGAACCTTCGCGTTGGCAACAGGATCTCCTGCTGGGCTGACCACCTTTAAGCGTGCCGTTTTGGCGGGTTGCAAGACCAAGTGATAAGGCGGTGGATCGTTCGTGCTGTTGATGACTATGCTGGAACTGGCAAAACCCGGGGCCGTCGCCGTCAACACCTCGGCCCCGGATTCGCCTCCAATCACCCTGAAAGTCCCATCCGACGAAACCTTCCCCACCTGTCGGTTTGGACTTCCCGCCGTTCCCACCAGCACCTCGGCCCCTGCGATCGCTTGCCCGTTGGCATCCCTCACATCGCCTCCAATGGCTGAGGACCTGCCGAGATGAAATACAAAAGTACCGGCGCGCAATTCCCGTTCCACTTCCGGTTGATTGCGCGTCCACACCTCCGGACCTGCCACCTGCTTTCCCAGCCGGACGAAAGCACGAAGACGACGAACCATGTCTTCCGCAATGCGATTGACTTCCCATCGTCCGCTGGCATCAACCTCGACTTCGATCGAGGAGAATTGATGGCTCACAGGGGGATGATCAATTTCCGGAGCTTCATAGTGATTCCATAAAATGTGCGCGTTCCCCGCCGGCTGGCCATCGGCGTCCACCACAGATCCGCCCAGGACCACTCCAGGCTCCAGACTGAGCGTGTACGACGCGGGGATTTTCGCGCCCCCGGTCGAGTCAAAATCAAGCCGGGTATCGGCGTACCTTTCTCGTCGGGTGATGAGTTGCAGTCTGGTGGTGTTGGAAGGATAAGGCACTTCCACTGTCCCCATCTTATCCACCGTCAGCACAAAATGAGCGCTGGCCGGATTGAACGGCCGGAGAAAACAATCAACTTTCACCCCGGTCACCGGCTTGCCGGATCGGCTGTCAATCAATTTAAGCGCGAGGGTCGGGCTGGCTGCTGCGGGCGGGGTGGCCGGGACATTTGTTCCTGCATTGGTCTCATCGTTGGCGGGGGATGCCACCGGCACCTTTTGAGCGGCGGGAGCGATGGGTTTTGGCCCCGGCAAGCTCAGGCTGCTCTTTTCTCGCCAGGACGATGTAAGCGGAACAAATACGACCAGAATGATGGCGGCGGCCAGACCGAGTAAAATTTTTGTCCCGGTGCGCATCACCCAAAATCCCGCGATGGTGCCGGTGGCGATGCTTCCGGTCAGCGCGGTTTTCGCGATCCGTCCAGCCAGGGCTCTTGGTGCGGCGGGAGCGGCGAAGCTGGTGAACAAAACGGCCAGCACCGCCGTCGTGGACAACACCCCGCGCTTGGCCAGCAGCAGGCGTAATTTGTCCAGCGCACGATCCACCCTCATGCGGGCTGCGTTGTCGCTGACCCCGAAGCAATCACCCACTTCCTTCAACGAACAGCCTTTAAAATACCGCAACAAAACCGCTTCCCGATCCTCCTTGCCCAATTCGTGCATCGTTTCATCCAGAACTGCGCTCAGTTGCGTCCAATCCTGATCCGACCCGGGAGAAGAATGATTCGTCTGCTCCATCATATAAGCCTCCTGTTCACGTTTGCGTCGGCGCATTTCGGCCCGGCGGGCCGCCAATGCGCAGAAACGCGTGCTGCCATAAAGCCACCCCACTATCGAAGTCCGCCCCGTCAACAGGATCGCCTTGCCGGCCAATTCCGAAAAAACCCGTTGCGTCACCTCTTCCGCCAGTGATCCGTCCCCACCCAATTGCCGAAGCGCCGCCGCATGGACGATATTGATGTGCCGCTCAACCAATTCCGTGAAAGCCTCCTCGGAATGGTCGTTGGCGTATAAATGCAGTAATTCTCCATCGCTCTGAACCATGCTATTGTTATAACTGCCGCCCATTTGAAAACCGCACTAAATTTTTGAAAATTATTGCTGAGGCAGGTGCGCGGCACCGGGAATGACACCCAAGCGGCGTAAAGCAACCACATTAATTCCCCGCTCCTGATCTGGGGCGTATCTCATTACTGATGAGATACGCCCCCTGATCTGAAACTGCATCACGATGGACGTTATCTTCTCCCGAGCCATAATTCATGGGAGCGAAGCGATTGATCAACTGCAACGGATTCTTCGCCCGGATCGCTCTGGCCGCCGCCAAGCAGGCGACCATCAACCATATTAATATCGGTAATTTTTCCAATTGACATAATGTAGCCACTGCATTATGTTCCATGCGTAATGGATGGGGAAACGACAGCTCAAAACCGGGTCGGGAATCAAAAAATCCCGCTCGCTCCCTTTGCCTTCTCTCCTTCCGCCCATTTCACGCTTTTAGCCGTGGCTCACAAACCCTCTTTTTGCGTCTTCTGCGCCTTTTCGCGGCCCATCTTCCCCCTCGGGAAATTAAGACAAATTAAGGTAAATCAAGGTAGATTAAGCCAAATCAAGGTATCTCTGTGAAAAATTTTCCGCTCGCCAAAACCATCATTCTACCTCATCTTAAACCCAAGGAATGAGCGAACTGGCCACCATTCAGGATGCCTTGACGCGGGCCGCCCAACGGCGGCGCTGGCAACGCGCGTGGCATGGACTTTGGCAGGGCCTCCTCATCGGCTCCCTCCTCTGGCTCATTGCCCTCGCCACTTACAAACTCGCGCCCATCCCCGGCACCATTCTTTTCGGCGCGGCCGCCGCCGCCGGACTGGCCCTCTTGATCGGATTTTTTTACGGCTGGTTCCATCGCGCCACCTTGCAGGAAACCGCCCGATTGGTGGATCGCAAAGAAAATCTCCAGGAACGTCTCAGCACCGCCCTCGAACTTTCCGCCACCGGCACCAACGAAAACTGGCGCACCCTTCTCATCACCGATGCCGCCCAGTTCGCCGCCAAACTGGATCTGCACAAACTTTTTCCCTTTCATCTGCCGCGCGTCAGTCGTTGGGCCTTGTTGCTGCTCGCCTTGAGCGCCGGGCTCGGTTTCGTCCCGGAATATCGCAGCAAAGAATTTCAGAACAAAAAAGCCGATGCCGCCGCCATCAAAGAAGCCGGCAACAAACTTCTCGAACTCACCAAACACAATCTGGAACATCGCCCGCCCGCCTTGGAGCCGACGCGCAAAACTTTGGAAACCGTCGAACAACTTGGTGTCCACATGGATCAAGGGCAACTCACGCGCAGCGAAGCCTTGAAAGATTTGTCCAATGTCGCCGACAAACTCAAACAGCAGATGAAGGACTTGGGGCAAAAAAATCCCGAGTTCAAAGCCATGGAAAAAGCCGCGCGCGAAGCCAATCGCGGTTCCAGCAGCCTGACTCCGGAAGCGCAGAAGCAACTCGATGCCCTGCAAAAATCCCTCGGCAAAGCCGGCGAAAATCCGCAGGCCCTCGACCAGATGAAAGACGAATTGCAGAAGCTGCAAAAAGCCGCCGCCAACATGCCCAAGGACGGTTCCGCCGAAGGCACCGCCGCCCGCCGGCAAATGACCCAGGCCCTGGCTGAACTCGGCAAAAAAGCCAAAGACCTCGGCCAGCAGATCCCCAATCTCGACGAAGCCATCAATGCCTTGAAAAACAATCAAGTAGATAGCTTCATGAAAGACATGCAGGCCGCCACCACCGACATGGAAAAAATGTCGGAGATGGCCAAGACCATGCAGCAACTCCAGGAACAGGCTGGGCATCAGGGCAAAGATCTCCCGGAACAATTGAAGTTCGGCCAGGCCGAGACCGCGCAACAAACTTTGCAGAAAATGATTGATCAGTTGAAGTCGGGCAACGTGACGCCGGAAGAAGCCAAAAAAATGTTGGACGAAGTTTCCCGGGCCGTTGACCCCGCCAGTCCCTTTGGTAAAGCCGCTGACTTTCTGAAACAAGCCGTCGGCCAGATGAAGAGCGGTGAAAAATCCGGCGCCGCCGAATCACTCGCGTCCGCCTCCAAGGAATTGCAGAAAACACTCGACCAATTGGACGACGCCAAATCACTGGCTGCTTCGCTCGATGCAGTCAACAAGGCCGAGATGGCCATCGCGACCAAGAAAAATTGGGGCCAATGCCCGACCTGCGGCGATAAGAGCGGCAAATGTATGGCGTCGGGACATTGTTTGAAAGCTGGCAAGGGTGGCAAAGGCGGACCCGGAGTCGGCACTTGGACCGATGACAACAGTCAACTATATCCAGAAATGAGCCAGCTCTGGGACAATTCCGGCCTGCAACGTCCCGACATGGCGTCGAAAGGCTTGACCGATCGCGGCGACGCGCAATTGGCCGACGGATTGTCGCCAACTAAATTGCAAGGCCAGATCACCCCGGGCGGTCCGATGCCGAGCATCAATCTGAAAGGCGTCAGCATCAAAGGCCAAAGCACCGTAAGTTTCCAAAACGCCGCCGCCACCGCCCAAAGCGAAGCCCAATCCGCGTTGAATCAAGATCAAGTCCCCCGTGCCTATCAGGGAGCTGTGCGGGATTATTTCGATGATCTGAAAAAATAAACGGAGTGCGGACATTCCTGTCCGCAGCAGGGTGGAAAGTAGAGTGGGCTTGGTTAATTTCTGTGCGTTTTATGCGAGTCACGTTGCTGCGGACATTCCTGTCCGCACTCCGGTTTATTCCGGCGCAATCACTTTCAACTCCGCCACTTCATTTTCTCCAGCCATTTTTAACAGGCAAAAATTGGCGGGCAGACCCACTGAGAGATTATTCGGCAATCCCATGAACCGCGCGGGAATCTCCGAGAAGCGCGTCCACACGTCCTGCCACGGAACCCCGAGCATTTGCGCCGCCCGAAAAATTCCATCCATCGGCTTCAACGCCGAACCGGCAAAATTAGTTTTGCCGGGCTGCCGCACGATCTGATCCGCCCCGACTTCAACTTCCATCCCCGCCAGCTTGTAACGCCCCGGCGGCGCACCCGCTGCCGACATCGCATCGGTCGTATAAACAATCCGATTCCTGTCAATCACCCGATGAAACAATCGGAACAGCGCGGGCGAAACGTGGATTTTATCAGGGATCACACTCACCGTCAGTTCCGGTCGGTCCAGCACGCGCCAGAGAATATTGTCATGCCGATCCAATTCGCGCGGACAGCCATTGCCCAGATGAGTGAACCCCGTGGCCCCCGCGTCAATCGCCCGCCCGATGATTTCAGCCGAAGCATCAGTGTGACCAAGACTGATTTTGATTCCAAGCGAGACGGCCAGCGCGATGGCCTCGATCGCCCCGGGAACTTCCGGCGAAATGGTCAGCAACAATGGATCATCACCGGTGATGTCGCGCAATTCACGGATATGCTTCTCCGTCGGCTCCAACATCAGGGCAGGGTTGTGTGCGCCGTGAAAACCCGGAACCTTGGAAAGAAAAGGCCCCTCGATGTGCCATCCGGCAATGGCCGTTTTAAGCACCGGATTTTCCGCCCGCAGATCGCAAGCGAACCGCAGCCGATCTTTCAATGCTTCCCATTCATCCGTGATGAACGTCATCAAAAAACGCGCGCAACCCGATTGCCGCATTTGCTCAACCGCGCCCAACAGATCATCCGTCGTAAAATCGTCCTGCTGAAAATCAATCCCGCCATAACCGTTGACCTGGATATCAAACAACGGCGGAGCGATCCACAGATCGGCAGGCGGCGGAGTGGTTGGCTTGTCGAGAGTGGTGATGACGCCGCCCTTCCAGCGCAGGCGCACTGGTTTGCGGTTGGCAAAATGCCAGGCTGAAATCTCACCATCGTTCATATCGTGATTCGGAGTTTAACCACGAATGGACACGAATGAACACGAAGAAAATAATCAAACTTTGTGCCGGATGATTTGCCCGTCCTTCACTATGGCGCAGAAATCGAAGAGATCGCGTTGACGGCAGAAGGCGACATCTTCAAGCAACGCTGGCACGGAAAGGATTTTGCGGGCGTTGCGGGAATGGTGAAAAGCGGTTTCGAGATTTCCACTCCAAGCGCGATAGATGTCCCGGGCCATGTGGGCGGAATCAGTAAAATCGCCCGATTCGTACAGCGAGCCGATTGATTCCGCGAGGGCTCCTGCAGCCAAAGTGTCCTCGTAAGCCGCTTCTTCAAATGTGCCGGCGCAGACAAGGAGGAGATGTTCCGGTTTTGTTTTCGTAAGCAACGCGGCGGTGGCTTTCAGATTTAAGAACGAGGCGGCGAGGATTTGTTGGGCTCCGGCACAAGCTTGCAGCGCGCGGGTGCCGTTGGTGGTGGTCATGATGATGTTTTTGCCACGCACTCGTTCGGAGGTGAATTCGCGCGGCGAATTGCCAAGGTCGAAATCCACACTGCCGGTTTGGGCAGCGGTGATGCGCAGGCCGTTGCGTTCGCCCGCCAGCAATGCGTCCGGCATTTTTTTATGCAAGGCCACAGCATCGGCGATTTCGAGGACGGGGTAGATTGCGGCCGCACCGTTGGCGAGGGCCGCGGTCATGGAGGTGGTGGCGCGAAGGATGTCGAAGACCACGCAGGTGGTTTTTGACAGGTCGCGGCGGTTGAGAGCCGCAAATTCAGCAGGAGTGAAAAGGACTTCAAGTTTCATGTTTGGTGCGGATGTAATGAAAAAGGTATTGCTGAGCATAGCCGGAATAAGGGCCGAAATGGGTTTCACTGAAATGGTGCAGTCGTTTTAATTTGACTCGGCGCTTGGGGAAATAAAGTTGTTGCAGCGCTTTCATGATCCAGACATCCACCGGGAAAGCCTGCTCGAAACCATAGCCAAAGAGCAATGCGCAATTCGCGACTTTGACGCCGACACCGTGGAATTTCAGGAGTTCTTCGCGCATTTCAGCGAGAGTCGTCTTCCGAGCGAGACTGACCTCGCCGCGCGCAATCATTTGCGCGGTCTGAAGCATGTACGGGGCGCGAAACCCCATTTTGCACTCGCGCAACTCGGCTTCGGAGGCAATGGCGATCCGTTCGTATCCGGGGAAGGAGAAGGCGGGCTTTTGGCCGGGCGGAACGGGCAGCGGATCACCAAATCGTTCGCAGAGTTGGGCGATGATTTGTTTGATCTGGACGATTTGTTTATTGGAAGAACAGATGAAGGAGGCGAGACATTCCCACGGTTCCTGCTTGAGCAGTCGCAATCCATGACAAACGCGAACAGCGGCTTGCATCGGCTCATCTTTTGGAAAGGTGGCGAGAATATCTTTCAAACAAATATCGAGTTGCAGATATTCTTTCAACCATGTCCAATCGGAAACGGATTGGGCAGTTTCAGCGATGAGCTGATTTTTTTCTTGGCGCAGACGAACCCAATGCGAACCGATGACCCCGACCCACCAGCCGTCCTGTTGTTCCCAGCGGAAGGCCTGGCCGCAGGAAAGAGTGGCGGCGAGGTCGTAGTCTCGAACGGGAAAAATGGCGGAGGTCATGCTAGTGCAAGTTCCGACATTCAAACAATTGGATGCGGCGGACGATGCCTTTGCCGGAGGGGATGACGTTTTTTACGCCAAGGTCGGTGATGGTGTCGAAATGACTTCGGACTTCAGGGGGTAATGGCTGGGTGATAAGATTTTCCCGAGCGTAATAGTCGTTGCCACCTTTGAGCCAATCTTTAAACCAGCCGTCGCGCAGCGGGGGGCGTTCGATTTCGCGGACGAAGATGGCGTTTTGGCCGAGGCGGTTTTCGTAGCCAGGCCAGAAATAAAACTGGTTGCGGGGTTCGGACGCGGCTTGGAAATAGACGAACGGATCATCCACGATGTGTTTTCTTGACTCGGGGATGTAGAAGCTGATCTGGGCGGTAAAACCGTAATGTTCGCACAGGATGAACGCGGGTTTTTGTTCTTTCGCTTCGACCGCTTTGCGCGCGTCGTTCGCCATGGTGGCGATTTCTTTCCAACCTTTGACCCGGTGTTGCAGGTCGAATTTCGGCGGCAGGTTATGATGGAGAAGTTTGCCGATGAGGTTGGTGTCGTAGGTGAGGATGACGGCGAAGAGTCCGATGGCGACAGCGATGTTGAAGAAGGTTTTAACTTTGCAGCAACCGTTTTGCCAGCGTTGATCCCAATAGACGGCCATGAGGGAAAAGAGCGGAATGACGGCCAGGACGATCCAGTTGGCTTGAATCCGGGAGTGAAGGGTGAACAGAAAATAAAAAATAAATACGGGAGCGCCCATGCTGAAAAGGTAAAGGAGCAGGGGATTTTTTCGTTCGGTTTTCCAGAAGGCGATGGCTGCCCAAATCATAGCCACAAAGAAAAACGGGTGGAGCAAGCCGCCTTCCACCATGATAAATTCCTTCATGTACTTCAGGGAGGGCTGCCATTTCATGTCCAATTGACCATTGCTGGCGACGTGTTTGACAGTGATCCAGTGGTGTTCATTGTTCCAGATCAAGACCGGCACGGTGGACAGGAGCACGATCAAAATGGCCAGATAAGGGCCGGGTTTGGCCAGTTGTTTCCGCGCGGGCGGCCAGAGGCAAAAGAAAACCGCCCAGGATATTAATTGCATCAAGTTGGTGTATTTACTGAGGAAGCCGAGACCCATCCAAAGTCCGACCCAGAGCCAGTTTCGGGTGGTGGCGTCGGTTTGCGTGGCCCGCCAACCGGCGACCATCGCGGCGTTCCAGAATAACACCGAGAGCGGGTCCACCGTCATGACGGTGGTGCCGAGGGCGAGCAGCGGAGTGACGTTGGCGATGATGAACAACATGAAGGCCACGCGTCCACCGGCTTCTTTAGCGAGGAAGCGCAACATGATGAAAGATAAAATTGCGGCGATCACCGGCGAGAAGAAGCGGATGCCGAATTCGTTATCGCCCCAAAGATGGGTGCCGAGGAATTGGGTGTAAGCGATGAGCGGCGGTTTGCTGAAATAAGAAAGGGCCGGGTGCTTGGACCAAATCCATTGATAGGCTTCGTCTTCGCTGAGTTCGATTTTTCCGGCAGCGAGGTAGAGGAGGCGGAAGAGGAAGATGGCGGCGATGAGGAGGTAGCCGAGGTTGAGCCAGTGGGAAGAAGTGGAAAGTGAAGAGTGCGGAGTGGAGAGTGGGGCAGGGGAGGCAAGAGAAGGCATGCGTTGGTGCCAGATCGGGAACCAGCGGGGACCGGTGATTTGCCAGAGACTGTTTATGGCCCAGATGAGGAATGCGCCGCAACCGGCACCGAGAATCATGCCGGCGAGGACATCGCTGGGATAATGGACGCCGTTGTAGATTCGGGAAAAGCTGACCAGCAAGGCCAAGGGCAACATGAAGCGAATGCTCCGCCGGTAATAGATGAAAGTGATCAGGGTGGCGCAAAACCAGTTAGCCGCGTGCGACGATGGCATACTGAAGCTTTCACCGCGCCCCACCAAAACATGAGCATCCAAAATTGCATGGAACGGTCGCAATCTGCCGACGGCATGTTTGATGGTGTCGCACATGACGCCGTCACCAAGGGCCAGTCCGAGCGCGAGAGTTACGGCACAGATGCGTCCTCTGGCACCGCCTTTGACAATCAGCGCAACCAAGACCGCGACAAGGATTAGCGGAAAAAAGGGCGTGTCGCTGAAGAACGGCATGGCCCGGTCGAACAGCGGGTTGCTGAGCGACGCGTTAATGAAATGAAACAGTGAGTTGTCGAGAGATTGCCACACACTCACGCCAGGCTCCGGTTAGTAAACCACCAAGGAGCGCACGGGGAAGCCCTTGAGTTTATCGCGCCCGTTCAAGAAACTCAATTCGATGAGAAAAGTGATCTCCAAAATATTTGCGCCGAGACGTTTCAGCAGATTGGCGGCGGCGTTGGCGGTTCCACCCGTGGCCAGAAGATCGTCAATCAACAAAACGCGACTGCCGGGTTTGATGGCGTCAACGTGGATGGCGATGGTGTTGGAACCGTATTCGAGGTCGTAACTTTCTTCGTGCGTCTTGAAGGGCAGCTTGCCTTTTTTGCGGACGGGAATGACGCCGCAGTTCAGTTTGTAAGCGGCGGCGGCGGCGAAAATAAAACCGCGCGCATCAATGCCCACGACGGCATCCACCGAGCCGGGTTTGACATTGGCGGTCAATAGATCAATGGAACCGGCGAAGAGGCGGGCATCGGCCAGCATCGGAGTGATGTCCTTGAATTGGATGCCCGGCTTGGGGAAGTCGGGCACGTTGCGGATCGCGCGTTCCAAATCAGGAACGGTCACTTGATTCGTTGTCATCGGCGGTAAGCGTAGCGGGTCGGTTATTTTTTAACAGCCTCAAGTTTTTCGATCATCTTCTTGAGTTTGTTGAGGGCGATGTTCTGGATCTGGCGGACCCGTTCGCGCGTGACGTGGAATTTTTCTCCGACCTCTTCCAAAGTCCGCTCACTCCCGCCATCCAGACCGAAGCGGTAGCGCAGGATGGTGCTTTCGCGCTCGTCGAGGGTCTTGACCATTTCCTGCAACATCTTGGTGACGGTCTTGTCTTCGAGTTGCTCGTAAGGCGTATCGGCGTTTTCGTCCCGGACGACTTCGGCAAAATTATTGGAATCATCATCGCCGATGGGGGCGTCGAGCGAGGCCGGGCGAATGGCGGCGGTCCGCATCTGCGCGACGCGCGACGGGGACATGTTCATTTCCTCGGCCAATTCCTCGTCGGTCGGCTCGCGGCCAAAGACTTCCTGCAACTTCATCGCCGTGCGGCGCATTTTGGAAATTTTGTCCACGAGGTGGACCGGCAGGCGGATGGTCTTGGATTGGTTGGCCAGGGCGCGCTTGATGGATTGTTTGATCCACCAGGAACCGTAAGTGGAAAGTTTGCCGCCTTTGGCCGGGTCGAAGCGCTCGACGGCTTTCATCAGACCGATGTTGCCTTCGTTGATCAAGTCGAGGAGAGGAAGGCCGTAATTTTCGTAGTCGTGAGCGATTTTAACGACCAGGCGAAGGTTGGCCTTGATCATTTGTTCCCGGGCCTTCTTGTCGCCTTTTTTGATTTTTGCGGCCAGTTCGATTTCCTCCTGCGGCGTGAGCAGTTTCACCTGGCCTATCTCGCGGAGATAAAGTTTGATGGCGGTATCGCCGTCGTAGGCGGATCTTTCGCGGGCCGGTTCCGGCGCGGGAAATTCTTCGTCGCGGGGAACGGAGCCGGGTTCGACCGGGGCCTTGGCGCGCTCTGGCACGACGACCTGTTTTGTTTGCGTTTTGGTCCGGGTAGTTTTCTTCTTTGCCGCCGGGCCGCCGCCAGCCGGCTCTTTTACTTTGCGCAGTGATTTCATGAGGCCTTAAACAATAACAATAGACGCAATCATTGTCCGCCGAATCAACCGGCCCGGCAAGACTGATTTTGATCAAAAATGTGTTTCAATCTCCAAACCCTTGCGGTCAATGCGCCCTCGGACTAGCATCAACCCGTATTTATGATGAAGATTTTTGGGCGATTGATCCTTTTTCTATTTTGCTGGCTGATGGCGGGCATGGCTAAAGCGGCAGAGCCAGCCACATTGGCCTACAAGGATGCAGCATTTACCGAATTTTTTCGCCGCACCAACGGGTTGGTGGCCGGGGATGGCGGGATTTCCGTGCCGCTTTCCGATGGGGCCGTGCTTTGGCTCTTTGGCGACAGTCACATTGACGATCTTAACCCCACCAACGGCACACTTCCGTGCCTGTTTCAGGTGCGCAATGCCGCGCTTTTGCAGCAAAGCAACGGGACGACGACCCTGATCAGCGGCAATCCACGGGGATCATTTATTCGGACCGCAACCGATGAAAAACTCTGGTTCTGGCCGCAAGCCGGATTTCAATCAACGGGCGGCACCATCTATATTTACACAATGAAATTACAAAGGGCAGGGAAGGGGGGCGGAATGTTTGATTTCAGGGCGGTCAGCCGCCATTGGGCCAAAATTGAGCGATCTGATCTGGCCGGATCGGCGGACGGCAACATGGAATCGGTCCCGGTCACCTTCAGTCGGTTGCAGAATTTCAGGGACATTGAATTTGGCTGCGGTTTCAGTCAAGAGGCAGATGGCTATACTTATACGTTCGGGGTCAAGGCAGGCAAGAAGGACAACAATATTTGCGTGGCGCGGTTTTTGTCCATCCGACCCGAGGGGCGCTGGACTTTCTGGGATGGCAAACGCTGGACGGCGGCGGTTTCCCAGGCAAAGGCCATCGGTTATGGAGCGTCCACTTCGTTGAGTGTGTGTAAAGTCAATGGCCGCTGGCTGGCGCTCAGTTCCGCCTTCAGCATCGCCTGCGATCAAGGCAAGGCGATCTATGCCAGCGTCAGCACGAACCTGACGGGTCCGTTTTCTCCGCCGCAAAAGATTTATGAAATTGACGATGTGGTGGATGGACATTATCCGTTTTTTTATCTGCCGGAGGCGCACCCTGAATCGGTCAATTCCAAGAATGAAATTCTGGTGACCTACTCAATCAACGGTTACGACCCCTGTTTCCCAACCTGTAAAGACGGACGCATGAATCCGGATTATTATCGGGTCAAAGCGATCCGGCTGCCGTTAAGTTTGGTGGGGATTCCGTAGGAAATGAGGCTTGAATTTCTGCCAAAAACCGATAATTTTCCCTTGTGATTACGGTCGAACAAATCGAACGCGAGATTGAGCTGTTGTCGCCGGGAGATTACTCCCGATTGACTGCCTGGCTGGATAAGCGCCGTAATGCAGAATGGGATCGGCAGATGGACAGAGATTCCGCCAGCGGCAAACTTGATTTCTTGTTTGAAGAGGCCGAAAGCGAAAACAAATCAGGAAAGCTTCGAGAAGGAACCCTAATCACTTCCCATTGCCATCCGCCGACCGCAACAACATGAAGTAGGCGCTGTCGTTTTTATCGTTGCCGGCGAGAGTAAGGGGGAGGGTGTGGACGTTGGTGCTGATGATCTTATTGTTGCCCATCCAAACGACTTCAACGCGGGAAGCGCCGAGGTTTTTGACCTTTAACTGACACTTGGCTCCCATGGGAATAGTTCTGGTTCCATTGGCCGGGATGACCGCTGTCCGGTTGGTGATGGCGTAATAACTCTGCCACTTGAAAATCCGGCTTAAATCTTTGGTGCGCTTGGCGTCCAGTAATTGATGGCTGACATTCGTCCCGGTGGTGGTGCCCCAGACCAGGGTGGCTTCCAATTTCAAATCACCCGCCTGCACGGCAAACCCGGCGGCCAGGAACATCCCGACCGTCAAAAACATCACTCGCATTCTTTGCATCGGCCCTTGATATAGCCAAATCCTCATTGAGTTTCAACCTTGGAAGTATCGTCCGCAGTGGACGCCTGGGATTCCTCCCGGTCTTTTAACCAGACCACGGTCATGCCGGACTCTTGATCCCGGTAGGTCACGGTTTCCATTTCGCCGGACGAAGCATTGGAATCAGAACTGAGCGAAGGAACCGAAGGATTGAGCGTCAAAAGACCGACGGCCACAACCGCAGCCACTCCGGCCAACGGTATGAAAAATTTGCGGAATTGCACCATGAACGGCACCGACACCGGAGCCGCCGACTTGCGTTCTTCGTGTTCGATCTGGCGGGCGATTTTGCTCCAATAGAATTCGCGGGTCTCAGGCACCTTCAAATCCATTTCGTTGCCGACGAGCGCGCTCTTGGTCTGGCGCAGTTCGGTGGCCAGACCGGACAACGCGGTGTCGGCGGTCACCTGGGCGGCAACTTGTTTGGCTTCGGCGGCGGACAATTCGCCATCAAGCCAGGACTGGATCTTCAATTCTAATTCGTTATTCATTCTGAGTTCTCTCTTTTTAAACCGACCAAAAGCGAGGCCATTCGACGACGGGCGTAAAACAAACGCGACATCACCGTCCCAATCGAGCAGTCCATCCGCTTCGCTATCTCTTTATATTCCAATTCTTCAAATTCATGCAGCACCATTACCATCCGATGTTCCTCGGACAACTGGGCCAGCGCCCGGTCGATCCGTTTGCGCAATTCCCCGCGCTCCAAACCTTCCGTCGGGTTCGTGATGACCACCGGCATGTGTCGTTCCACGCCGCCGGATTCTTCATCCATCGCCTCGATGGATTCCGCCCGCTGACGTTTGTGCTTGCGCAGCTGGTCGAGGCACAAGTTGATGACGATACGAGTCATCCAAGTCACGAAACTGGAATCGCCATGGAATTGGGCCAATCGCTGCCAGCCTTTGATCCATGCTTCTTGAGAAAGATCAAGCGCCTCTTCTTCATTCCGCATCATGCTGAACGCGCGCGCGAAAATCTTGTCCCGGTGGCGCCCGACCAATTCTTCGAACGCGGTCAGGTCGCCCTTTTGGGACAATTTCACCAGGTCAACGTCTTGCATTTCAGACTTGGCCTGATTCATTGACATAGGTTTGACGGGGCGGATTTGGAACTATTCAGTGAAACTCACAACTTTCCCTTGGTGCTGGGAAGTTGTCCGGCAATTCGCGGATCTCGTTGGCAGGCAACGTCTAACGCGCGGGCGAAGGCCTTGAAAAGTCCTTCGACAATGTGATGCGGCTCGTCGCCGTAAAGTAATTCCAAGTGGAGGTTGCACCGGCCTTCATTGGCGAAACCCTGGAAGAATTCGCGAGCCAAACCAAAACGGAAAGCCGAGGATGTGTCCTGTTTTTTTTCTTTGGTGGTGAGGGTTTTGTAGGCCGATTTATCTAGGCCGCGCCAGACCAGATACGACCGGCCGCTGAAGTCAACCACACAACGCGCCAGACATTCGTCCATCGGCACGTAAGCTTCGCCACACAGGGGATTGCGCGGATCAAAACCGGTGCCGTAACGGCGGATGCCTTTCTTGTCACCGAGCGCTTGAATGAACGCCTGGCCGAGAGCAATACCACAATCTTCCACGGTATGATGAGCATCCACTTCCAAGTCGCCCTTACAGCGCAAGGTGAGATCCATGGTCGCATGTTTGGCGAAGAGCGTGAGCATGTGGTCAAAGAATGGGATTCCGGTGCGGATGGACGATTTCCCGGTGCCGTCCAGATTAAGCTTGAGCGAAATCTGGGTTTCCCGGGTCGCCCGCCGCACATTGGCCTGACGTTTCTTCATATCAACCATTATTCGCCACGGAACCTAAAATCTGCAATACGATTAATTTTTATTTAAATTCTAAAGACAATCGGTATTATGACCGCCAAACCGTATGAAATATGAGTTAGGCCCAACCGATGCCCTGGTTATCGTTGATATCCAGAACGACTTCCTGCCGCCTAATGGTGCGCTCGCGGTGCCGCATGGCGATGAGGTCATTCCGGTGCTGAACAAATACATCGCCGAGTTTGATAAGCGCAATCTTTTGGTCTATTCCACCCGCGATTGGCATCCGGATAATCATTGCTCGTTCATTCCCCAGGGCGGGCCCTGGCCGATCCATTGTGTCGTTGGGACCGAAGGCGTGCAATTTTCCCCATTGCTGGAATTACCGGTCAACGCGGTCATTATTTCCAAGCCCAGCGATGAAAATCTGGAAACGTACAGCGCGTTCGCCCGCACCGATTTTGCCGATCAATTGTTCGCTGCCGGAATCAAACGGATTTTTGTCGGCGGTTTGGCCACCGACTATTGTGTTTTCAACACCGTGAAGGACGGTTTGGCCCTGAAATTTCAAGTCTGCCTGTTGCTCGATGCCATCAAGGGCGTCAACGTCAACCCCGAAGACAGCAAAGAGCACGAAGAAGAGATGGCGCGCATGGGCGCAGCTCATGTGACCCTGGCCGACATCACCGCATGAAGGTGCCCCTCTCTTTTTTTGTTCGGTGGGGCGAGGCTACTGACGAGCCGGGGGTAATGTCACGAACGGCTTGCGAGTACGCTCGCCCCACCTTCAAAACGCATTTCGCATGAATCCCGGCAACAGCGTTCTCCTGACCGATGCTTACCAATTAACCATGGTCAAGGGCTACTTTGACCGCGGCATGGAGGAGACGGCGGTGTTCGAGTTTTATGTGCGACGTCTTCCGGCGCAGAGGAATTTCCTGGTCGCGGCCGGTTTGGAGCAGTGTCTGGAATACCTGGAGAACCTGCATTTTTCCGCCGATGAATTGGATTGGCTGGGGAAACATTTCGGCTACGACCAAAAATTTCTAGATTATCTTAATGCCTTGAAATTTACCGGCGACGTGGTGGCCTTGCCGGAGGGAACGGTTTTTTTTGCGAATGAGCCGATGATCCGTCTGGTGGCTCCGTTGCCGTTGGTGCAATTGGTGGAGAGCCGCATCATCAATCTGTTGCAGTATCAGACGATGGTCGCTTCCAAAGCGGCGCGTTGTGTGTTGATGGGCCCGGGAAAATCGCTGGTGGATTTCGGCATGAGGCGCGCGCATGGGGCGGAGGCGTCGTTGCTTTCTTCGCGCGCCAGTTACATTGCGGGTTTCACGGGGACCGCGACGGTCCTGGCGGGGAAGGCGTTCGGCATTCCGGTTTCGGGCACGATGGCCCATTCGTTCGTGCAATCGCATGACAGCGAGATTGAAGCGTTCCGTGATTTTGCCAAGTCGAACCCGGATAACGCGGTATTTTTGATTGACACTTACGACACGGCGAACGGAGCCCGAATAGTGGTGAAGCTGGCGCCGGAATTGAAGGCGCAGGGGATCACGGTCAAGGCCGTGCGGCTTGACAGCGGCGATCTGGCGGAACACGCGCGGCAGGTCCGCAAAATTCTCGATGCCGGCGGGTTGCCGGACGTTCGCATCCTGGCGAGCGGAAACCTGGATGAGTACGCTTTGGAGAAACTGGCGGGAGCGCCGATTGACGGTTATGGCATCGGCACGCGGATGAATACTTCGAACGACGCCCCGTATTTTGAATGTGCTTACAAGTTGCAGGAATACAAAGGGGTTCCGCGCCGCAAACATTCGGAAGGCAAATCCACGTGGCCGGGGCGCAAGCAGGTGTATCGGCATTATGATCCGGCGGGCAAGATGATGGAGGACGTGATGACACTGGAGAGCGACGTGCTGCCGGGGAAGGCGTTGATGGTGCCGGTCATGCGACAGGGGAAACGGGTGAATCCGCCGGAACCGCTGGATGCATTGCGGGCGCGGACCGAACGGGAGTTGGCCGCTCTGCCGGATATTTTGAAGAAATTGGAACCAGCTCTTTCCTACAAGGTGAAGATCTCTCCCACCCTGCAAAAGCTGGCGGATGAGATGGATGCGGCGTTGTCATCTAAAGCTGATAGCCGCTGACCACTGACCACTGACCACGGTCAACCTCACTCATTCAGCGCCGCCAAATACCGCTCCGCATCAATCGCCGCTGCGCAACCCAAACCCGCCGCCGTGATGGCTTGGCGATAGACGTGGTCGGAGCAATCGCCTGCGACGAAGACGCCGGGGATGTTGGTGGCGGTGCCTTTTTTGGGGATGATGTAGCCGTTATGATCCATGTCAATCACACCCTTGAAAAGCTGCGTGTTGGGCACATGACCGATGGCGACAAAAACTCCGGCGCACGGCAGGACCGATTCCTCGCCTGTTTTCAAATTTTTCAAACGCACGCCCGTGACCTTGTCCTGTTTGACATCGAGAATTTCAGTGACCGCCGAGTCCCAGACCGGCTTGATCTTCGCATGAGCGAGCGTCCGTTCCGCCATGATTTTCGAAGCGCGCAACGTATCGCGGCGATGCACCAGATAAACCGTCGAGGCAAAGCGCGTCAGATACGTTGCTTCTTCGCAGGCCGAATCGCCGCCGCCCACGACCACCAGCGGTTGATTGCGGAACATCGGCCACGCGCCGTCGCACGTGGCGCAATAGGTCACGCCCTTTTTCTCCAGCAAATGTTCGCTCTCCAATCCGATGTGGCGATGCCCCGCGCCGGTGGCGATGATGAGGGTTTCCGTTTCAATGCGTTCGCCGTCCACGGTCAGGACGAAAGGGCGTTTGGAAAAATCCACCGCTTCGAGCGCCTGCAAAATCTTGATGCGCGCGCCGAATTTTTCCGCCTGCTTCTGCATCCGCACCATGAGTTCGTAGCCGTCCACGCCTTCGGGAAAGCCGGGATAATTTTCGACTGTGCTGGTGGTGGTGAGCAATCCGCCCGGCATGGTGCCGGTGAGGACGAGGGGCGAAAGATTGGCGCGGGCGGTATAAATGGCGGCGGTCAATCCCGCGCAGCCAGTTCCAACAATAACGACTTTTTCCATACGTTTCGTACGTTAGAACCATCAGCCCCGGTTGGCAAGCGTCTTGCAAGTCGTGCGGGCCTGGCTTGCAAGGTATGAATAATTGAAAAGGCGCGAACAGAGAAAATAGAGATCAGGAAGGCAAGGCGCGCACGGAATGACACGCCCTGCCAAAAAAATTTCCACACCTCCGTCCCCGCTTATCGCGGACCCACACCCGTTGAATAAGTTTTGGATGAAAACGACGGTCTTGATTGGAAAACGATTGTTCATCGTGACCGGATTAATTTGCTGCCCAAGGCGCAATTTGCCGAACGAAAAGGAACGGTCATTGAAGACCGGCGTTATTTGATTTCGCGAAAAATGGTGGAAGTCTTAAGGCTACCGATTCATCGCAAATAAGTTTGCACCTTACCAGTAAGGTTCAGAAGGATCGTGCGGCGTATAATTTGTCGGCATCCCTCCCACGTCTGGAGGCTCATAAATTACAGCGTGAGATGAATATGATGGCGGGGCAAAGACTGTCCAAAGAATCGCTGCTGAGATGGACAAAATGAAAACCGCAGACACCATTTGCCAACGAAATCGGACCAACTGCAGAATAAACCCGGGTCGCAAAAAAGAACGCACGGAAGGAGGATGAATCAAAATATGTTTAATTTTTGTCATACAGGATCCAAGCCCAGCGTCTTCCGTCCCTCCGCGCTGATCATGCTTTGATGCCAGGGTGGATCCCAGACGAGTTCTACATTTGCCTCGTCAATTTCATCCAAGGCCAGCAATTTCTCCTGCACGTTTCCGGCGATCTGGCCGCCGAGATGGCAACCGGGTGAAGTGAGGGTCATTTTGATGTTGGCTTGCTTGCCATCGACGGAGACGCCATAGACCAAGCCGAGATCAACGATGTTCAAGGGAATTTCCGGGTCGAAACAACTGCGCAGTTGGGTCCAGACCATTTCATTGATGTCTGGTTTAGGCATGGGCGTGGGCGCGTTGTCCATGCGCTTAACGTAAATCAGCCGAGCTTTTGACGCAAGAATTCTGCGATGCCGATGAATGTTTTTCCGGCTGAGCCTTCCGGTGCGCTCACGGTCACTGGCACGCCTTTGTCGCCGCCGATCCGAATCTCCGTGAAAATCGGGACTTCGCCGAGGAACGGCACGTTCTTCCGCGCGGCTTCTGATTTTCCGCCGCCGTGGCCAAAAATTTCCACGCGTTCGCCATTCGGCGTGGTGAAATAACTCATGTTTTCCACAATGCCCAAGATCGGCACGTTCACTTTTTCAAACATGGCCACACCTTTTCGCACCACTCCAAGCGATGCTTCTTGTGGGGTGGTGACGATCACTCCGCCGTCCAGTGGCACGGTTTGACAGAGCGACAACTGCGCGTCGCCGGTGCCTGGCGGCAAATCCACCAGCAAATAATCCAATTCGCCCCATTCCACATCGGAAATGAATTGCTGGATCGTTTTCATGATCATTGGACCGCGCCAAATCACCGGGGCGTCGCCGTCCAGCAACAATCCCATGCTCATCACCTTCACGCCGTGGTTGGCGGGCGGGACCATTTTATCATTTTCGCTGATGGTCGGCTTTTGATGCACACCCATCATCAGCGGAATGCTTGGTCCATAAATATCGCAGTCCAACAATCCGACTCGCGCGCCGATATGGTGCAGGGCGCACGCCAAGTTTGCCGATACGGTGGATTTTCCCACGCCGCCTTTGCCGCTGGCAATGGCCACGACGCGGTTGATGCCGGGAACTTTGTTTTGGTTGTTCCAGGGGTTCTGCGCCTGGGAGGCCGCTGGGGCGCTGGTGGGCAAAACGACTTCGGCCTCGACGCCAGAAACGCCGGGGACGGCGCGGACGATTTTTTCGACGTCAGCTTTGATCTGTTGGGCGATTTCGGGTGTGCCGCCGGTGAGCTGGATGGTGACGTGGACCGCGCTTCCATGGAAATGGATGTCTTTGACGAGGCCAAAGGAGACGATGTCGCGGGAATAGCCGGGGTATTTTACGGCGCGCAACGCGTTGGTGATAAGTTCAGGTGAGATCATTAATTTAAACGGCGAATCCAATAATCAGGTTTCCGGCTGAGATGGGCAAGAGCAACCACCCAAATTCTGTCCGATTGTTCCAAATAAACTGCACGAAAAGGAAATCGTTTTACCTTCCAACTGCGAGAACCACGCTTTTCCAAACGTCCAAAATCAGGTTGATGCCGAATTTTTATTAAGGTTTCTTCGACTGCGGCGATAAAAGCCTCCCCAAGAAATTCCCGGCGTCGTTCGTAAAAAACGCCCGATTTGATTAGCTCACTTGCGGCGAGCCGATGATACACGACGGGTTTCATGCAGTTCTCGGCGGGCGTTAGCCATCACTTCGTCAGCGGGAATGCCGACAGCCGTGCCGGATTCGATTTCTTCCATCCGGCGTTCAATTTCCTTCGACCAGGCTTCTTCCACTGCGGGGTCAGTATAATCTTCCACCGTCTCAAGAATTTTTTCCGCCAATTGCACTCGAGATTTCGGGGGCAGTTCCAAAACTTCTCTTTCCAGTGCGCGCATTGTCATACTTAAATAAAGCAGTAAAAGACCGTTCGGGCAACGGTCAAATGTGTCAATGCGCCGCTTTCCCGGAAATGTCCGCCGCGTGTTGGGAAAACGATTTGCCGCGACCGGTCGGCGTGATGACGGAATCAATGACGCCTTTTTCAAATTCATCCCACATCGGCGACATGCCGCGCAGTTTGGTCACGATTTTACCGAAGGTCTCGATGACGTAATCGACTTCTTCCTCGGTGTTGTCCTTGCCGAAGGACATGATGATGTTTCCCTGGGCCAATGCGTGGTCCAAACCAATCGCGCCGAGCACATGGGAAATCTTCAAGGATTTGCTCACGCAACTTGACCCGCTCGCCACCGAGATGCCGTTCAAATCGCACAGCAAAAGCTGGCCTTCGCCTTCGATGAATTCGGTTGAAAGATTGAGGTTGGTGGAAATACGTTTCGGTCCCGGTTCGGGGCCGTTCAATTTGATGTAGGTGATTTTCGCCTTAAGTCCGTCCCAGAGACGTTTTTGCAAACGCGCGGTGTGGGTCATGCGCGTGGTCATTTCGCGCAAGGCGATTTCCGCTGCCGCGCCGCCGCCGACAATCGCCGGGACATTTTCCGTTCCCGAGCGGCGTCCGCCTTCCTGCACGCCGCCGTGCAGAATGCTGATCATGCGCGCCTTGCGATTGCGATACAGTACGCCCACACCCTTCGGCCCATAAAAACGATGCGCCGAAAACGAAAGCAGATTCACGCCCCAATCCTTCACGTCAATTGGTAGCCAGCCCGCGCTCGCCTCGGCATCCACGTAAAACGGGATGCCTTTTTCATTGGCGATGGCGCTGATCTGTTTGATCGGCTCGATGGTGCCGATGTCATGGTTGACATGATGCACCGCAATCAAAATGGTTTTGTCGGTGAGCGCAGCGCGGATGTCTTCGGGATTGATCATCCCTTCCTTGTCCACCTTCACCTTGGTGCAAACAAACCCCTGCTTCTCCAAAAACTCGATGGAATTGATGACCGATGGATGTTCGGTCTCGCTGATGACGATGTGATTGCCCTTGCGCTGATTGGCGTAAGCCACGCCTTTGATCGCGAGGTTGGCCGATTCCGTGCCGTCGCTGGTGAAAATAATATCGTCGGGCGAATCCGCATTGATCAATGCCGCCATTTGCGAACGCGCCTTGGCCATGGCCTCGCGCACGCGCAAGCCTTGTTGATGCAGCGAGGAAGCATTGCCATAAGCTTCGGTAAAATAGGGCATCATCGCCGCGACCGCTTCCGGCAGCATCGGCGTGGCGGATTGATTGTCGAGATAAACGTTACGCATACAAAATTTTATACCAAATGTTTCGTTTCTATATTGTGCCACTTTTCCTGCAAATATTCCGCCACTAATCGGCGGTGACAATGGTGCGGTTTGTCTTCGCTGCACAAGAGGCAGCCGCCGTCTAAAATTTCTTTTGGCACCGTCTTTTCAATCTGCCGCTCGCGCATCAGGCCGAGAAATTTATTTTCATAGACCGACCAATCACCCTTGTTCTTTTTATACTCATCGAGCATGTCCTTGGTCGGCGCCAGTTCCGGCAGATGAACATAGTCAATGCCACCGACCGCTTTCAGAAGATACGCCAGATCTTCCTTCTTCGCAAAACCCGCCAGTTGCGACGTGTTGTTCAGCCGCACATCCACCACCCGCTTGACTCCGGCGGCCTTGATCCGACCAAAAAATTGTTCCGCGTTTTTTTTGGTGAAGCCGATGGTGAACAAATGGATGGTGTTCATACCGCCCTCATCGCTTCGCGTTGTTTGGCTTCCTCGTCCTCGGCGAAGGCGATCTTTTTTCCCTGCGCCGCATAGGCTTCCGTTAAAATCTCAAACTTCGACCGAAATAAATCATCTTCTGAAAATTTCAGTGTCCGCAACAAACGCCGCTCCGCTTCCGCGTGACTCTCGAGCTTGCCATCCGAATGGATATGCTGAATCTCCAGCCCCATACTTTTTAAATGGCGGCACACCAGAATGGTCCGATGACAATGCAACGGGTCTTTCTCCGCGCACATCAGCGCGATGCGAAATTTTTTGGCCTCGCTCTTGATCCGTTCCAGCCCCGCCTTGAACAAAGGCATCAGCGCGATCCGCTCATACACTGCCTGGCCATTTTCATAACATTCCCTTTCCGCCCGGCGCGCGCCCAATTCATCGCCCAAAAAAACATATTCAATGCCGTCGTGATTCAGCGCCTTCTGCAAGACTTCGCGATTGAAGTGCGGATTATACTGGCTGTATGGCGAGGAACGGACATCGCCGACCGATTGCACACCATGTTGCTTCAGCAGCGCCACAAAGGCCAGCCCATCCAGATTGGAATGGCCAATCGTGAACAAGGGCTGGAGCGCCTGTTCGGTCGCGTTCATTTGCCCGGTTCCAAAATGGCCGAGACCACTTTGTAATGATAACCGGTCCGAAAAGCCGGCGTGTAACTGAGCGAGAGCAAACAATCATTGCCCGAGGCCAGTTGAAATTTTTTCAGCCCGTCTTTTATGGTGGGGAATTGGCCTAAATACTTCTCCTCGATGACGGGGTCGGTCAACGGCAGCCGATAAGTAAACCGGTTATAAGTAAAAACGACCCAGCGTGATTTTTTATTTCGTGCCTCGGCCGAATCGTATTCCGTTTGAGCTTCAAGGTAAATTGTTTCCGGCTTGATCAGATAAAGTGATTGCACGCGCGCTTGTCGTCGCAGCCAGCTTGGGGAAAATTTTTCCCAATCACGCGGGCTTTCCAGCCAAATGTCCTTGGGCCGATCAACAAACGGCAGCAGATCTTTCCACGCCATTTTTTCGATGAGCTTCCAAGGCTTCGACGGGGCAATCAGCCAGTTCTCCGGCTGGCTGCGATCGGATTCATTTTTATCGAGATGGACTTCGATGACGTCGAGCAATTGCGGCTCATTTTTTCTCCACCAAGAACGCAAGGCGCGTTCCTCCAGATTCAAAGCGCCTTCGTCATGCCGGCTGACGGGACGGATCCAGCCGCCGACGTTGCGTTTTCCGTCGGTGGTTTTCTCGACTTCCAATCCCGCGATGCAGCGGTGTGAGTTTTTGATGGAATTTGCGAGGACGCAAATCTGTATCGTGGGCATAGTAATCCAGCCAGCCAGTTTCCAAAATCAACGCTGAAATTACGCCGCGACCAGTTCGGCTTTTTTGGCCGATTCAGGGTGCTTTTTGACGTAATCTTCCAGGGCCGCCTTGAGGGCTTCCTCGGCCAACACCGAGCAATGGATCTTCACGGGGGGCAAGCCGCCGAGCGCATCCACCACTTCCTGATTCGAAAAATTCATCGCTTCTTCGATCGTTCGGCCCTTGATCAATTCGGTCGCCATGCTGGAGCTGGCAATGGCCGAACCGCAGCCGAACGTTTTGAAGCGGGCGTCTTCGATCTTGCCGTCTTTGATCTTGATGCTGATCTTCATGATGTCGCCGCAAGCCGCTGCGCCGACTTCGCCGATGCCGTCGGCTTCCTTCAGATCGCCCATGTTGCGGGGATTCATGAAATGATCCATCACGGTGGAGTTATATAATGTGTACGTGTCACTCATAATTTTAATGATTTGCTAAAACTGCCTGCTGTCTTCCGCCATGCGATTTGATCTCATCCTGTTGCCGGATCAAATCGCTCAAAGTCGTCCGCACTAAAACATCCTTCAACCCGTCCTGCGCCTGTTCGAACAAACCGCACAAGGCGCAGCCGCCAACGTGTTCACATTCCGCCTTTTCCTGGCGGCAGCGCTGGAACGCTATTTTCCCCTCAATGGCCTCAATAATCGCCAAAACCGTAATTTCATCCGGCTGCTTTGCCAGCACAAACCCGCCACCCGCACCACGAACCGAACGAACCAAACCGGCCTTTGCCAGATTCTGGAAAATCTTGGATAAGAAGCTCTTAGGTATCTTTTCTTCGCGACTGACTTCTTCAATCATGGACATCTGTCCCGGCGTGTGCCGGGCCAGAGACATAAGGCCTAATACCGCATATTCGCCTGCGCGAGTGATTTGCATGTTCTTAATCGGACAATTCGGACTAACTTTATCCTGTTACCAATATAGGCCGTAAAGACCCAATGTCAACGATGGATAAAGAGTGATATTTTTTCAAATCTTAATGATTCCTTTGTCGTGTAGTTTTCAAAAGCGGAAAAGAGTGTGCGGTCAAAAGCGGAAAAAAGTTAGAACACGGGGACATGGAGTAACACGACGGGTTTGGCCTTGAGATTGGGAGCGTGACGGAGAAAGAAGACATCGCCATCCGGGCGCAAGCACCGGATTACTTTGGTGCGAGGTGGGGCCGCAATGGTTTGACGATGGGAGTCAACGGGGACGGTGCCATCATC
>CAIYOY010000144.1 GCA_903927905.1 uncultured Verrucomicrobiales bacterium | reverse complement strand
TAACGGAGCGCGGGTCTGTGACCCGCAGCAGCTTCG
This sequence comes from uncultured Verrucomicrobiales bacterium, assembly GCA_903927905.1. Lineage (GTDB taxonomy): Bacteria > Verrucomicrobiota > Verrucomicrobiia > Limisphaerales > Palsa-1400 > CAIYOY01. The sequence goes on along the minus strand of CAIYOY010000144.1, from coordinate 14,299 downwards.
CAGTTATTGAACGTAAATAATTTTCAAGCGTTTTGGCTTCGGCCACGCGCTGCGGGTCACAGACCCGCGCTCCGGGGCTCTCGTTGATTTCTTCGCCGTCTCCACAAATTAGCCTTTTTTCTTCAAACCCACGCTGCTCGCTCGTTTCGCAATCTTCCGGCTGGTCTTAATTTTGCTGACGGTGCCGATTTTTAGGTAGAGGTTGCGCACCTTGTTATACATCTCGTCACGACGATTATAGAGGCGTTTCAGTTTGCGCGGTTTGTGACGGCTCAGGGCGTAGGCGGTGAGCAGCGGCAGGGAAATGGTCGAATCCACATAGGCGACGACGCAATCGGGCAGCGTGTTCGGGTCCACTTTGCCCCAACTGACGGCTTCGGCGGGAGTCGCGCCGCTCAGGCCGCCGGTGTCGGGGCGGGCATCGGTGCATTGCAGGAAATAATCGTGGCCTTTTTCCGCAATGCCCATGACTTCCTGGATTTGCGGCTCGGTTTGGAGCATGAAATTTTTTGGGGAACCGCCGCCGAGAATGAAGACGGACGATTTGTGGCCGGACGATTTCGCCTCATAAACAATGGAGGCGGTTTGGTTGACATCGCGGTTGACATCGGGGATGAGCTTGGAATCGCGCATGGCCATGGCGGCGACATTCATGCCGATGGAGCTGTCGCCAGGGCTGCTGGTGAAAACCGGGATGCCACATTCGTAGGCGGCGGCCAACATGCTGGAGTCTTTCAGGCCGAGTTTGCGACCGCGTTCGGAAACGTATTTGCCGAGGAGATAATGAAATTCATCCGTGCCCATGGTCTTTTGAAATTCCGGTCCTTGGATGACTTCGCGGACAAATTCATCGGTGTCGAGCAGCACATTGTAATCGAACAAAATATCATAGATGCGGATGACGCCGTCGCGATGCAGCACGACGTCGTCGAGGAACGGCGAGCCGCGATGGAGCGCCATGTTCAAGCCGTAATGCAGATCATGATAAAGATTGGCACCGGTGGAGATGATCCAATCCACAAAACCCGCGCGCATCAGCGGGATGAGGCAGGATTTGCCGAGTCCTGCAGGGGTGAGCGCGCCGGTCAGGCTCATGCCGATGTAGCCGTTGTCCGGCAGCATTTTTTCGGTGAGCAACTTGGCCGCTTCCTGAAGCCGTCCGCCGTTGTAGGCGAGGAAAGTTTTATCAATCAGGTCGGCGACAGAAATGTCCTTGCCGATGCCGAGCGGGTTAAGGCGCGGATAGGCGGCGAATTTTTTCGATGGCAATTTACTCATGCAAGGGGATGTTTGCGGATTTACGGGGAAAGGTGAAGGGAAAAAGGGCGGCGGTTAATGAACAGGCTTGCTAACGTCTGGCGGTGGAGAAGAAAATGGGCGCAGTAAATCAGGCGATGGTAATGTTTTAGGCGCATCGCCAGCCATGCCATATACCTCTAATCCGGCGAGAACGCCATTCTTCTCATAAACGAAAATGCCACTCAAATCTGACTCGGTGCCAAATATGAAATCTGCAATTGGGTGGAACCCTCCAGATGGTTCTGGAAAACCTTGAATTGCAAGATTTATGGAAGCGCAGCCGCACGGACACTGATACGGAGTAGCTTGCGCCTTCTCTAATTGTGGCAGAAAGGCGCCCGCTTCTTTGGAGCCATGCTCCAGCATCCAATGGATAAGATGTTTTTCGGCTGTTGATAGCGGACGATTCATAACACCTCTCACTACTAATGCACGAATAAGGGTTTGTATATGGAAAATCTCTTAAAGAAGGGAAACAAGAAATTTAACCGCAAAGAACGCAGAGAACACAAAAAAAAGAAATCTCTGCGCTCTCTGCGTTCTTTGCGGTTAAAAAATCCCCCGCTTGCCCTGCCGCAGTTGTGTTGGCACACTTGCGCCTTACATGCGCGAAATTCTTCGAGCTTGGACGGAAGCCACTTTTACTCTCGTCCTGGAAGTCATCTTCGAACAGCGCCGCGGCAAACGCGCCGCGGTCATCCGTTCGATTTTGTTCGCCATGTCCAAGCTCTATCACCTCCTCGTCACCGTGCATTGGTTTCTGATCGAGAAACGGTTGAAACGCGATGTCACCCTCGGCATCCAGGTGATCGCCATCGGCAATTTGACCACCGGCGGCACGGGCAAGACCCCGGTGGTGGAGAAGTTCGCGCGCGAGTTGCAAAATCAGGGGCGCACGGTGGCGATCCTGTCGCGCGGCTATCGTTCCAAGCCGCCGCCGTTGGCCACGCGCTTGACCAACACGCTGCTGTTCCGCGATGTCAGCACGCCGCCGCGCGTGGTTTCGGACGGCAAATCGTTGTTGCTCGATTCGGACACGGCCGGCGATGAGCCTTACATGCTGGCGTCGAATTTGAAGGACGTGGTGGTGTTGGTGGATAAGGACCGGGTCAAGAGCGGGCGTTATGCCATTGAAAAATTCGGCTGCGACACGCTGCTGTTGGACGACGGTTTTCAATACTGGCAACTGGCCGGCCGGCGTCAGGACGTGGTGTTGATTGACTGCCAGCAGCCGTTCGGCAACGAACACATGTTGCCGCGCGGCACATTGCGCGGCCCGCTTTCGCAATTGTCCCGGGCTAATTATTTTTTCCTGACCAAGAGCGACGGCAACACGACGAAACTGCGCGAGCGCATCGCCAAGCACAATTCGACGGCGGGGATCATCGAGTGCATCCATCAACCGCTTTATTTCGAGGACGTGTTCACCGGCGAACAGAAGGGATTGGATTTTTTGAAGGGGAAAAAAGTTGCGTCCTTGAGCGGGATCGCGCAGCCGGAGAGCTTTGAGCAAAGTCTGGCGCGGATGTCGGGCGAGCTGGTTTATTCCAAAGCCTTCATGGATCATCACCGCTTCACCCAGCAGGAAATCTTGAACGTGATCAATCGCAGCAAAAAGCGGCAGGCGGAAATCATCGTCACCACGCAGAAGGATGCGGTGCGGTTCCCCAAGATTGACCGGCGTGATCTGCCGATTTATTTCATGCGGGTGGAAATCAAAATCTTGACGGGAGCCGAGGGTTTCGAGGATTGTGTGAAGAAGATCTGTTTGCGGTAATGAGTCAACCCGAAAACATCCTGGTTCGCGGCGTCAATTGGCTGGGCGACGCGGTGATGACTACGCCGGCTTTGCAACGGCTGCGCGAAGCGAAACCGTCGGCCCGAATCACCCTCCTGACGACGGATAAGCTGGCCGATCTTTGGGAAGGGCAACCTTATCTGGATGAGGTCATGACGTTCAACAAGGACGAAGGCGTGGCCGGGATCAGCCGCCGGTTGCGGAAGAAAAAATTCACTGCGAGCATCGCGTTTCCCAATTCCATTCGCTCAGCCATGGAAATGTGGCTGGCGCGCATTCCGCAACGTGTCGGCCTGAAATCTTCGGGTCGCTCGCTGCTGCTTTCCCAGGCCATGGACCTGCCTGCGGGCGCGCAAATGATGCGCAAGCGATCGGACGACGAAATCAAACGGTTGATTGAGGACAACGCAAAACCGGAAGTGTTCCCGACCTCGTCGCATCAGGCGCATCACTATTTGCATCTGGTCACGGCCCTGGGCGCGTCGGCCAAGCCGATCGCCCCGCGTATTGTGGTCAGCGATTGGGCGATGGATTCGGTGCGTGGCCGGTTTGGGATTGATGCGGGTGAGGATCATCCGTGGTTCGGCTTGAACCCCGGCGCGGAGTACGGCCCGGCGAAACGCTGGCCGGCGGAAAATTTTATCGAAGCGGCTAATGATCTGCAACGGCGGACGGGTTGTCGCTGGCTGATTTTTGGTGCCAAAGCCGACCATGAACTGGCCGCTGCCATCGCGCGAGGAATTCAAACAACCTCGGCCGTTAATCTGGCAGGGAAGACCACTTTGCGCGAACTGGTCGCAGCGCTCAAATTATGCCGCCTCTTGATTTCCAACGATACCGGCCCGACGCATCTGGCCGCAGCCGTGGGTGCGCCGGTCGTGGTGCCGTACGGCAGCACTTCGCCGGAATTGACCGGGCCGTTTTTTTGCGCCAACTCCAAGATCGTGCGCTTTCAGACACCGTGCGCCCCGTGTTTTCTCCCGACTTGCCCGGTGGATTTCCGTTGCATGAAAAAAATCAGCGCCGACATGGTGGTGGAAGCGGCCATGGAAATTTATAACGCCACGAAAAAGCCATGAAGCTGAGTGGGACAATTTCGGTGATTTTGGGTCTTGGCCTGCTGATGGCGGTTGCGCCCACCACGGCCACAGCGGCGAAGAAAAATTCAGCTCTCGCTTCCGCGTTGTTGAAATATGACACCAATAAAAATGGCGTGTTGGATGCAGAGGAGATCGAAGCCCTGAAAAAAGATTACGTCAACAACAAGCCGGACGCGTTGAAGAAATACGACGCGAATAATAACGGGCAGATTGATGAGAGTGAAGTGGACGCGATCAAAACGGATTTTGCCGCCGCCGTCGCGAAGCATCGCAAGAAGAAGAAAGAATCGCAGTAATCTCCACCGCCCCGTAGCGCCGACTGGCAGTCGGCTGTATCGCCGATTGTTAATCGGCTGCTACGAAGACGCCATTTTAATGCGCCAAATCCGTTGCGGTTTTTCAAAACCCCGATAAGTGACTTCATCCTGTTCCGGCGCGAGACTGTTCCGAAGAAACGCCGCCGTTTCAGGATGTTGGAACAGAGCGTCAGAAACGATCAACTCTCCGCCCCGGCTGCATTCCACTAATCGCGCGGCCAGATTGATGGTCGTCCCGAAATAATCCAGTTTGTCGTTGGCGTTGACCGCCAGACAGGGACCGACGTGCAGGCCGGATTTTAAAACCAACGGCGCGGTCAGGCCGGGATTGGCCGTCGGCAGATCCCGAAACATCTGCTGCACGGCGGTCAGCGCTTCGTCCACGCGACTGAACGTCGCCATGACGGAGTCGCCGATGGTTTTCACCACGGTGCCATGATTGGCGCGGATGGCTTCGATCAAAACAACGAAATGATTGCGGACGAGAACGTAGGCCGGAGCGTCGCCCAACCCATGATACATCGCAGTCGAACCGCGCAGGTCAGTAAACAGAACGACCTGCGACCCAACCGTGACTTGTTCGGTGGGAGAAATGACTTCGGCGGAAAAAAGATCACGAAATTCCTGCCAGTTGGTCACGCGGGCGGCGGTGAGGATGTCCTCGCTCCAATCCACTTGTTCCATGCTGAGCAGGATGGGGAATGGGTTTAGGTTGGTGACGGATGGTTTTTGACCAACCACCGCCGTGGCTAGAATTTTTTCCGGGCCGCAGGAAATGGATTGGCTTTCACCGGGGTCAATGGTCAGGGTCTGCTGGATTTGCGGCGAGCGAAGGCGGAGGGAGCGTTTTAGCGCAGGCATTTTCCACGGACGGGTTTCGCCCGGCTCCAGCCAAAGCTGGCTGACGATGTGCGGTTTTCCTCCTGGCCCGGCCAGGCAAAATGTTTGTGTTTCGCGTGGACGGACGGCGGGATTGACCGAGAATTTCAATTCAACCGATTTATCAAATTCGCCGTCGAATTTGATCTGGCAAACATCGCAGTGCGAAGTTTTTTTGAGCGTCGCCAATGAAGTAGCGCCGGTTTGCCGGCTGGAACGGCAATTGGGACAAAGCACTTCCCAACTGAAATCAAGCAGACCACAACTGGTGGCATGAAGAAAAAGGCGCAGCACATCCCAGCGGTCGAAGTCCCATTTGCGCGCGATGGCAAAGGGACGGATATGGGTCAACTCAATGTCCGGCGCGCCATGCAAAAATTCCTCCAGTCGCGAAACCAGCGCGGGTGGCTGGTTGTCGGTCTGTAATTTTTTCAAGCCCGCTTGCAACGCTTCGACGTTGGCAGGCTTGGTCGAAAGACGCGGCAGGATGACCTTGGAACGGCCGGTGAGATATTCTTCGATGTGCGCCGCGATCCGATTCATGTCGCGCCGGGACTTGGGCCCGAGGATGTTTTTGGCGGCAAATTTCCCCAGCAAAGTGCGCGGCTCAATATTCGTGTAAACTATAAGATTCGTTCCGCCCCCGGCGGTGGGGTGAAGCTCCATGCCCATATTGACGTCGGCGAAAGGACCGCTTTCGAACAGGCGATGAACGCGATAAAACTCCGGTTCCAGCCATTCAAAGGGAAATTCCCGCCAGCGCATCTCGGTGCCGAACATGCGCGCCTGAGCGGTGACGATGCTGCCGCCTTCGGACCGGGCTTTGACATCGTACTTCACGGCTGGAAGTCCGACGGCGCGATTGATCCAGTCGGTCTGGCTGAGCACAGGCCAAACCGCTTCTGGAGGAAAGGCAATTTGATGCTGGCTCTCAAGTCGAATCACAAGACGGATGATGAAATATTTTTTGCCGGGATTCAAGAGCGGGTCTGGCCAATCGCGCGCTCATCCCCTACCGTGAGGGTAAATGTCAGTCGCACCATCACGTTCTCCGGCTAAAGCCGCCGCCATCCTCATCATGGCGACGGTTTTGTGGGGAACCAGTTTCATCTTCATGAAAGTCCTCGGGCAATGCCAGCAGCGGCTCGATCCCGGGGCCAGTACTTGGTTCATTTCGTCGCTTTCGTTGCTGATGCGTTTTGGTCTGAGTACTCTGGTCTTGGTGGTTTGGCAGGCACGACGATGGCCAACGTTCACCCGGCTTGAATATCAACATGGCCTCGGCCTTGGGGTTTTCTGCGCGCTGGGAATTTTATTCCAAATGGACGGCGTCATGCACACCGCAGCTTCCACTTCCGCTTTCCTGACGCAGTGCTATTGCATTTTCATCCCTGTGGTCGTGGCATTGCATAAACGCAAATGGCCGTCGTCTATTCTCGCCCTGAGTTGCGGCATGGTGCTGACCGGGGTGGCGATTCTGGCAAATTTTAACTGGAGTGAACTGCGCCTTGGTCGCGGTGAAGCGGAAGCGATTCTCGGCTCGCTTTTTTTCACCGCGCAAATTCTCTGGCTCGAACGCCCCATCTTCGCCGCCAACAATACTGACTCCGTCACGTTGATCATGTTTGCGGCAGTGACGCTGGCTGTTTTGCCGGTCGTTCTGGTCACGGGTAGCGGCCCGCGCGAATGGGTGGCTGCTTATCATTCTCCCGTGGCTCTTGGCGTGATTGGTTTTTTAACCTTCGTCTGCACCCTCGCCACCTATGGTTTGATGAACAAATGGCAATCCCACATCTCGGCCAGTCATGCCAGCCTGATTTATTGCACCGAATCACTTTTCACCAGTGCCTTCGCCTTGTTTCTTCCGGGGTGGCTTTCGAAGATGGCTGACGTTAATTATCCCAATGAACACATCACCTGGCGTTTGGTGGTCGGCGGGGGATTGATCACCGCTGCCAATCTGGTGATGTTATGGGAAGCGAAGCGGTTGGAGAAAAAATAACCACATTCACTTCGCGGTCACATATCCATTCGCGCGAAACCATTCGACCGCGTCCACGAACGCCTGGCGCGGGGACGTCTGCGGGAGGCCCAATTCGCGGATGGCCTTGGCCGGATTGAAAAACATTTTATATTTAGCCATGCGCACACCGGCCAGCGGCGCTTTCGGTGTCTTGCCGGTGAAATTGGAAATACCTTCATCTACATGCGCCGCCATTAACGCCACCCAATGCGGCACTCGCATGGTCGGGGCCGGGACGCCGGTGATCTCCTGCAACATCTGTAAAGCTTCTTTCATGGTCCGGTTCGCCTCGGCATTCCCCAGGATATAGCGCTCGCCCAAACGCCCTTTCTCCGCCGCCAAAATATGTCCAACCGCTACATCCCGCACATGCACCCAATTCAAACCGGTGTCCAAATACGCGGGCATTTTGCGATTCAGAAAATCCAACACCATCTGTCCGGTGGGCGTCGGCTTCACATCGTAAGGTCCGATGGGTGCGCTGGGATTGACGATGACCACGGGCGATCCTTTAGCCGCGAGTTCCAGCGCGACCCGTTCCGCTTTCCACTTGGAAAGTTTGTAATGATTTTTCATCTGGCTCTCCGCCACCGGCGTCATTTCGTCCGTGGGAATAACTTTACCGGCCTCCTCCTTCGGCAAACCAATGCAGCCGACGGTGCTGGTATATACTATACGTTGACAGCCCGCAGTCGTGGCGGCGGTGAGGACATTCCGCGTCCCATCCACATTGGCTGCATACATGGGGGTGTAATCCTTGAGCCACAGATGATAACTGGCCGCGACGTGAAAACACCAATCGCAGCCGCGCAAAGCTTTTTCCAAAACCGCCGGGTCTGAGAGATCGCCGTCCACCGGCTCATACTGCGTGCCTTGCAAAGCGCGCAGATCGGCCCCGCGCCGCACCAGCGCTTTGACCTGGTGACCGCGCGCATTGAGTTCGCGCACCAGATTCGAGCCGACAAAACCAGTCCCGCCAGTAACAAAACATTTCATCAAGGCAGGAAGCTTCGCCAAAATAGCGGCGCGAGGGAAACAAAAAATGTTTGGACATTCCGCAAGGCTCTGACTAATTAGTTTGCGTCGCCATTATGCCAAAGAAGACAACCAGCGGACGCAAGAAATCGAATCAGCAAGAGCTGCGCAATCTCGATTTGGAAATCTCTTTTCTCGAAGGCATCGTCCAGCGCGATCCGTCCTACATCGAAGCCCTCCAAATCCTCGGCGACGACTACACCCGCCGCGGACGTTTCAACGAAGGTTTGAAGATTGACGAATCGCTGACCCGCCTTCGCCCCGATGAACCGTTGGTTCATTACAACCTCGCCTGCAGCTATTCGTTGACCGGGCAGTTTGCCCTGGCCGTCGAAGCGCTCGAAGCCGCCATCAAACTCGGTTACGCCGATTTTCAACACATGGCCAAAGATCCGGACTTGAAAAAACTTCGAGCCGATCCCAGCTATGAAAAAATTCTGGCCCGGGTGCGCGAACGGCAGGGCAAGTTGCATTAATTTTTCCGGATTCAATTTCTTATGAACGTCACCGTCGGCGGTAAAACCCGCCATTATCGCACCGTTACCTTTGACGCCAAAAAAAACGCCGTTCTCCTGATCGAACAACGCCTCCTGCCGCATCAATTCAAAATCGTGCCCATGCGCGATTTCCGTGAAACGGCCGCTGGTATTCGCGATATGATCGTGCGCGGGGCCGGGGCCATCGGGGCCACCGCCGCTTACGGACTGGCTCAGGGCGCGCGCGCTTTTCGCGGCAACGATCTCAAGAAATTTTCCCGTCATATCGAAACCGTCTATCAGACTTTGAAAGCCGCCCGGCCTACCGCCGTTGATCCGGTCAATGCCATGAACGGCGTCCGCGCAATCATACAAGCCGGCGAAACCGTCGAGGAACAACAATCCCTCGCCCTCGCCGCCGCTGAAGATTTTGCCAACGACGATGCCCAACACTGCGAAGCCATCGGCCGCCACGGTGCAAAACTTATTCGCAACGGTATGAGAGTTTTGACCCATTGCAACGCGGGCTGGCTGGCCTTTGTGGATATCGGCAGCGCCACCGCCCCGATGTATGCCGCGCAGGCCGCCGGGAAAAAATTCCACGTCTTCTGCGATGAGACTCGTCCACGCTGCCAAGGCGCGACCCTCACCGCCTGGGAACTCGCCCAGCAAAAAATCTCCCATCAAATCATCGCCGACAACGCTGCCGGCCATCTCATGCAACGCGGCGAAATTGATCTGGTCATCGTCGGCAGCGACCGCACCCTAGGCCGCACCGGCGAAGTCGCCAACAAAATCGGCACCTACACCAAAGCGGTCCTCGCCCATCGCCACAAAATTCCATTTTACGTCGCCATCCCGCTGTCAACTATTGATTGGAACATGAGATCCGGCTTCGACATCCCCATCGAAGAACGCAACGAAAGCGAAGTTCTCGGTGGTTGGGGTATGTCCGGTTCCAAATTCCAATACACCCGCATCGCCAACCCCGGCAGCGGCGCGCGCAATCCCGGTTTCGATGTGACTCCGGCTGAACTGATCACCGGCATCATCACTCCGGAAGGAATCATCAAACCTCGCGACCTCTGGAAAAACCGGAAAAAACTTGGGCACGCATAAAACGGCACTTGCGCAGAGGGTGGAGTTGCGGTTAAGATGCAAACCGGATGGCGGAGTGGCCAAGTGGTAAGGCGCGGCTCTGCAAAAGCTGTATGCGTCGGTTCAATTCCGACCTCCGCCTCCATCTCCTTCTGCGTGTGCATCAAGAGTTTGGATGCCTCGTTGGAACTGACCTCAAGTGAAATATCAAGTGAAACGACCCTTGGACGCACTTTTTGGCTTACGCCCGCATATGCGCCACGCCATCGCTAACACTGTTGGATCCGCTTGCCTTAGCCTAGCAACCGTAAAACAACATGAGTCATCGATATCGCATATTCAGGAATGTTGCACGGGGCGGGGGCTTCTATGTGGAAGACACCGATACCGGCAAACAGCAGAGTTTACGCACCAAACAGAAGTCTGAAGCCGAGCGGTTGGTCAATGTCCGGAATGAAGCGGCCCGGATTGGGCGAGCCAAAATGGGGGAATTAGGGGGTGCCAGCGTTGGATTTTGAGGATGCAGCCAAGGCGGATGGCGTAATAGGGACCGAAGCAGGGGATGAAGTGTGTAATGATTTTTCTGGCAAAGTGGCTATAAATAATGAATTTTATCAGCCGGTAACGATTTTTAATTTTGACAATGGCAACCATGCCTGAAGCAAACGATGCCCGACGCCCGGCCGGATACCTCTGGTTACGCCAGCGTCATGCACTTAACTGTCTGCCCCATCATGTTGAATCCTTTGTCACCACCGGCACCCGGCGAACCCATTCCACGCCACTGAAGCTGGAGGAAACATATCCGCGAACCTACTGGCCAGGCGAGGATGATTTTGCACACTTGGAGTTTGCGCTCAAAAATGAGGGATTGCACCTGCAACTCCTGCGCGCCCTGCTGCCGCGCCTGTCGGCGGATCAATTGGGCGATTATATTCAATCAAAGCCCACCAGCATCTATGCCCGCCGCATCTGGTATCTCTATGAAGAGTTTTCGGGCCAGCAGCTTAAACTGCCGGATGTGACGCAGGGTAACTATGTGGATTTGCTCGATCCGCGCGATTACTACACCGGGCCGGTCATCCGCAGTCCGCGCCAGCGTGTCAACGTCAACCTTCCGGGCAACCTCGTATTCAGCCCGATGTTGCGCCGAACGAAGGTCCTGAAAGCAGCCGAATCGAAACAGCTCGAACGGAGTTGTCGAAAAGCAATCGAGGCCATTCCACCGGAACTTTACGCCCGCGCGCTCCAATTTTTATACACCAAGGAAACCAAATCCTCCTACGCCCTCGAACGGGAAACCCCGGACCACAAGCGTTCCCAGAAATTCGCCGATGCCTTGCGCGAAGCCTCCCAGCGCGATTATTTGCTGAAAGAGACGCTGGTAACGCTCCAGCAGATGATTGTTGACCCGCGCTTTGCCAACAACGGCTGGCGAGACACGATCAAGGAACAAAATTATGTGGGGCGCAGCGTGGGCATGACGGAGGAAGAGGTGCATTTCATCGCGCCCCGGCCACAGGATTTGGCCGACCTGATGCCGGATTATCTGGATGCCTCGCGCCGCATCCTGAATTCCGACGTGCATCCGGTCATCGCCGCCGCCCTGATCGCCTATCCATTTGTTTTTCTCCATCCTTTCTCGGACGGCAATGGACGCCTGCACCGCTTTCTCATTCATTACGTGCTATCGTTTCGCCGCTTCGCCCCCGACGGCGTGGTGTTTCCCATCTCGGCGACTATGCTGCACCGTCCGCAGGACTATGATGCCAGCCTGGAATCGTTTTCGAAGCCGCTCCTGCCACTGGTCGAATACAAGCTGGATGGCAGCGGACGGATGACGGTGCTCAATGACACACGGGATTTTTACCGGTATGTGGATTGCACCTTCATTGCTGAAACGCTTTTCAGTTTCGTGAAGGAGACAATTGAGAAGGAGCTGCCTGCGGAAATCCTGTTCCTCCAGCAATACGATAACGCCCGGCGGCTCATGCGGGATGTGGTGGATTTGCCCAACCGCCACGCCGATTTGTTCGTGCGGCTCTGCCTGCAAAACAGCGGCGCGCTTTCCAAAGCCAAACGGCAATTGCCAGAATATGCCAAGTTGTCCAACAAGGAAATTACAGGACTGGAGGGTGCTGTGACCGAGGCGTTCGCACTGAAGCCAAAATAGTTACTGGGCCCACTGCTGCAAATCACGCCAATTAAGCATTCGAGCGGAAACGGATTACTGCTGAGGCTTGCAGCCGTTTGGTCGTAATGTTTTTATAGGCATGTTCTATATGCAATCGCCCGACGCCACTGACACAATACTCGCCAATACTCTGGCGGAATGTGAACGGTTGCGGGAAGAAAACCGGCGGTTGCGGGAGCGTTTGGGTGATCCGAAGATTTCACCGCCTATTCTAATTATGAAACTATTTTCACCACTGCTATTGCGGGCGATCATGGCTTTTGGCGTTTTCGCCGTTAATACAACCAATGCCCCGGCGGTCGTCGTGAGGGGTGGAAATGGAGTCGGCCCGTCGGATGTGGGGATCTGGTATTGCACGTATTATCCAGCCGTTTGGACCAATGTCATTGGCTATACCAGGGCTGGGACGTATTTGCCGCTCTGTTCCGATCGGACCAATGACTTTCGCCACTATGCCAGCGATGATATCAAGGTCATTGATTACCATCTGCAACAACTGGCCGAAGCCCGGATTGACTTTGTCGCTCTCGAGTTGAGTCCCGGCGGGTTGGGCGGCTATCGGAAAACGGAAATCTATAATTATATGGTCGGTTGCGGGCGCAAAACGTGCGAACGGATCGCCGTCTGGAACAAAATACATTCGTGGAAAATCAAATATGCTTTGGGCGTGGGGGTGCATGAAGATTGTCGCGGCACGGATTCCTGGGGGCTGGCCATCGAAAAGGTGGCGGAAGATGTCACCAAAACATTTTTCAACAATCCGAACTACGGCGGCCCGGATAATTACTACAAGCTCAACGGCAAGCCGCTGCTGATCTGTTACGGTCTTCGCCGGCCGCAATTGAACCAGGAGTGGGCTGGCTACAAGGGAGAGAAGACTTACGGCGACCAGTTTACGTTGCGGACATTTACCGGCTACGCGGAGGCTGGAGACTACGGCTGGCCGTTGCCGTTGCATCAGGGGACGCTGCTGCATCCTGAGGTCGAGTTGGTTCAGCCGGGATTCAATGTCCATCGGCCAAACGAGATTGAATTGCGGAACGGCGGCGACTTCTACAAGGCTTGCTGGGAGAAGGTGCTCCAAAACAAAAAACCGCAAATCGTCATGATCCAGGCGTTCAATGACTACCTCGAAGAATCGGCCGTCTGGACGACCGACACGAGCCGCCTCGCGTCCGATCAAGAGAAATGGCTCGGGCACGATGGCCAACTCCATCCGGCCATGTATTGGGAGCTGACGAAGGAATACATCAACCGATTGCGAAAGGAAGTCGTCCCCGCCGCAGAGACCGGCACTCCGGCCAGCGCAGGAGGAAAATAGCGTCTATCAGTTATCATCCAGGTCACGTTCGTCCGGGCGCTGGTGAAAGGCGTTCGGCCCCTTGGTGGTATCTTGGTCATAATTCCGGAATTCATCGTCTCGGTCCTTTTTGACCGCACGATGGTGGTCGGACCGGGAAACGCATCCGGTGGAAATGAACAGGGTGAGCAGAGTGGTGAGGTAAAGGATTTTTTTCATATTTCGCTGAAGGAAAGGTGGCAGTTTTTTTGGATGAGCGCCATGGGGTGTTCTCCTAAGCGAAAAGGCAAAATAATTAATGGCAAAATGATAAAACCAGAAGTTGGATTTGCTGAAATAGTCTTCTCTGCGTTCCTCTGCGCATCTCGGCGTCTCTGCGTTGAACTCCGGCGTCTTTGTCGAAGCGTGGTCAGCCATTTTATCGCCCCCTAAAACCATTCTCGCGGACCAGGCAATCATTTTAGCGGACGCTGCAACCGTTTTTGCGGCCGATAAAATGCCGGTAGTGGGCTATTTTAGCGGAGCGCGGGTCTGTGACCCGCAGCAGCTTCGCCAGCCAGAAAGCGTCCGAATTAACCGTTACCGTCTTTAAAATTTCACGCTGCTGCGGGTCACAGGCACAGTGCCAAGACATCGCTTACAGCTTAGCGCCCCGCCATGGCTTACAGTTTGCGAATATGACGCACTGGACGCACACTGCGGGACCGGTCGCGTTGATGGAGGGGGCCCAAAAGATCACGGCCGAGGAAGACTTCCCAACCGCCGGTCTGGAGTGGGCGC